>CAJLHL010000043.1 GCA_905206455.1 uncultured Eubacteriales bacterium
GAGAAAATAAAGTTTCCTAATTATTATGAATATTTTTGTAAGATGGGTTCTAAACCTAAAGCACCAGTTTGTTTTCTATTTGATAATGAAATAAATAGTCAAAGACCATTAAAAAAATTTATTAATAAAAATAAAATTGAAGAAAATAAAATTCAATTATTGAGAGATAATCTTCATTTGAAATTAAAAGAAGATGGAAACGTATATTTACTTACTAATCCATTGGTTGATAACAAGGACGAGTGTGAAATTGAAAATTTGTTTTTAGAAGAAACTATTAAACATAAAATAGATGGTAAGGAATTGTGTTTAAAAGATCAGTATGATATTAAAAAATATTATGGAAAGGAAATTTTTTCAAAATATATATTTTCTAATTATGAAAGTATAGAATTTAGTAGGTTTCGACCGTTATTAAATGCAATTGATTCAGTCTTGATATCATATGCACAAAGTGAATAAAGCCTATAATACAGCTAAAAAATATTCTAACTCTGTTTTAGACAGAAGTACTTTGTATGAACATCGGATTATTAAAATATTTGAAGAAACGCAAGGAATATAGTAAGACAGTGTTATAAAGTTAAGGTCAGTGTTACAGAAATTTGGAGCAAAATATGAAAAAATGCAGAATTACAGCGATGAGAATGGCCTACTATAAAGATCTGATGGAAAAGTACGAGAATCCCATAGAGCATGCCTGTGATATGAGGGTAGGACAGGTGTTTATTGCAAACGGCTGGAAAAAGCCTGACGGAATGTGCGACAGTGCATGGGAAACTATGTCAGGTTTCGTAATGACGCTGACTCATGGCGGTGAGGATTTTTATAATGGCTGGATGAAGAATAAAAAGTCAGCGATGATTTCATGTAACGACGGCTTCCGGCCGGTGAGTTTTCTGATCGAGGCTCTGGAGGAAGAGGCGGAGTGACAGCGATAAAAGAGACGGAAAACTTAAAATGATAGGAATGCCCCGGCTGAATTTTCAGCGGGGTATTGGGGGATTTTATTTATTGGTTAACTGAGTTTGCTTGTATAATATAGTCGAGTGCATATAATGATTATCAGGACAATCTGTCTTATTTGTCTGTATAGATAACTTCAGCCAACTATCATGAAATTTTCTCGTGGGGAAGTTCGGCCTTCAGCATTTCGATTTGTTTTTTCGGATTTTCCAGACTTGGTATAGAATATCTTTCAGAATCAGCATTGTGTCCTGTTCGTTCAGCCAGTGTTTCTCTTTGATTTCGTCCAGCATATTCCCCGAGCCTACGGGTATAATCGGCGATATTCACTTCATCCTGATAGTTGGGCAGGATAGGATATTTTCTCCCCTCTCATGCATTTGTCCAGTTGATTTTTTCTTCCGTTTTTTTCGCTGGTCTTGCCGATAACTTCTTGAATTTCTCTGACGTCGATGTCAAAATCGATGAGCTCGTCTAATGATATATTATACAATACCGTCATTTTTTGACTGACGGATGTTCGGAACGGTTTCATCCGTTTCCCATTTTGAGATCGTCTGTCGGCTGACGCCCAGCTTTTGTGCGATACCTTCCTATGAGAGTCCGCATTTTTTCTGGCATGGAACAGGTTGTTTCCTAAATTCATCTATTTGTCCTCCTTATCCGTTTTTCTTCTTATCTTTATCCTGTTTAAACCGGAGCGACGGTCTGTTCCTTCGCATCCGGTCTGAATTTGAAGAGGTCTTAGGGATACGCGACCGGACTGTCTTTCTCCGGGATTTCCGTGAGAGATCCTGCGGCGTGAAAATTTTCAGATGTCCTCTTCCGCATCGCGGAAGAAGAGATATCGTTCCCATATTATATTACTTCACGAAGACTGATTCCACCGATGATTGCTGTCAGATGTGCGCGTATTCTTTACATAGAGGCTTTGAAATTATTATTGGAAAAAGTTATCGCTGTGAACGGACTATCCTGCCGGTCTCCAGGATTTTCATACCGATGTTCTGTTGACATAAAAAAAGAGAACTAAATCCGACGGAATGAATCCGATGAGCCGCATCTGTGAAAATGCCCTTTGCGCAACTCGCTTCAGAATGTTATAGTGATGAAGAGCTGAAATAAAACTTTGCCCGCGACAAAAGCGAGGAATGATAAAAATGAAACGTGTTTTAGATGACAGTTTGATATATGAGATTCTGTCCGCAGTGGAAGAGATTCCCGAAGGCAGGACTGCCACATACGGCCAGATCGCGTGTCTGATCGGCAGAGAGAAAAATGCCAGACTGGTGGGAAAGGTTCTCAGCAGAGCGGAGTATTACGGAAGTTTCCCCTGTCACTGGGTGGTAAACCACGCGGGAAGGCTGGCGCCGGGATGGCCGGAGCAGGCGGATCTGCTCCGGCAGGAAGGGGTGCCCATGAAAGACGACACCCATGTGGATTTAAAAAAGTGCAGGTGGGAAGTTTGAAAACGGAATCCGCCTCCGCAGGCGGCGGATTTTCTCTGTACTGTTTGGAAAGGACGGTTGGTCATGACCCTGTTACAGCTGAAATATGTGGTTGAGGTTGCAAAGACCGGAAATATAACCGAAGCGGCGAAAAGGCTGTACCTTTCGCAGCCGAGCCTTACCAATGCTATACGCGAATTGGAAAAGGAAATGCAGATAACGATATTCTGCAGAACAAATCGGGGCGTGACCGTCACAAATGAGGGCGATTTGTTTCTCTCCTACGCCAGACAGGTATTGGAGCAGACGGATCTCCTCACCGAGAAATTTACCGGAAAAGGTGCCGGCAGCAGACATTTTTCCGTTTCCTGTCAGCACTATTCTTTTGCGGTCAATGCGTTTGTCGATGTCATTCGGGAATACGGGGGCAAACAGTATGATTTTGTCCTTCGGGAGACGCAGACGCATGAGATTATAGAGGATGTGAGCAGGCTTAAGAGTGAAATCGGTATCTTATACACTTCTTCAAAAAACGAAGAGGTGATCATGAAATTTATCCGTCAGAGCGATCTGCTTTTTGAGGAATTGTTTGTAGCGAAACCGCATGTTTTCCTGTCTTCACGCCATCCGCTGGCGGCGAAGGCGACTCTTTCCATAGAAGATCTGGAAGATTATCCCTATCTTTCTTTTGAACAGGGAGAGTATAATTCGTTCTATTTCTCAGAGGAAATACTGAGCACTCTTGACCGCAGAAAAAGTATCAAGGTAAGAGACCGGGCGACTTTATTTAATCTGGTGATCGGACTGGACGGCTATACCGTAAGTTCCGGCGTCATCAGCAGGAAGCTCAACGGGGCGAATATCATCGCTGTTCCTCTGCTCGTCGAAGAATATATGAGGATCGGAACCATCCGGCAGAAAAATATGCCGCTTACGCAGTATGGTGAAAGTTATATGAAAGCTCTGAGAAAATATATTTGAGCGGCTCGCGGCGAGAATCGCAGACGGCGGTTTGTCATAGTTTCAGACTATGGCGAACCGCTTTTTTTATATATTTTTCAAAGGGAAAAGAATGCGCTAAAATCGGTATGAAATACAGTTGAAACAGAAATGAGAGAGCGAGAGGGCAGACTTTGCAGACCGCGGCGCGGGTCAGCCGGGACCGGAAGTGTCCGGAAAGTTCTCAAAAGCGGCGGAAAATCACATAGATCAGAAAAAGGAGATGAAAGATATGAGCAGATTAAAAACGCCATTTCGTTATGATTATGTAGGGAGTTTTCTTCGTCCGGAAGAACTGATCTCCATGAGAAAAAATTTTGAAGATGGGAAAATCACTGCGGAGGAATTGAAAGCTGCGGAGGATCGCTGCATTGCGGATTTGGTAACAAAACAGAAAGCGGCGGGTTACCATGTCATTACGGACGGAGAGTTCCGCAGAAAGAGCTGGCATTTGGATTTTATGTGGGGATTAAACGGCGTGGAACGGATAGAACTGGATCACGGTTATTTCTTTCACGGGATGGAGACGTATCACACTTCTGTAGAGGTGACCGGAAAAATTACAGGAGAAAGTCATCCTTTTGTGGATCATTA
The DNA here is from genome assembly GCA_905206455.1 of uncultured Eubacteriales bacterium. Lineage (GTDB taxonomy): Bacteria > Bacillota > Clostridia > Peptostreptococcales > Anaerovoracaceae > Alangreenwoodia. The sequence continues at coordinate 4,008 of CAJLHL010000043.1, forward strand.
TAAATTTTTAAGACAGTTTGAAGATGAGAATACTGTCGCGAAGCAGACGATTCCCGCGCCTGCGCAGATGCTGTCTGAATTATTCAGGGCGGACAATGCTGAAAAGACCAGAGGCGTTTACCCGGATTATGAACAGCTTGTACAGGATATCGCCGCGGCGTACCGGACGGTGATCCGAGAACTGTACGAAGCCGGATGCAGAAATATTCAGCTGGACGACTGCACATGGGGAATGGTGGTCGACTCGGAATACTGGGAGAAAAAACTGGGCGCAGGAGCGGATATCGAAGAGGAAGCGAGAAAATATCTTCGGATCAATAATCTTGCGATTGAGGGAAAGCCTGAGGACCTGGTGATCAATACTCATGTGTGCAGGGGGAACTATCAGTCGACATATGCCGCATCCGGACCGTATGATAAGATAGCGCCGATCCTTTTTTCAGACGAAAATGCGGAGGCTTTTTATCTGGAATATGACGACGAACGTTCCGGAGGGTTTGAACCGCTGAAATATGTTACGGGCAATAAAAAAGTCGTTCTCGGACTGATCACGACGAAATCCCCTGTTCTCGAAAAGAAGGAGGAGGTGATCGCCCGTATTCATGAAGCGGAGAAATATATTCCGCTGGACAGATTATATCTCAGTCCGCAGTGCGGTTTTTCATCCAATGAAATTGGCAATAAACTGACGGAAGAGGAGCAGTGGGCGAAACTGGCTCTGGTAAGACAGATCGCAGAGGAAGTGTGGGGAAAAGAATCGGTTTAATCCATAAAGACCGCGGCTGTCTCGCGTCTCTGCGGCGGATTCCGCCGTCCTTTCTTCTGGACAGCGAAAACAAAACAGAAAAATACCGCCGGCCTATTGTCCGCCGGCGGTATTTTTTGTTACAGTAGATTCTGTAGCGGCAGAAGATCTGTTTTTCGGAATTTATTTGTGCAGATAAGGAAATCTCTGGATAGAAGGCGGACAATTTTATCACCCGTCTTTCGGAGAGCAGTGAAAGGAGAGGCGGGGCGATGAAAAAAATCATGATCGCAGACGACGAGCCGGGAATCGTCGAAATGATAAAGGGGTATTTTGAGATGTTGGGCTATGAGGTGATCACTGCTCAGGACGGAACATCCGCTCTGGAGAAGATATCGCAGCGGCCGGATCTGATTCTTCTCGATATCAATATGCCGGGGATGGACGGGCTGGAAGTGTGCCGACTCGTCCGGGAACATGTGGCCTGTCCTGTCATTTTTCTCACCGCCCGGTTGGAGAACGGAGATAAGATTGCAGGATTCGGCGCGGGAGCGGACGATTATATTGTCAAACCCTTCGACATCGATGTGCTGGGCGCCCGGGTGGAAGCGCATCTTCGGAGGGAGGAACGCAGGACGGCGCCGTCGGCCGTCCGTTTTTTCGGAGAGCTGACCGTGGATTATTCCGCACGCAGGGTGACGGTGGGAGACGAACCCGTGCCTTTATCCCGGCGGGAATTCGATATCGTGGAGCTTCTGTCCCTCAATGAGAGGCAGATTTTTGACCGGGAGAGAATCTATGAGACGATCTGGGGCGTCGACGGCGCCGGCTACAGCAATACTGTTCTGGAACACATCCGGAAAGTCCGTGCAAAACTCTCCGAAAAGACGCTTCACAACTATATCGAGACTGTCTGGGGGTGCGGTTACCGATGGAATGGCTGAGCGTAAAAATGAGAAATATGGGGCTGCGCAGATTCTATATTTTGGTGAGCGCTTTGAGTCTTTTGACCGCTCTCCTCTGTACGGCCGTCACCTTTTGGGTCTGTATCCGTCTGAGAGAGCAGGTCGCTCCTGCCGGCCTTGAAATCGAATACGATCTGTACGGAAATCCCGTGTCTTCGGAGTTTGCTTCTCCGCCTTCTGCTGAACAGTGGCGAATGGCAAATCTGATTCAGTCGCTCCAGTATGTGCTGCCGGTTATTTACTTCACCGCAGCGGTTATCGTCTCAGGAGCGGTGATCTATCGCTGCAAGCTGAGAGAACCGATCCGGATGCTGCAGAGCGGGGCGCAGCGGATTATGGAACAGGATCTGGATTTTACCATTTCCTCTGACAGCGGCGACGAACTGGGACAGCTCTGCGCCGCTTTCGAAAAAATGCGAGGTCAGCTGCAGAAAAACAACCGGGAATTATGGCGCCAGGCGGAAGAGCGCAGACGGCTGAACGCCGCGTTTTCACATGATCTGAGAAATCCGGTGACCGTGCTGAAAGGTTCTGTGCGCCTGATGGAAAAAAGCCTGGTACAGGACAATCTGCTGCCGGAAAATATCCGGAAAAATCTGGCGCAGATGAGTCGCTATACGGAGCGCATCGCCGATTATATAGAAGTGATGAGCAGCGCTCAGAGACTGGAGGATACGCCCTGCATTCCCAAAGCGATTTCCTTCGGAAAGATCAGGGCCGGTTTTCAGGAGGGTGCGGGACTGCTGTTGCAGGATTGCCGCGTCCGTCTTGTCTTTGCCTTTCACGGCAGCGACAGCGCGCCTCTCTGGCTGGACGAAGCTATTTTTTCCGCCGTCTCTGAAAATCTGCTGACCAATGCCGGCCGCTATGCGGAAAAAGAGATCTGCACCGCTCTGTCTTTACGCCGGGATCGTCTGATTTTAAAAGTGGAGGACGACGGAGAGGGATTCTCCGAGGAACTTCTGCGAAAAGGTATGCAGCCTTTTGTGCGGGGAGATAAGAGCGACCCCGGACATTTCGGTATGGGGCTTTATATCTGCCGTCTGCTCTGCGAAAAACACGGCGGCAGTCTGCATCTGACCAACGGTGCGTCGGGAGCCGTCGTCACGGCAGAACTGAAAATCTCAAAATCTTGATAAAATCTTGATTTTTGTCGGATACACTCTTCTCAGATGAGAGGAGTGTATTTTTTATCGCTTCTTTCGCCTGACCGAAGTCCGCAGTTTTGACAGAAGAGCAAAATTCCTCGGAGGACGGGGTCTTTCCATATTTATCGCAGAAAAGGAGAAGGGATGATGAGTATTATCGTAAAAGAACTTTCAAAGATTTACGGCAGCGGCGAAAATCAGGTGACGGCGCTGGACCGCGCCAGTATGGAAATCTGTGACCGGGATTTTATTTCGATTGTCGGCCCGTCGGGTTCCGGAAAGAGCACGCTGCTGCACTTGATCAGCGGTCTGGACCGGCCGACTTCCGGTACGGTGCTCTATGACGGAAAGGACATTCACAGCGGCAGCGACCGCGTTTTATCTGCATTTCGGCGGAGAAATATCGGTTTTATCTTTCAGCAGTTCAATCTGCTTCCCGTGCTGACCGCCAGAGAGAATATTATGATGCCGCTGCTTTTGGACCGCCGGCGTCCCGACGAGACCGATCTGAACCGAATCGCGGGACTGCTGGGCATCGCCGGCCGCCTGGATCATCTGCCCGGAGAGCTGTCCGGAGGGCAGCAGCAGAGAGTTGCTGTCGCCCGGGCGCTGATCGCCGGACCGGATATCATTTTTGCCGATGAACCCACCGGAAACCTGGATACGAAGAGCGGAAACGAGGTGATGGAGCTGCTGGCGGGCATTCAGGAGAACATGAATAAGACGCTGATCGTCATCACTCACGATCAGCGCGTCGCCCGGATGGCCAAAAGGCAGTTTTCCATCGTGGATGGGATTCTGACGGAGGTGACAGCTTCATGAGATCTTATCTGATACTGGCTCTTCGCTATCTTAAAAAACAGAGAGTTACATCGATTCTGATTCTCATCGCGGTGATTTTGTCTACCATGATGACCGCCGTTATCGGCCAGTCTGTAGGAATCCTGTCCGCCATGCGGCAGCAGCAGGCCGTGACCATCGGCGGCAGCCGTTATGCTTCTTTTGTTCAGATGAGCGAGGAGCAGGTGACTGCGATTCGCAGCGATCCGCGAATTTCTTATGCGGGGATTTCTTCCGCGGCGGGTACGGTGGAAATCAATCGTGTCCTGAAGCTGGGACTGACCGAATATTTTGACGGCAGTCTGGACGCTTATCCCGCGGTAAAACGGCTGAAAGAAGGCCGCCTGCCGGAGAAAGCGATGGAAATCGCGCTGCCGGAGGACGTTCTGAAATATCTGGGATTTGACGGGAAGCCGGGAGACAGGATCACACTTTCTGTCTCCAAAGCGCTTCGTCATGGAATCGAGACCTCATCCTATGACTATACCGCGGACTTTACTCTCACCGGAATTTTAGAGAGCAATTATCTGGGATATGCTGCGGGAGCGGTTCAGGGCGTCGTGGGCGAAGGGACGTCGGAGACGGTTCTTCCGCCTTCTTACCGATATTTCAATGTGGATATCCGCACGTCGGATTCCGCCGGTTTTCAGGAGACGATGGACGACCTCACGGAAAAACTCGGCGTTTCCGATCTGGATACGGTGTATAATACCGTCTATCTGAGAGCGATGGGGATCAGATTCGATGAAGAGGCAGCCGATTCGCAGGATTCCGATCAGGGTTTTTCTTTTCTGACAGCGGCGAGCGTTTTTACAGGAGCTCTAATTCTCTTTGCGGCGGGTCTGGTCATCTACAATATACTGAAGATCGCGGTCTCGGGACGATGCCGGCAGTACGGCGTTCTCCGGGCGATCGGCGGGGAGAAGAGACAGCTGTATCGTATCGTCACGGCGGAAATTCTTCTTCTGTGCACTTTGGGAATCCCCGTGGGGCTGTTAACCGGACTGCTTTCCGCATCCGGAATTCTCTCCGCTGCCACAGGGCTGCTGTCTCCGGAAATCTTTCTGGTGCAGGACGCCGCAGAACTGAAGGAACTGATTCGGACAAACAGTTCGGGGAAATGGATCTTTCTGCTGCTGAGCGCGGCGATCACACTGCTTTTCGCTTTTCTCGCCGCCGTTCCGGCAGCCCGCAGCGCGGCACAAGTTTCGCCGGTTACAGCGATGTCCGGCACCGGTGTCAGGATAAAGAGAAGAAATCGCCGCGTCAGAAAAATCCGCAGTTTTGAAGCATACTATGCCCGTCTCAATCTGAGAAGAAACAGAGGGCGCACTGCGGTTACGATTTTATCTCTGGTGATGAGCATCACGGTATTTATCGCTCTTCAGGGGTTTGTGACTCTGCTGAACGCGGCGGGGACAGACGGCGGGCATCTGGGAGATTATTCTGTAGTCAATGAGGCGCAGGGCTTTTCCAGGGAAGATCTGAGCGTGCTGGCGGCAGATGAGAACGTCCGGGAAATTCCGGCAATGCAGTTTTCCCTTTACGAGCTCGACGATAAAATGAGTCCCCGGGGAATTTCTGCGGATCTGATCCTGCAGCCCGGAGAGACGTTTCAGCTCGTCGGATTGAATGAGTCTTATCTCGAGGGATTTTTCCGGGATCAGCTTTCCGACGAAGAAAAAGCTGCAGTTCTCAGCGGAGAAGGATGTGTGGTCAGAAATCCTCTGTCTGTTTCCGCCGGAGAGGAGAGACTGGCGGGTACATCTGTAAAGGCCGGAAGTACGATTACCGCAGAAGGAAAGCCGCTTCGCGTCATTAAAACGGTGGACGGATACGGAAGCTATCTGTCTGTGGGAAACGACGGGTTTGTCAACGGTGTTCAGGTGATCGTCAGCGACAGCGTCTATGAGGAAATTACGGGAAACAGCCGATATACGGAAATTCTTCCCATTCTGAAAGAAGATGCCGACCGGGATGCTTTCGGCCGCAGGCTCGAGGAGTTCTGTGAAAAGGCGGAGGGAACGGTGTGCGTGTCTTTTGAGGATACCGACCGTCAGATCGAGGAAAGTTTCGCTCAGATCAATCTGCTGGCCTGGGGGCTGATTCTCTTCGTGGGACTGATCGGCATATTAAATATCATTAATACGGTCAGTACGAATATCCATACGAGGAAGGCGGAAATCGGGATGCAGAGAGCCGTAGGAATGAGTACTTCCAGTCTGTACCGCACGTTTCTCTGGGAAGGGGCGTATTACGGAATCATTTCGTCGGTCATCGGAGCGACAGCCGGTTATATCTGCACCGTTCTGATTGAGTCTGCCAAAACGGGATCTGCAGAGCTGCCCGGATTTGTTTTTCTTCCGACGGCACAGGCGGCGCTGTTGGCCACAGCAGCCTGTCTTCTCGCTACCTGCATACCCCTTCGGCAGGTATCCCGCATGTCTGCGGCAGAGATTGTGGGAAGTGTGGAATAAACGGGAAACGGCGGTTGAAGGTCATTAGAATGTAAAAAACGTGTCCGGGGAGTGAAGCGGAGTTGCCGTTGCACTTGCCGGACACGCTGACGTTAAGAGTCTTTTGCGGAAGTATTCTTTTTTTCTTTGACGCAGAAAACCGAAACGGCGAAAAGAACGGCGGAACCCAGAGACATCGCGGCGAAAGCCGTATCCACGCCGCGAATCTGGGCTCCGTCTCCCAGCTCGGCGGTAAAGCGCGCTGCACTGGTGGCCATGATGCCGACAAAGATCGCGGAGCCCGCCGCGCCTGCGGTAGTTCGCAGGGAGGTCAGAAGAGCCGTGCCGTGAGCGGTAAGACTGTCATCGATACCGTCGATTCCCCAGGTGACCAGCGGCATCAGAAGACAGCCGATGGCAATGCATCTTACGGTATTTAGAGCTGCGGCGATCCAGATTGACGTTTCCATCGTGGTGAATATCATGCCGATATTGCTCAGAAGAAGGCAGAGCGCTCCCGCGACAAACAGTTTTTTCATGCCGATTTTATCGTAGAGTTTGCCGGCAAAAGGACTGGTGAGCGCCATCGCGAGGGATCCGGGAAGGACGACCAGAGCGGACGTGGTGGCGGAATAGCCTCTGACCGACTGAACGTACAGCGGCATGAGGACGGAGGATCCCATCATGACCAGATAGAGGAGCATGCTGCCGATAACGCTGAGGGAAAACTGTTTTTTTCTCAATATTCGCAGCTCTAAAAAAGGTTTTCTGTGGCGCAGCTGACGCAGGGTAAAGATCACGGCGGTCAGCAGACCGACGAGCAGAGGAAGAAATGCAGAAGGTTCTGTTATTCCATAACTGCTGACGTTTCCGAGGCCGAGAGTGATGCCTCCGAAAGCGAAAATACTGAGAAAGAATGAGAAGAAGTCGAACTTCTTTTTTGACGTTTCCAGTACGTCGCTGAAGAGAAAAACTGCCAGGACGAAAGCGGCGCCCATGATGACGGCGGACAGCAGAAAGATAATTCTCCAGCTGAAGAAATCCACCAGAAAGCCTGCCAGAGACGGAGCGATGACCGGCGCCGCGCCGATGGAAAGACCGTACCATCCCATAGCGGTGCCGCGCTGCTCGGCGGGATAAATCGAAAGAATGATCACCTGCGTCATGGAGGTCAGCAGACCTCCGCTCAGAGCCTGCAGGATTCTGCCTGACATCATCACAGCAAAACCGGTCGACAGCATACAGATGATCAGTCCCAGAATAAAGACTGCCGCACCGGTAAGATACAGTTTTTTTGTGGAAAATCTCGTGATGAGAAAAGCGGTCAGAGGCATCATGATTCCCATGGCGAGCGAATAGCCGCTGGTCAGCCACTGCCCGGTGGACACGCTGACGCCGAAGTCCTCGATGATCGGAGGGAGCGCTGTAGTCAGCGCGGTGGAAAGCAGCGCCGATGCGATGCAGTTTACGAGAAGATTCATAAAAATGAGTCGTCTTTTTGAATCGGTCATATGTTTTTCGTTCATAATTTTACTGCGGATCCTTTCTATATTTTTTCTCATAAAATATAATTATATCAGAAAGAGGAGGTATCCGGCTATATCGAATACCTCCTCATATTTTATTTATATTTTCTTTCTACATATATGTTCGGATGAAGCGCTGCTAAGTTCAGATTCTTTTAAGACTCAATATTATCTTTTCGGATGATTTTTTTTGTCGTCGTACGGACGAAATCCTCTTTGCGGATGACGATGCTGCGGATTCGTTTGTAACTGGACATCGTCTCATTGATGTCGCCGATAATATTTTTCATGAGTTTCTGAAGCTCTTCCGGCGTCGGCTCTTTTCCAAGCTTACTTATGATATTTTCCATATTTGGAATAATTTGGACCGCTACGATATCGCTGCCGTCTTTTTGCGCCGCATAGACCATACAATCGCTGATGAAAGGATGGTTGTTGACGATAATTTCGATTTCTTCCGGATAGATATTTTCTCCGTTTTTCGTGACGATGACATTCTTCTTTCTGCCGGTGAGATAGAGCCATCCGTCCGGATCGAGAAAACCGAGGTCGCCTGTGTTGAACCAGTCGCCGTCCATGACCGCAGCCGTAGCTTCCGGCATTTTGTAATAGCCGAGCATGACGTTGGGGCCGCGGAAATAGACTTCGCCGATGCCGTCGGCATTCTGGCCGACGATCTTTAATTCTCCTGTGATATTGCACAGGCCGGTGGACCCCGCTTTTTTGTAACGGTCCTTGGAAAGACGCGGGGTAGCGGCGATGAGCGGCGACGTTTCCGTGAGCCCGTAAGCCTGGAGAACGGTGATTCCGAAATCTTCAAAACCTCTTACGATCGCCGGGGAGATAGCGGAAGCGGCGCTTACGATTGTATTCAGTCTGCCTCCTAATTTTCCGGTGACAGCTTTAAAGAGAAATCTGCCCGCGTCCAGGCCGATGGCTTTTGTCTTATTATTGACAGCGACTGCACGGCGGAGAAGTGTCTCTTTGCCTGTTTTTCTGGCTTCTTTCCATATTCTGTCATAGATCATTTCCGCGATCAGCGGTACGATGACAAAGAAAGTCGGCTTTGCTTCGTTGAGATTGCTGACGATGTATTTCAGCCCTTCGAAAAAAGCGGTGCAGCCGCCGGCATACAGAAATGTCAGGTTGCATGTGCAGGCATAGGTATGATGTACCGGCAAAACGGAAAGGTTGCTGTCTTTCATCTGGATGCCGCTGGCACGGCAGACGTCCATGATATTGCTGGCGATATTGGCATGGCTCAGCATAACGCCTTTCGGTGTTCCTGTAGTGCCGGAGGTAAACAGAAGAATGGACATCGCATCGGCGTCGATCGGCGCGTCGATATATTCCCTGCGGCCGCTTTCTATCAGTTTTTCTCCTTCTTCGACAAACTTTTTCCAGGAATAGACGCCTTCTTTTTCCTGGTAGATCAGGGGTTCGCCGAAATCGGTGCGGTCGCCGTAGAATTCCATTTCAATTTTATAGTTGACGCCTGTCAGGGCGTCTATTTTTTTCGCTTCATCAGATGTGTAGAAAATGGCGTCGCATTCCGCACGTTCGATAAGATTCTGGATCGCAGAGGATTCCAGTTCTTTGTCGATGGGGACGATGACGCCTGTGCCGCAGATGACGGCGAGGTAGGAGACCATCCATTCGTAACATCCGGAACCGATGACGGCGATATTTTTGCCGGAAAGGCCCATATCCATGAGTTTTGTACCCAGCGCGTCGATATCATTTTTCAGCATTCGGTAGGACAGCTGCAGATATTCCCCGCCTCTGTATTTCTTCACGAGAAAAGCGGTGCGGTCTGCGAACAGGCTGCAGCTTTCATTGATCATCTGTTTGAGGTCGCGAATTTCGCGGAGATTGGAATAAAATAAAGTATCGTTGTTTTTGCTCATCGTTTCACTCCATGTATCGATCCTGTAAAGGAATTATTTTTATTTATCATTTTTTATCTGAATCTTATGCTGAGCGCAGAACTCTGCCGTCGCTGACACCCGTCAGCCGCAGGGTGCAGACATTATATCACATTTAGTTTTATGATAAAACTGTTTTATGATAAAACTATGTCTTTTTTCGAGAATTTATGTCGTTTGCTACTGTGTGAAGAATCGGAAAACGGCTCAGAGGGAAATCTTGCAGCGATAACGGGAATTCCTGCGGGGATTTCCGGAATGTGTTTTTTATCTGATACAAAAAACTGCGGAGCTGATTCGGAATATTTCTGTTATACTCAACAGAGATAACGGATCAGGATTGAAACGGAGGGAGGAATGCAAATGGTACGAGAAGCGGAAGAGAGAGATCTTGATAAGGTAGCGGAGCTGGCAGCGTTAATGTGGACGGGACATTCCGCAGGGGAATTGAGAAACGAGTTTTCTGAAATCCTTTTGAGAGGAAACGCCCGGTTCTTTTTGAAATACGAAGGGGATGTTTCAGCGGGGTTTGCCTATTGTCAGCTGAGATCTGATTATGTGGAGGGAACGAAGACAAGTCCGGTAGGTTATTTAGAGGGAATTTTTGTCAGAGAGAACTGTCGCGGCAGGGGATACGGGGCGGAGTTGTTGGCTGAATGTGAGAAATGGGCGAGAGCGAACGGCTGCAGAGAATTTGCCAGCGATTGCGAGATAGACAATCTCGACAGCTTGCGGTTTCATATGGCTATGAAGTTTTCGGAAGCGAACAGGATTATCTGTTTTTCAAAAAAGTTGTAGTTTCTGTTAAGATAAGAGCGGATGTTCGAGGGAAAATGGCACGATTTTTGTCTCCGCATCAGATGGCTGTAAAGCTCCGTTTGAGTGCGATAACTTTCGATGTCCGGGAAAATAAAATTAAATGTTGACAGTATAAAAAGTACATGGTAAAATTCTACTGTTCTTTACGAGCAATAGATTTATATCGCATGCTTCCGTGGCTCAGTTGGTAGAGCAGCTCATTCGTAATGAGCAGGTCATCGGTTCGAGTCCGATCGGGAGCTCCAGAGGGAAAACGCCGAGATCATTGATATCAATGGTCTCGGCGTTTTTCTTTTCGTATTTTCACCGCACACCGTGTGGAACGGGGAAAGGATTTTCCGCTTTCTGTTCAAAAGGTCTGGGCGAGACACAGATCATTCGCATTTCTTTTAGCAGAGAGTGATCTCTGTAAGATGAGAAATGTATTTTTGATAATACTTCCAATAACCTATTGACATAGTAGGTAAATAGGCGCAAAATGACACCATCAGATTTGAGTACAACAGATGGAAAAGGAGGCGGATGCGATGAAGAGCTGTAAGATAAATGTTTGCAATGTCATGATGTTTTGCTGCCGAATGCTGTTCTCCCGGGCATATTACGCGGCCTGCTGCATTTAGCCGCCCCGCCGTGCGCCTGCGCTTCTCCTGCGGTGAGAAGTTCGCTTCACTGCCGTTTGCCCGGGAGCCGCTGTACGCAGGCTTCTGTTTTTTTGTGATATCGGAAAAAAGTTTATCTGTTCGGGCGCTGGAAAATCTGAGACTATGGCACAGTGCCGATATTCCCGTCGCTGCGGGCGGCGAGGTTTCTTTCCTGGTCTCGCGTGACGGCCGGGATACCTCAAACGGATCGGGAGAACAGATGTTTCCGGGTTATGCCGAAATCGTTTGCGCATTCTGATTGAACAGGACGTCGCAGTTTTCTTTCGGCTTTAAGAGAAAAGAGGATGATAAATATGAATAATTATAAATTTGAAACGCTGCAGCTTCACGTCGGACAGGAACAGGCGGATCCCGCTACAGATGCGAGAGCCGTACCGATTTACCAGACGACCTCTTATGTATTTCATGACTGCGCTCATGCTGCTGCGCGTTTTGGACTGGCGGATCCGGGCAACATCTACGGTCGTCTGACAAATTCTACACAGGATGTCCTGGAAAGGAGAATCGCGGCGCTGGAAGGCGGTACGGCGGCTTTGGCGCTGGCTTCCGGCGCGGCGGCGATCACATATACGATACAGGCGCTGGCACAGGACGGCGGACATATCGTAGCGCAGAAGACAATTTACGGAGGCAGTTATAATCTGCTGGAACACACTCTGCCGCATTACGGGATCCGTACGACTTTCGTCAACGCCCATGATCTCGCGGAAATAGAGGGCGCGATTCAGGAGAATACGAAGGCGGTATATCTGGAAACCCTGGGGAATCCCAACAGCGATATCCCTGATATCGATGCCGTCGCTCAAATCGCTCACAGGCACGGTCTGCCTCTGGTCATCGACAATACGTTCGGAACGCCGTATCTGATTCGCCCGATCGAACACGGAGCGGATATCGTCGTTCATTCCGCTACGAAATTTATCGGAGGGCACGGTACGACTCTGGGCGGAATGATCGTGGATTCCGGTAAATTTGACTGGAAGGCCGGCGGAAAGTTTCCCGAAATTGCGGAGGCAAATTCCAGCTACCACGGAGTTTCCTTTGTCGAAGCGGCGGGTCCGGCCGCTTTCGCAACCTATGTCCGCGCGATTCTGCTTCGCGACACCGGCGCGGCGATTTCTCCGTTTAATGCGTTTCTGCTGCTGCAGGGCGTAGAGACTTTGTCGCTCCGGCTCCAGCGTCACGCCGAAAACACGAGAGAAGTGGTGGAATATCTGAAAAATCATCCTCAGGTGGAAAAAGTAAATCATCCGTCTCTGCCGGAACATCCCGATCATGAGTTGTATCAGAAGTATTTTCCTGACGGAGGCGCGTCGATTTTCACCTTTGAGATCAAGGGCGGTCAGGAAGAGGCTCACCGGTTTATCGATCATTTGAAAATCTTTTCTCTTCTTGCAAATGTGGCAGACGTCAAGAGTCTCGTGATTCATCCCGCGACCACCACTCATTCTCAGCTGAGTCAGGAGGAACTGCAAGATCAGGGAATTCTGCCGAATACGATTCGTCTGTCCGTGGGAACGGAGCATATCGATGATATCATCGGAGACCTGGAACTGGGATTCGCAGCTGTAAGAAAGCGTTAAGGAGGATATATCATGTCGAATCTTTACACATCAGCCGATCAGCTGATCGGAAGAACGCCGCTGTTGGAGCTGACACACATCGAACAGAAATGCGGATTGAAGGCAAGGCTTCTCGCCAAACTGGAATATTTCAATCCGGCGGGTTCCGTGAAAGACCGCATAGCGAAAGCCATGATCGAGGAAGCGGAGAAGGACGGCAGACTGACGCCGGGATCTGTCATAATCGAACCGACGTCCGGCAATACGGGAATCGGACTGGCGGCGGTAGCGGCGGCAAAAGGATACCGCGTCATCATTACTATGCCGGAGACGATGTCTGTAGAGCGGAGACAGCTTATGAAAGCTTATGGCGCGGAGCTGATTCTGACAGAGGGGGCGAAAGGCATGAAAGGCGCTATCGCGAAAGCCGAAGAACTGGCTGAAAAAGTACCGGGCAGCTTTATCCCGGGGCAATTTGTAAATCCGGCGAATCCAAAGGCGCATTTTGAACATACCGGGCCGGAAATTTACGACGATACCGGCGGTGCGGTCGATATTTTTGTAGCGGGAGTGGGCACAGGCGGTACGGTCACCGGCGTCGGACAATACCTGAAGAGCAGAAATCCAGGGATTCGCGTGGCGGCGGTAGAACCCGCATCGTCGGCAGTGCTCTCTTCCGGCAGGGCGGGTTCCCACAAAATCCAGGGAATCGGCGCGGGTTTTGTACCGGAAATTTTGAATACGGAGATCTATGACGAGGTCATTCCTGTCTCCGATGATGACGCCTTTGCTGCAGGCCGGCTGATCGGGCGAAGTGAAGGTATTCTGGTGGGTATTTCTTCCGGCGCAGCGGCGTTTGCAGCAGTCGGACTCGCAAAAAGGCCGGAAAACGAGGGAAAAACGATAGTCGTTCTCTTCCCGGATACCGGGGATCGCTATTTATCTGCCGGATTATTCAGCGAATAGATATTTTGAATGGCAGGAGAAATCTTGTATCAGAGCCGGGAGCACCGCCGTATTTTTA
>CAJLHL010000044.1 GCA_905206455.1 uncultured Eubacteriales bacterium
GGAACAACTGATTCGGCTGAGAAAACAGAGAGGACTATCGCAGGAACAACTGGGACAGCATATCGGAGTCTCAAGACAGACCGTTTCCAAATGGGAGCTGGGCGACACGACGCCGGAACTGGAAAAACTCATTCAGATAAGCCGCTTCTTCGATATCTCTATCGACACTCTGGTAGGAAACGAGGATGAAAAGAACGCTGCCTCACAGGAAAGCAAAACAGGAAAATCGGAGAGAACGGGCTCTTTGGAAAAAGTCAGCTGTCTTCGCATCGACGGCCAGCCGAGCACAGGAGAAAAAACAAAACCTTCTTCTCTCGACTGGCACTACGAATACAAAAGCGAGAAAAAAATCGGCGGCCTTCCGCTGATTCATGTAAATATCGGAAGGCGGCCGAGAAAAGCGAAGGGAATTATCGCCGTAGGCGGTATCGCTCAGGGAGTCGTAGCGATAGGCGCCGTCTCGTTCGGTCTTCTCTCCCTCGGCGCAGTTTCTCTGGGTATCCTGTCGCTGGGCTGCGCGGCGCTGGGTCTTTTGACAGCCGTGGGCGGCATCGCAGCAGGGTCTCTGGCGATGGGTGGACTGGCCATCGGTATCCTCGCTTTCGGCGGACAGGCCGTGGGTATCTACGCCATCGGCGGCAGCGCTCTGGGAGCTCACATCGCCGCCGGCGCTCTGGCTCACGCGCCTGTCGCTGTCGGGGATCAGATTTCCGGCGATCTTCTGTTTGACATACACAATCATATTACCGACGGAGAAATAGCGGATGCGATTCTCAGCCGCTTTCCGAAAACTCCGGCGATCATCGTGAAACTGTTCGAAATGATTTCGTAATCCAAAAAACACGTCATATAACAGAAAAGGAGAAACCGCACAGAAACGCAGTTTCTCCTTTTTCGGTCTCTTTTCATTTCAGCACTGTGTTTTTTAACCAGCACAGCGCGAAAAACCTCCGGATTCGTCTCTTCAAAAATCCGGCTTCGGTCTGTAGATTTCATACGGCTCACTCTATAAAAGAATTGCTCAGGATATAAAACTCTTCCTGGCTCGGCAGGTTTTTCTTTTCCATCGGCGTCAGGGTATCGTCATATCGCTGCGCTTCCCGGGGATCGATGGCCGACATGACCGGACTGTCACGATACACCCATTTTTTTCCTTTCAGGGAGCCGTCGGAGAGTTCCTTTACCATCATCGCCGCCGGATATTTTCCGTTTTCCACGCAGATATCATATCTCCTGCAGCTTTGAAACCCGAGATGCACGTAATTCGCCGGACTGCCGACGATGACAACCGCGTCATATCCCATCTCCGCCGCTCTCTGAAGAGAATACTCTATGAGCGATGTTCCGTAACCTTTTCTCTGAAACTCCGGCGCGATACTCACCGGACCGAAGGTGAGTATTTCCTTCTCCGTCCCGGTCTCGTCTGTCAGAGCCGCCTTCGTATACATGATATTACCGATGACCTGTCCGTCCAGTTCCAGGACAAGATCCAGTTCGGGTACAAAGTCTTCATGTCCCCGCATGACACGCACCAGATAGTGTTCCATACATCCGGGAATGTAAAGATTATAAAAGGCTTCTCTCGTAATTCGCTCCACTTCGTTATAATCGGATTCTCTCTCATTTCTGATCACTGCTTTATTCACTGTACTACCTTTTCTCTCTGCTTCTCTTCAATTATCTCGATGAATGATCTGAATATGCGGTATATACGGCAAAAAACTCCGTCTGCCGTTCAGACTCAGATGCGTAAATTTTTTCCGGCGGTGAAACAAAATTTCTGCTTTGGAATTCTCTCGCTCCTTTCAACAATCCTCAGATCTCCGCTACACTCTCGCATCGTGTTTCGCCGGATTGTCGATGAGACTGCCGTCGCCGCTAAAACGGGAGCCATGGCAGGGACAATCCCAGGTATGCTCCGATGGATTCCACTTCAGTGCGCAGCCCAGGTGAGGACAGCGCCTCAGAGAAGGCGTCAGAAGGTTTATCACGGATTCGATTCCGTTGACAAACAACTGCGGATGAAGAATGCTGCGGTCCGGTGCGAATACAGGACTCCATTCGTTTTCCCGCTCCAGAATCTGATCCCGCAGAAGCAAAGCCGCCGCCATAGAAGAGGTCATACCCCATTTGTTAAACCCGGCAGCGACATAAAAATCCGGCGTATTTCTGGAATAGGCCCCGATATACGGAATACCGTCCAGACTCATGCAGTCCTGCGCAGCCCAGCGGCATATTTCCTCAGATTCGGGATAAAAACGCGCTTTTGCATGTTCCAGTTCCTTCCATCCTCCGCCTTTTTTGCCTGTACGATGGCTTCCTCCTCCCAGGAGCAGCAGATTTCCATAGTTGCGAAAAGACAGCCCTGTCTTCGATTCGTCCGCATACATGCCGTCCATATCCTGCGCGTTCTGCAGCGCCGTCACATAGGAGCGGTGCTGATAGAGTTTCAGAAAATAGTTTCCTCGCCGGTTCAGGAAAGGAAAATGCGACGCGGACAGAATTTTGTCCGCTGTGATCGTTCCTCTGTCAGTATACGCCGCGTTGCGCGAAATGTCACGGACCAACGTATATTCGCAGACATCCAGATCCTCGGCGATCTTCGCGGCAAATTTCAGCGGATGAAACTGCGCCTGTTTCCTGTACCGGACGGCGCCTCTGGTCTGAAAAGGAAGAGACAGATCCGCGCCTTCAGCAAATTCCGCCGGAAATCCGAGAGACTGCAGAGCGTGGACTTCGTCCTCGATCGTTTTCCGGTCCGCAAGGGAATAGGTATAAGCGTCTTTTTCTTCAAAATCACAGTCGATCTCTGCCGCTAACTTCCGGTATTCTCCCAGCGCCGCTTCGTTTGCCTGAAGATACATGCCCGCTTTTTCTCTGCCGTACACCTGAATCAGCTGACTGTAAATCAGCCCGTGCTGCGATGTGATTTTGGCTGTGGTATTTCCGCTGACACCGCTGCAGATTCGGTCTGCCTCCACAACCATACAGCCCACGCCCGCCTGTTTCAGAAAATAAGCGCAGAGCAGACCGCAGAGACCGCCTCCTACGATCAATACCTCTGTCTTCCGGTCCGAGTCCAGCCGGCCGAACTCCGGCATGTGAAACGTTCCGCCGGCTCCCGCCTCCGGCGCTGTGCCGCCGTCACCTTTCCCGATACCGTCTTTCCAAATCGATTGAGACATTCTTTTCCTCCGCTCCGCTGAAAAATAGTTTCATACTTTCTATCTTCTATTTTTCCGCAGGACGGTTCTTTTATACGGAAATCCTCCGGGCGGCAGGCACGGAAAATACGCTTTCAAAGGAAAGAACGACGCCGCAGCTCATCCCTCCTCATCGAAATCACGCCGCCAATCTATTTTACGACGAGACCGGGACGTGCTTTTCCGGTAATGGATTCCACATCGATGCGCCAGACCGCTGTATGATCCAATGCCGCTTCGATAACTCTGTCGAAGTCTTTCATTTTAAACGGCGTATAACGCTGTGAGATCAGACGGAGTCCGTGGATTTTTTCCTCCCGTTCTTCTACGAGCGCCGCAGTTCCGAAGAGAATCGCGGACTCGTATTCCATAGAAAAATCGTCCTGTGCCGGATGAGTATCTCCCACGCAGGAGAGGCAGACCTTCGGATTGCTCCGCAGCGCTTCGGTCTTCCTCCCCTCTTCTGCACAGTGAAAGTACACGCGGCCGCCCTCTCTCGCTATGGAAAGAGGAACGCTGTAAGGCGTTCCGTCCGGCTGAACACACGATAATACCGCCCAGCCGCATCTGTCTGTCACAGCCCATGCAAATTCCTCGCTTCTCTGTCTGTCTTTTCTTCTCATAATGGATCTCCTTTCTGTCAGTATAATTTCGTTTCAAAAATAATTGTTTTTCCAAATGCTGTATTAGGTTAAAATAAGAATATCGATCTTTTCTAAAGACAGGCCGTGCCGAATTCTGCGCCGGAGAAAATTTCGGATACAGCCTGCGGCACAGGTTTCTGATTACTAAAACAGGAGGAAATCAGATGAAGATACTGATTATCGGCGGCGTTGCCGGAGGCGCTACGGCGGCGGCACGTCTCAGAAGACTCAGCGAAGACGCAGAGATCGTCGTGATCGAACGAAGCGGTTATGTATCCTATGCGAACTGCGGGCTTCCTTATTATATCGGCGGTACGATCCGCAGCAAAGATGCACTGACGCTCCAGACCCCGGAAAGTTTCTATGAAAGATTCCGCATCGATGTGAGAGTCCGGGAAGAAGCGGTTAAAATCGACACCGCCGCGAAGACTGTCACTATACGCAGAATTTCAGATGGTACCGTTTACACAGAAGTTTACGATAAATTAATTCTGTCACCCGGAGCGAAAGCGGTCATTCCGGACGTTCCCGGCGTTGACAGCGACCGGATCTTCACCCTGCGCACCGTGGAGGACACCTTTCAAATACGCGGATTTATCGAAAACAGCAGACCGAAAAAAGCTGTGGTGGTAGGCGGCGGATTTATCGGCCTGGAAATGGCGGAAAACCTCGTACATGAGGGGATTCACGTCACGCTTTTACAGCGCAGCGATCAGGTGCTCCCTCCGATGGATTACGATATGGCCTGTGAAATTCATGGGTATCTGCGCATGCGCGGCATCGATCTCCGTACAAAACAAGCGGTGCAGGGCTATGAGAAGACGCCGGACGGCGGCATCAAAGTGCTCTTGAAGGGCAGCGACCCGATTTCCGCGGATTTCGTCGTTCTCTCCGTGGGCGTAGCTCCTGAAACACATCTGGCAGAGGAAGCCGGACTCCAGCTGGGAATGAAAAAATCGATTCTCACCGACGAACATATGCGAACTTCCGATGAAAATATCTACGCCGTAGGCGATGCGGTATGCGTCAAAAACTTCGTATCCGGCCGCGAGGCCCTCATCGCACTTGCGGGACCGGCCAACAAACAGGGGCGTATCGCAGCCGACAACATCTGCGGGATATCCAGCAGTTTCACCGGATCTCAGGGGTCCTCCGTCATCAAACTGTTCGACATGACAGCGGCCTCTACCGGTCTCAACGAAAAGACGGCAAAGGCGGCGGATATCACTTATGATAAAGTATTTACATTTTCCGCTTCCCACGCCACTTATTATCCGGGCGCTTCCAATATGACCATCAAGACGCTCTTCTGCCCGGATACAGGCAGAATTCTCGGCGCGCAGATCGTAGGTTTTGAAGGCGTCGATAAGCGTATCGACGTGCTGGCCACGGCGATACGGGCGGGTATGACGTCGGCGGATCTGGAAGAACTGGATCTGGCTTATGCACCGCCCTATTCTTCCGCAAAAGATCCGGTCAATATGGCCGGCTTTGTCATCGAAAACATCCGTGCCGGTATCGTAAAACAGTTCCACTGGCACGAAATCGAGACGATCGCCGAGACAGAAGGCGACGGCTCGGTGTTCCTCGACGTGCGTACGGAGGAAGAATTCCTCACCGCCGGCAAGATCCCGCAGACCTCGATTCACATTCCGCTGGACGAACTGAGAGAACATCTGGACCGGCTGGACCGCAGCAAAAAAATCTATGTGAACTGCCACAGCGGCCTGCGCAGCTACATCGCCTGCAGAATCCTCACCGGACACGGCTTCGACTGCTACAATCTCTCCGGCGGCTATCGTCTATATGAAATCGTCGCAGGAGATAAAGCTCATTATGATACCGCGCCGAAACACCCGTGCGGCATCGATATCGGCTGAACCTTCTGTTTATTGCAACAATAAAAAACAGAAAATAGAGGCAATTCGAAAGATTTATAAAAAAGACCCGAAAATGCAGACTTCGGCGAGTGCTTTCTCACAGTGCCGGATCAACAGATCTCCGGCAGAAGAGAATGGTATTTGCAGTAGTTTTCCGGGTCTTTTTATTTTACGCCGGGCTTTCTTCCGTACTTTCCTGCTCCGAAGTCTTATCCAGCTTTGATACGAAAATCGCGGCGAGAATCATCAGTCCGCCTATAGCGGTGCGCAGAGACAGCGCCTCTCCGTAAATGACCGCCGACGCCAGAAACCCGAAAAGCGATTCCGTAGACAAAATCAGAGACGCATGGCTGGCCTTTGTATAGCGCTGAGCCACATTCTGAGCGATAAAAGCCACCACGGTGTTGAGTACGATGAGATAAATCACCCCTGTCACCGCCTCTCTGCCCGCTCCGATCACAGGCTGTCCGACAATCAGAGCGAAAATCGACGCAAGCGCCCCCGCAGAGATAAACTGGAAAAAAGTGAGCTGAATCGGGTTATCCTCTTTGGCAAACAGACCGATGAGAATCAGCTGCAGCGCGAAAGCCCCGGTGGAAATCAGAGTCAGAATCTCGCCCGCTCCCATAGTGAGGCGTTCGTTCAGGCTGAGGAGAGCGATCCCCGTCAGAGCTACGACTCCCGCCGCGAAGCTGGAGACCGCCGGCCGCTTTCTCATAATAATCCACAGAAGAAAAGGAACGAGCACCACATATCCCGCGATGAGAAAGGCCTGTTTTCCCGGCGTGGTATATTTGAGTCCCAGCAGCTGAATTCCCTGAGCGGCAAATTGAATCACTCCCAGCAGAAGACCGTGCCGTATCACACGCCCGTCCGACTTCCGCAGGATGCGAAAAAACAGCAGAGCGGACAGCAGCGCAGCTCCGCAGAACCGCAGCGCTACGACGGCCATCGGAGAAAAACCGGACAGAGAAGCCTTCCCCGCCACAAAACCTCCGCCCCAAATGACGGCCACCGCAAGAAGCGATAAGTCCGCATACAGAACTCTGCGTCTGTTCTCTTCCATAAAAATCCACTCCTTTCCGCTTTCTTCGCATCTGTCTGCGCGTCCCACACCGCAGATCTTCCGACCGGCTCGCTCTCTGTCGAATTTCCCTGAGCCGATGTTTTATTACCGGATATTTTAAGTGAGATTCTTTTGGATGTCTATGTTTTTCTTGCAAAACATCAGAGGAAACTGTGATATAATCTACGTCATACGTCATCGGATAATGAAAGACCGGCACAATCGCCGGGAAAACGCTGGACTTTTACAGGAAAACGACATCATCTGAGGTATTTAAATGAGCAGACCGAAACAAAACTACTACGGCAGTTTATGCGCCGAAATGTATGAGATATTGCACGAAACAGCTCCCCGGGAGGAACTGGATTTTTATCTGTCCTACGCGGAAAAGGGAAAGAAAATTTTAGAACCGCTGTGCGGCAGCGGCCGCTTTCTCGTGCCATTCATGGAGCGGGGATTCGATATCACCGGACTCGACCTATCCGAAGAAATGCTGAACAAGCTGAAAGAAAAAGCGCCCGGTGCAAAAGTTCACCGCGCTGATATCACAGAGTATTTTACGGAAGAGCGCTTCGATTATATTTTTATCTCTTCCGGCTCCGTTTCCCTGTTTACAGATATTGACCTGTGCAAAAGAACTTTGAAAAAATTAAAAGAAATGCTGACACAAAAAGGCAGACTGGTTTTTGCGGTGGATACGGCAGCCGCCAGATGTCCCGACGACCGCGACTACAAGCTTTCTGTCTCCGTAAAAACAAAAGAGGGATTCGATCTGACCCTTAAAAGCAGAAATTTTTACGACGTTTCGAGTCAGACACAATTTTCTCCGGGAATCTACGAATTATATGACGGCACGGAACTTTTGCAGAGAGAAACGATGGATTTTCAGACACATCTTTACAAATTTGGAGAAATGGAAAGATATTTACGAGAAATCGGATTTGAGAAAATCAAAACCTATTCTTCCTTTCAAAAAGAGATCGCCGCCGGCAGCAAATGTGAAATGTTTCTCTTTGAGTGCAGCCTCGGCTGATGTCATCTCCTCTGCTCCGCTGAATCCCCGACGTCTCTCTGCCTTCTTAAAATCAAAAGGGGCTGTTTCAAAAAACGCCCTTTTCTCGGTTAGTTTTTCGATTCTTTTCTCTTTCAGAAAATTCGCATAAGCCAATATATGATCCACTCTTTACCGATTCACAATCCGCCCGATATTTTTCAACTGAATCGACAGCGTTCCGTCCGGGTGGTTGACAAACTCAATAAAATCCGGATTTTCGAGATATTCCGCGGGAACGGAGATTTCGATGCCCGTGTCCGTACGGATTTTCTGTTTTCTGCCTGCGCTCACCGCCGCCTTTCGAGGAATCGGTACCGATTCTGGAATCTCTTTTTCCCCGATTTCCTGAAGAAATTCCCGCTGCTTTTCTTCGGAAGTCCCGAAGACTTCCCGGACCAACCGCTGCGGCGCGAGAGTTCCGGAGATCTCCGCATTTTCTATCAGAAAATTCTTGACCTTGGATACAGCCACCGCGGAATTCTCGCCGTGTTTTTCCGCGACAGCAGCCGCGACTTCCTGCAGAGTTTTGATCGCCTCCCGTCCGGAGACCGCTGAAGTACACTTCAGCAGAAGCTCCGGCAGCACAAATCGGTCCTCACCGTCGATACTCCGCTTTCTGTCGGTGAAGAAAATCTCTTCCGAATCCAGCCTGATCAGCGCATAGGAATCCGTCTTCTGCGACGGTTTCGGCAGGATTGCATGATGACGCGCGATCTCAGCTTTCACCTGCCCGTCTCCGCTGACCGCCCGGTGCATATAGGCTTCGTCGTTATTCAGCAGCAAAAACCCCACAAAACGACTGTCCTCCTCCGAGAAATCGGCGAAAAGCACGTCCACGGGACGCTCTTCTCCTGCAAGTGACAAGTAGCGGTGCAGAATTCTCGCTGTCTGTGCGGAAAATTGCGCAAAGCTCAGCTCTTCGGACCGGTATTTCCGCAGATCCGCCAGGAATTCGCTGTCCGGAGAAAATCCGCCCCTTCGTCCGGAAGGATTATTCTGCAGTTTCTCCATTTGCTTCGAAATATAACCGGCGGCCGCTTCATCGGAAAGATCGATCTCCGCTTCCGAAAAAACGCTGACGTCTGAATAAAAATCGAGAATATGTAAAATCGCTCTCTGAATCATCATTTTGTTCTCACTCCCAATTCTTCCAGACTTCCGGACAATACCCGACAGAAGCTTCCCGGCCGTTTCTGACTACCGGTGTGCGGATCACTTCCTGATTTTCCAGAATTTTGCTCTCCTTCAGGTGATCCGGCGTGCAGTTGATCAGCGTCAGAAGCGCCCGGTCCTTACAGTCCGGATCGATGAGATTCGCAAGCCCGCCCGCGGCTCTGCACACGCTGGAAAACTCGCCGCGGCTCATCCCTTTTTCTTTCATATCGATAAATTGAAACCGGACGCCTCTCTCTTTAAAATAACGCTGCGCCTTTTTGGTATCATAACACTTCTTCGTGCCAAAGATCTGTATATTCATTCTGCGTTCCTTTCTTTTTCCTCTGCCGCCGCGCCCGACGGCGGAAATACTTCTACCGATTCAGATAGTCTCCGAGAAGCTCCTGCAGCCGCAGCATATCCAGCGGCTTAGCGATATGCTCGTTCATCCCCGCATTCTTTGCCGCCAGCACATCGTCCGCAAAGGCGTTCGCCGTCATCGCGATGATCGGAACATTCTGAGCATCTTCGCGCTCCATCGACCGCAGAGCCTCTGCAGCCTCATATCCGTTCATCAGAGGCATCTGAATATCCATCAGAATCATATCATAATAGTTTTCCGGCATTCCCGAAAACAGACGAACCGCTTCTTTTCCGTTCTCCGCAATCTCTACGGTGAGACCTGCCATTTTGAGAATTTCCTGAGCGATCTCCTGATTGAGATCATTATCTTCTACCAAAAGTACCCGCTTTCCCGAAAAATCACTTTCGCTCAGCAGGTTCAGCGGCTTTTCCGACGTTTCTTCCTCACCGCTGACCAGGCTCTTAAACAGACTGGTCAGACGGGACTTAAAAAGCGGTTTACTGATAAACGCATCCACCCCGGCCATGCGGGCTTCCTGTTCGATCTCCGTCCAGTCATAGGCTGAGAATACGATAATAGGTACGTCGTCCCCCACCGCACTACGGATCTTTCTCGTCGTCTGTATTCCATCCATCTCTGGCATTTTCCAGTCGATGATCACAGCGAAGAAATCATCCTGCGCCGCATGTGCTTCCACCACACGCCGGACAGCTTCTTCTCCCGACATCACATACTCGCCCCGGATACCGATATCGCTGAGAAGAAGACAGGTGCTCTCACAGGAGATCTCATCGTCGTCGGCCACGAGAACGGGCAGTCCGGCCAGTTCTTCGGTAGAGACGTCCTGCGTGTTCTGAAGTTTCAGAAAGATCGTGACTGTGAAAGTACTGCCTTCACCGACCCGGCTCTCCACCCGGATGTCGCCTCCCATCATCTGAACGATGGTTCTCGTGATGGCCATTCCCAGACCGGTACCCTGTTCGCTGTTCATGCGCGCATCTTCCGCACGCTGAAAAGGCTCGAAGAGATGCTCCATAAATTCCTCTGACATACCGATACCGCTGTCCTTGAAGATAAATTCATAACATCCTACATTCTGCTGGCGGCAGGATTTTTCACGGATATAAAATTCAATTCTTCCGCCCTCCGGCGTATATTTCACCGCATTGCTCATGATATTTGTGAAGATCTGCTGTATGCGCAGACTGTCTCCCAGAATATCCTCATGCTGCAGATCCTGTACATGGACAAAAAGACGGTGTTTTTTCGCGTTCACCGAAGGGCGGACCATCTCGAGCAGATTGTCGATGAGCCGCGGCAGACGGATTTCCTCTTCGTTGAAAGCCATCTTTCCGGATTCGATTTTGCTCATATCGAGCACATCATTGATAAGATTCAGCAGATGCCGGCTGGAGACAGAAATTTTGCCGAGGCAGTCCTGGACCCTCGCCGGATCGTCCAGATGCGTCCCGGCGATGGCCGTCATCCCGATAATCGCGTTCATCGGCGTACGGATATCGTGAGACATATGCGAAAGAAAATTCGTCTTTGCAGAATTCGCGTACTGCGCCGCTTTATACGCCTCCCGGACCGCCCGGTTGGCGTCCAGTTCTTTCCTCTTCTCCTCGTCGATCAGCTGAATCACAAAGAGAACCTGAACGAGACTTCCGTCACGCCCGCGATATGCGGAGATAAAACTGGCGCGGTACCAGATCTGCTCTGCGGAAAGAAATTCCATACTGACGATCTCCCGATCCTCCATTCTCCGGTCGAGGGTTCCGAAATCCAAAAACTCTCTGACGATATTCCAGTCTCCCTCAGAGATCAGCGCTCTCACGGCGGTCATCAGTTTCTGATTGGCAAAACTCTCCTCCGTCATGAACTGCCGGATACTGCTCTGATCACTGATCACCGAAAAGGTATCGTCTTTCAGATTGAGATAATAGATAAATTCATAAATGCTGCCCAGGGACTGAGTCACCTTCAGCTGGCGCTTGAGAATGATATTCGCCCTCTCCAGCTCCTTTTCCTGCTGCTTGTTGATCGCCACCGTCTGTGTGATATCCTGATGATAACCTTTGAGACGGAATCCCGGGTGTTCAAAACTCTTATCGTGAACGCCGCCGCACCGCACATAAATCTGTCCCTGAGTCGGATGATTCCAGGGATAAGCCACCTCGGAGCGGCCGGAAGAGAGCATCTCATCCACGCTGGCCTGCACCGCTTCTTCATATCCCGGCTCGATCCTGTCATACCACGCCCGATAACACTCTTCCGGCGAAATATCACTTTTTACCCCCAGCAGTTTTTTCATGCTGTTGCCCGCATACATCCGCGGCTCGCAGCCTTCTTCCATCTCGATGGTCCAAAGCCCCGTCCTGGCCAGTTCCAGCGTCTCTTCCAGCCCGCTGCGATAAGTCACCCGGGAATGATCCTCTTCCTGCTCGATTTTTTTCTGCTCCGTCACGTCCTGAAGCAAAATAAGCACGTGATTCGACATACCGTCCTTTGTCTCGTCGCTGAGCACCGCCGAAATCCGGCACCAGCTGGCGCCTTTGTCCCGCATCACCTGATAATCGAAGACAAAGTTGGACTTTTCCCGATTCAGATTTTCCCGTATATATTCGATACAGAATTTTCTCTGAAACTCTTCCCTGTACTGAGGCAGAATCAGATGACGGGCTACCGCCGCAAAGACCGCGTCAAAATTCCCCCGCTCCGGGATCAAAGAAATCAGCCAGGGAGCGAGGCGGATAACCTGATACTCTCCGCTGCAGATATCGAGATAAAAACTGGAATAGTAGATATCGCTCAGCAGGCGCATGACATCGATTCCTTTGAGAATCTCTGTTTTCGGACAAAAAACAGATGCGGGAGAACATGCGATTCCCGCGTCCCGCATCCGGCACGGACGATTCCTCAGACAGACAGATCCGGGAACAGGATCTTCGCGGCAGACTTCCGAAACATTCAGAGCAGTTCCGCTGACAGGCCCTGCGGAAGAAATTTCCGGAGCTTGCAGCTCCTCTCTCACAACAGATGCGTTCCGGAAAACTTTCGATACCTTTCGCTCCTTTTCCGAGACATCCGATTCCTCCGTCCCGCCTGTCCTGCCTGCACAGATACTCCGGTTGATCTCCCGAATCAGATCCGAAAACTCCGGCAAAAAATCGCTCTCTTGCAATAACTTCAGGTGAAGCGGTGAAAAGCCGCCTCCCCTGCGCTCAGAAGGACCGGGCATGCGCTGATTTCCAATGATCTCAGCATTCTGTATATTCAATCTGGCCAGCGCTTCTGCGATGTCTCTGACCGCATTTCTTCTCTCTTCGTCCATATGCTGTCTTCTTTCCTGCATAACATAAAAATTACTGTGATTTAATTGCGTATATTAATTGTGTATATAAATAAATTATATCAAAGATCAAATAACAGAACAAGACGACAGACGGGGAAGAAAATTGTACCGTCTGCCGCAGCGTAGTATAATCAAAAGAGCAAAACTTTTTATCAGAGAAAACGGACGTCAGGTTATACGGAGGAGACATCAATGAAAAAAATCTTATTCGTCGAAGACGACCGGATGATCGCATCCGGAATCATCTACGCCCTGGAGCAGCAGGGATATCAGGTGACCCACTGCACCGGCGTACGCGACGCGGTAAACGCGCTGCGCCTGCATTCCTTTCCGCTGGCGATTCTGGATATGCAGCTTGCCGACGGCAGCGGTTCCGATATCATCGATAAAATCGATACAAAACAGACTGCGGTGATTTTTCTGACGGTCGTCGACGAGGAAGAAAAAATCGTACACGCCTTTGATCAGGGAGCGGCGGATTACGTGATCAAGCCTTTCCGCGTGCGGGAGCTGCTGGCCAGAGTGAAGAGGACGCTCTCGGAAAGAGAATCGGAGACTAAAGCTTCCGATCTTCGAATCGGCGGCGTCCGCATCGATACCCGATCAGGCAGAGTTTACGCGTCGGGAGAACCGGTGGAGCTGACTCCGCTGGAATATCGTCTGCTGCTGATCTTCGCCTCTAACAGAGGAGTTCTCCTGAGCCGGAGTCAGATTCTCGAAAGCATCTGGGACGAAGGCGGCAGCTTTGTGGAAGACAACACGCTGACGGTATATGTCAAGCGTCTCAGAGACAAGCTGAAAGACGCGGTTTCGATCGAAACAGTGAGGGGGATGGGATATCGTGCCGGTTCGGAATAAGGAGATTAAAGAACTCTCGGAGAACATCCGGAAGATCATCGACGGAAAGGACGCGGATATCCGCGACAATAAAGAGGGCTGCTTCAGCATCCTGAAAAACGACATCCACACGCTGTCGGCGATACAGAGGGAAAGAATCACAGCTCTAAAGCAGCAGCATTCAGAATTCGTAAAATACATGGAAGATATCTCCCATCAGATCAAAACGCCGGTAGCCTCTATGATGATCATGGCAGATCTGCTGGAAGACGCCCCGCCTGATAAAAGAAAAGAATTTACAGAGAATATCAAAAACAGCCTCAATCATATGGACTGGCTGGTCAGCGGTCTTCTGAAGCTTGCCAAGTTAGACGCGGGCTGTATCTCTTTTGAAAAGAAACCCGTCTCCTCCGTCGATCTGATTCAGGCTGCGGAGGAACCTCTGTCGATCCTCCTGGACGTCAAAGATCAGACACTGATTTCGGAAGGCGAAGTCGAATTCCTCTGCGACCGGCGATGGACCGCGGAAGCGTTGACTAACATCATAAAAAACGCATCGGAGCATTCCCCCGAACATTCCGTCATCCGGATCGCGTGCGGCGCCAATCCCGTCTACCGGTGGATTTCCGTTACAGACGCAGGAGAAGGCATTCCAAAAGAAATGATATCCAGAGTGTTTACCCGCTTCGACAACGCCCGGGGCAGCCGGGGTTACGGAATCGGGCTCTCTCTGGCCTATTCAGTCCTGCGCAGCCAAAACGGCACTATCGATGTCGACGGAGGCGGCAGGGGAAAAGGCGCCGCTTTCACGCTGAAATTTTTTCAGTGACAAAACTGTCACTTCGGAAAAGGCCGCAGTCACCGGACTGTCATTTTGGACTGATAAAATAAGTTAAAACTGTACAGCAAAGAACCATGCGCATCGGAAAGTAAACCGCATCTTTGCCTGCAGTCCGAGAGGATCCTCTTTCTGATCCCGGGATCATTTTCCGCGGATTTCACGGACGCCATCTGAGAATGATCGTTTCAGAATTACCGCTGCGGAAAATGATCTTTCACTCTGGAAATAAAAAGTCAATGGAGAATGGAAGAAAGGAGAAGAGATCATTGGCAGTCTTAAAGGTTGAAAATCTGACGAAAGTCTACGGCAGCGGCGACACAGAGGTGACGGCCCTCGATCACGTGAGCTTTCAGGCAGAAAAAGGAGAATTTATCGCCATCATCGGCGCTTCCGGTTCCGGAAAATCCACGCTGATGAACCTGATCGGCGGCATCGACCGCCCTACCGGCGGAACGGTGAGCATCGATGGAAAAGACATCTATCAGATGGATGAAAACCAGCGGGCTGTTTTCAGGCGCAGAAATATCGGCATGATATTTCAGTTTTACAACCTGATCCCCTCTCTCACTGCTGAGGAAAACATCATGCTCCCCCGGCTGCTGGACAAACGACGGCCCGATATGGAAAAACTGAATCAACTCCTGTCCGTGACAGGACTGGAAAACCGCCGGGATCATCTGCCCGGCCAGCTCTCGGGAGGGCAGCAGCAGCGGGTATCGATCGGAAGAGCTCTGATCAATGATCCGGCATTTATTCTGGCAGACGAGCCCACCGGCAATCTGGACAGCCGGTCCGGCGGTGAAATCATGGATCTGCTCCAGGCGGCCAACAAAAAATACAGACAGACGCTTCTGCTCATCACCCACGATGAAAGAATTGCGCTGAAGGCAGACCGGATTCTCACGATTTCCGACGGACGCATCCTCTCGGACGAGAGACTGAAATCCTCCAAGGTAAGCGAAGGAGGCGGCCGATGAATGTCATTGCGCAGCTGTCCCTCTCCCAGCTGAAAAACAATAAAAAACGAACCTTCTGGGCAGCCGCGGCCATCCTTTTAGCGACGGCGCTTTTAACCTGCGTCTGCAGTCTCGCTGTCAGCGGATATGAAATGCTCACCTCTTTTCTCGGCGGGGATTTCGGCACTTACCGTTCCGCCTATTTCAGCCTGCTTCTGATCCCCGCGGCCGTCCTGGGGCTGATCATACTGCTCATGGCGGTGATCGTCATTTCCAACGTATTCCGCGCCAGCGCCGCAGACCGGACCGCTGAATTCGGCATGCTCAAATGCGTCGGAGCCACCGGCGCACAGATCCGGAAATCCATTTTATATGAAGGCGCTTTTCTGTCCTGCGCCGCAATACCTCCCGGTCTGCTGACCGGCGTGCTCCTTACGGCAGCTGCCATTCGCCTGACAAATTCCTATCTCGGCGAGCTGAATGCGCTCACCGACATCATGCTGACAAAAATTCACTTCGAACTGCCCTTTGTCCTGTCGCCCCCGGCGCTGGCACTGTCCGCTCTGATTGCTGCCATCACCGTCTTTGCAGCGGCCCGGATACCGGCGAAAAAAGCCGCCGCCGAAAGCGCGGCGGAAAGCATCCGAGCAGCTTCTTCGGAAAACCGGAAAAATTCTCCCGGGTCCCGCCGATCTCACAAAGCCCAAAGATCAGCTGAGAGAACGCTCTCCGGCAGAATCTTCGGAGCCGAAGGTTTCCTGGCGGAACGGAATCTGTCCTACAACAGAAAAAATTTCAGAGCCACGGTGTCGGCTCTGACTGTCGGTCTGATCCTGTTCACTGTGGTGGGATCCATCAGCGGACAGGTAAGAGATATGTCGGATATGATGTATTCTTATCAGACTCACTCCGTAACCGCAGACTACCAGTCAGCGAGAATCCGGCAGCCTGTCGGCGGCACAGAGGAATACCGGACATTCTATCCCGCTCCCATCGACAGCCGCAAAGCACAGGAGATCACGGAAAGACTCGAAGAATTCGACGGAGACGACGTCTACGGTATGGGACAGGAATACGATATGTACGACGCAGCTCTCCGCAGGGAGCAGCTGACTGCGGAATTTGTGGAAGCCTGCGGTCTGGCAGAAGAGGGCGACCTCATTTTTGACGCAGAGATCATCGTACTGGATGACGAACACTACAAAAAACTCTGCGAAACGCACGACATCCCTCTGGGCTCCGCCATACTGCTGAACCACATCAGCATCAATGAGAACGGACACGCGACAGACTATGTCCCCTTTACCAGTCAGCTCACAGAGCTTTCACTGGAAAAAGAAGACGGCAGCCTCATCCCGTACCATATCGGCGGGATATTATATAAGGAGGATATTCCTCAAGAGCTTTTTTATCCGAACACCAATCCGGTCCGCCTCATCGTGGAAAGCGCGGTGGTTCGCGGATACAGCTGGATGCATACCCCTGCGGATGAAGCGGGGTACATGAACTACGCCTCCGCGCTGCTGAAAGATTATTTTCCTCCGTCGGAGAATGCAGAATACATGGAAGACGGATACACCACGAGAGTATTCCTGACAGAGGATTATATCCGCATCATGAACATCGCGATCGTCCTGGCCCTCGTGCTTTCCTTCTGCTTTGTAGGAATCCTGCTGCTCATCGGCTTTACCAACGTCATCAGCACGCTGTCCGCCAATATCATGATGCGGGCCAGGGAATTTGCCGTCTTCGTCAGCATCGGCATGACCGGCAGGGATTTGAGAAAAATGCTCTATCTCGAAGGAATTCTCTGCGTCCTGAAAGCCATCATCATCGGAATACCGGTCAGTGTCGCCGCCACTTATCTGATCAATTATCCCATCCGGAAAATGTATCCAATCCCCTATGAACTGCCACTTCTGCCCATCGCAGCCTACGCCGCGGCGGTCCTCGCCGCGACCGTCCTCATCACCGGGCTGGTTAGCCGCAAGCTGCGAAAACAGAGCGTCATCGAGACCATAAGGCGGATCTGAAGGCGAGAAGATTATCGGATCTGCCGCAATCGCCGCGCTGACAGACCGATAAGAACATCCACCGGCACATCATAAAATGACTAAAAAAACAATGAATTGAAGAACGTCAAAAACCTCTGCTCAGTGGACAGCGGGCTCGAAAAAACAGAAAACCTACCATATGCTCTCTCAGGCAGGAATGATCCGATAAAGAACAGGAAAGAGCTCCGCGTCTTCTCTCAGAC
>CAJLHL010000045.1 GCA_905206455.1 uncultured Eubacteriales bacterium
GTCTGCGGCGCAGTTCTTGCGACGGTTGTTTCGCGGCAGCCGTTTTACTGTTTCCGGACGGGATCTTCCTGTTTTTCCGGAAGGCAGTGTTTTTGTTTGGAACGGTTTTTCAGATAATCGATGACAAACTGCATTTCCGGCGTGCACCATTTATCGTGGTGATAGAGAAGCTGAGCCCAGATTTCCATCGAATATCCCGGTACGCTGAGGCGACGGACGGTTCCCCGCCTTACCGCTTCTTCTGTAACGTAGTCCGGCAGGAAGGAGATTCCCATGTTCTGTTCCACGAGTCTGCAGATCAGGAAGGTATCGCCGATTTCCAGGAAAGGACGGATTTCCATAGACTGGCTGGCCAGTTGTTCTTCCAGAAGTCTCCGGTAGCTCATACCTTTTTCTGTGAGGATCAGGGGTTCTCTGACGATCTGCGGTATCTCCGGATTTTTATGGCGGCAGAGAGGGTTGGAGGATGCCGCCGCGAAATGAACCTGCACCGGTTCTTCCGACGCGATAATGTAGTTGGAATCGTAGATGTGTTTGTCCAGCGTGTAGACCAGATCCACTTCGTTTTGATTCAGCAGACGAAACATTTCCTCTGTACTGGCGGGAATGATTTTCAGAGAAATATCGGGAAACTGACGGTGGAACGGTTCGAAATTGTCCCAGAACAGCCAGTGGCAGAGAGAATCGGCCATAGCGATGCGGATATGGCCCCGCAGTGTCTGCGTGTCGTCAGCGACCCGTTCGATTTCCGCGGAAAGGGCTGCGATCTGATGAGCCAGCCGCAGAACTTCGCTGCCTTTCGGCGTCAGCTTGATCGTGTGATGGATCCGGTCAAACAGGGGAAACTGCACCGTATCTTCCAGCTGACGGATCTGAAAAGATACGGTTGACTGGGAATATCCCAGTTTCTCAGCTGCTTTCGTAAAACTGCCCAGTTCCGCAACGTAGATAAAACTCTCCAGATTTTTGATGTTCATGATTCCTCCTGAAAATAAAGGCGGTATGCGGGTTCTGCGCTGCTGCGCCTGCACGCGTATGTGTAATTATCTGCGGTATTATGAGCATTGAAAAAATCGATGCTATATAACGAAATTACCAATTTTACAGATTCTTATAAGGATTATATAATGAACGGGTATCCGCGGCAAGGAGAATTCCGATAAGCTGCGGAAAAGAAGCGTACGATATCGGCATGATATGATGCGCTGCAGCAATTATTTTTCAGGAGATTTTGGAGGATTTGTCGTATGGTTGACATAGTGGTTGCCGTCATCGAAGCGGTTTACAGTTTTTTATGGGATGATCTGATTACCGTTCCTCTGCCCGGCGGCGGAACGATCGGGTTTTCTCTTCTGGTGATACTGTTGATTCCCGCGGGGATCTTTTTTACGATTCGCACCAGATTTCTGCCGGTACGTCTGTTTCCCGATATGATTCGTGCAACTGTGGAGAAACGGGGCGGGCGAAAAGGTCTGTCTTCCCTGCAGGCTCTCATGGTATCTACCGCAACACGTGTGGGGATGGGAAATCTGGTCGGCGTGGTAGCGGCGATTTCCGTCGGAGGTGCCGGCGCGGTTTTCTGGATGTGGGTCACAGCTCTGCTGGGTTCTTCCACGGCGTTTATCGAAGCGACGCTGGCTCAGATTCACAAGGAGAAGGATCCTCTTTACGGCGGCTATCGCGGCGGTCCGGCCTATTATATACATAATTTTGTAGAATCCAAGAGAAAGCAGAGAAATCCGGAGGCGAAAAGACGCAGATATTCGGTTATCGCTGTTTTATTTGCGATTTCCGGTCTGATCTGCTGGTGCGGCATCAGTCAGGTGATCAGTAATTCGGTGACCTCCGCTTTCGATAATGCCTTTCATATTCCGCCGATTTATACTACCGTCGTGCTGGTGATTTTGGCGGCGATTATCGTACTGCGCAAAAATGCTACGGTCAAAGTTCTGGATATCATGGTTCCTGTCATGGCGATCTGTTATTTTGTGATGACTGTCGTGATCATTCTTTTGAATATCGATCAGATACCGGCGGTATTCAGCCGCATTTTCCAGGAAGCTTTCGGCCTGCGGCAGGTGGCGGCAGGCGGTTTCGGCGCTGTACTCATGAACGGTGTGAAACGAGGACTCTTTTCGAATGAAGCGGGGTCCGGTTCTGCGCCGTGTGCCGCCGCTGCCGCAGACAGTGATCATCCGGCGAAGATCGGACTGGTTCAGGCTTTCGGCGTATTTATCGACACGATTGTGATCTGCAGCTGTACGGCGATGCTGATGTTTCTCGTTCCGGAGGATCTCATCGCGGGTCTGCAGGGAATGGATCTGCTTCAGACGGCTATGAATTATCATATGGGCTCGTTCGGCGTGGTCTTTATCGCTGCGATTCTGGCGCTGTTCAGCTTTTCCACGTTCCTCGGAATTCTGTTTTATGCCCGGTCAAATGTGGCCTATCTCTTCGGCGATAAGTGGCGCTGGCAGACGGCATACAAGTGTCTGGCGCTGGTCATGCTGTTTATCGGCGGTCTGGCCGCGTATACTTTTGTATGGGATCTGGGGGACGTAGGCGTGGGGCTGATGACAATCTTCAATATGATCGTCTTATTCCCGATGTCCGGTCAGGCGCTGAAAGCGCTGAGAGAATATGAGGGCAGCAAAGAGAAAAAAAGAACGAAGAAGATGCCGGCGGGCGAAGAGATTCCTGTACCGGCGGAACAGTCTGCCGGGGAAGGCGGACTTTTAAAATAAAAAGAACGGGCTTGAGCGGCGGAGGACACGGGTCTTCCGCCGTTTTGTGTATGGCAGGTATATTTTGAAATATTCAAAACAGGCGTAATTTGCAGCAGTCTCTCCGATGATCCTGCGGGGATCTGCGGTCTTTCAGAGAATAATATTGCCGATTCCGAAGAAATACGGGCGAAGACGAAGACTGAGCCGTAGCCGACATGGTATAATGGGAGCGAAAAAGCGCGGAATTTTCTGCCGTTTTTACTTTTTGGCTGTAAAGATGACGGCAGTTTCGGGGATTGAAAAGGGGGAGAGGACGAATGAGATTATCGAGTGTGCTGGAGTTGGCGCGGCAGTATCTTCTGCTGGGCGCGATTTTTGCGGTTTTTGCCGCGGCTGCTGCGGTTTTCGGTTATTTTTTTGTTTATAAAAAGACGATGAAGGGAGAAAAAAGACTGTCGCCGGCGATGATGCTGTGGTCGGCTGTCTTCCTGTGCTATCTTATCGTAGTCTTCGGAGGAGTGATGCTGAGCAGAGGCGGCATTTTCGGAGAGAATTCGGTGGAACTGATACCGTTTTCTTCTTATCGGGAGGCCTGGATTACTTTCGACAGAGGCGCATGGAGGAATATTATTCTGAATATCGCCCTTTTTGTACCTCTGGGATTTTTACTGCCTCTGGGCATCAGATGGTTCCGGAGATTCTGGAGGACGTACCTGGCGGGTCTGTTTCTCACAGGGATGATAGAAGGGGCGCAGCTGATTTTCCATCGTGGGATTTTTGAAATCGATGATATCATCGATAATCTGCTGGGCGCGATGATCGGCTATGGTTTTTTCTCCATCGTTTTCTGCATTGTCGGGAAAGTAAAAAAACGGCCGGTGAAAATTCTCTCTGCAGCGGCGCTTCAGATTCCTCTGATCGGAACGGTCGCTTTGTTTTCTGTGATTTTCGGGATGTATGCGGCGCAGGATCTGGGAAATCTGCCGCTGACATCTGCGGCAGGTTCTTTCGGGGACGGGCTGTCGATTGTGACAGAGCGGCAGTATTCGGAGGAGAGGAAAGTCCTTCCTGTCTATGAGATCGCTGTCGCCTCCCGGGAGGAAACGAGATCTCAGGCTGAAGCATTCTTCCGAAATACAGGTACGGAATTGGACGAGTCACGGACCGATCTTTATGACGATACGGCAGTTTATTATGACCGGAACGGAAACAGTCTGTGGATCGATTACGCCGGCAGCGTGTATTCCTACACGGATTTTGACGCGGCTTTCGATGAATCGGCGGAGAAAAAGACGGATGCCTCTGAAGCTGAGATTGTCAGCGCGCTGGAGGCCCTCGGCGTCTCACTGCCGGAAGGCGGCGTTTTTGCGGGCGGAGAGGAAGGACGTTACCGTATCGATTACCGCAGAAATGTCTTGGACGATGTGATGTATGACGGTTCGGTGAACTGCACATATCTGAAAGACGGCCGGATTTCAGAGTTGAGGTATCATGTCTTTGCCTGTGAAATCTACAAAGAATATCAGGTGATTTCGGAACAGGAGGCATATCAGAGGATTGTCAGCGGCGAGTTCGGCGGATCGGCAGAGGGAGATTCTGAAATTTGCCTGGGGGACGTGAGTATCACTTATATGATAGATTCCAAGGGCTTTTATCAGCCGGTGTACCGTTTTGAAATACAGGGGACCGGAAGTTCTGCCGATGTTCCGAATCGGGAAGGGCAGATTCTGGTGCCTGCCCTGGAAAACAAATAGATCAAAAGAAGAGCGGCCGAGGTGTCAGTAATCCGGCCGCTGTTTTTATCGGGAATTCTGTTTTTTCTGAAATATTCTGGCCTCAGACAGAAAGAGTCCGGCGATGGTCAGCGCAGTGCCGAGAGCGGACAGCGGCGTGATTTTTTCGTGAAGGATGATCGCGGAGGTGACTACGGTAATCACGGGCACGATGTAGATATATACGCTGGTCTTCACAGTTCCCAGGAGTTTTACGGCGTAGTTCCAGGTGACAAAGCAGAGTGCAGAGGCGCCCAGTCCCAGGTAGAATATATTCGCCAGGTTCAGCGGAGCGGCAAAGCGGGAGAGTTCCAGATGAAAGTCGAAAAAGAACAGCGTGGGAAGCATGAACAGAATGCCGTAAAAGAAGGTGCGGCGGGTGGTGAGGACAGTGCTGTAGCCGTAACCGCTGATTTTTTTCGTCAGAACGGAGTAAAACGACCAGACGAGGGCCGCGAGAAGCGACAGCAGATCGCCCATGGGATTCAGAGAAAGCTTCGTACCGTTGAAGCTGATGAGGCAGATGCCCGTCATGGCCACCAGAAATCCGAGAAAGAAGCTGCCGCGGAGTTTTTCCTCTTCTTTCAGGAAGATGTGTGTCATGATCCCGGTGAAAAAAGGCGCTGCCGACACGATGACTCCCACGTTGGAGGCTGAGGTGCAGGTGAGGGCGATGTTTTCCAGCAGATAGTAGAGGCAGATACCGGTGAGGCCGGCGGCTGCGAAGGTCAGTTCCTGGCGGAGGGATGTTTTTCCCAGAGAGCGGGGAAAAATCAGCAGAAGAGCTGCAAACCCCATGACAAAGCGGAAGAAGAGAATTTCCACCGGCTGAAAATCGGTGAGAAGTATTTTTGTGGAGATAAATGTGGTTCCCCAGATGAGGATGGTCAGCAGTGCGGCGAGATGGCCTGCGGTTCGGTTCTGTGTCATGTCGTTGTATCCTTATCGTAACTTTTTGTCGTATTTCCGAAACTGTACGGAGACGGACCTTATGTCTCTGAAGGCGGCGGTCTCCGTTTTTCTGTCTTACAGTCTGTGCGGTGTCGTTTTATATATTCTTCAGATTTCTGTTTCCGATGATCCGGTGTGTGCGAAAGGGAGACGTGTTTCCGCATTATTTGTTCTGTCTGTAAACATGCCGCGGTAGATTCCCGGAGAGAGTCCGATGAAACGGCTGAAGCAGTGAGTGAAATGACTCTGGTCGCAAAAACCTGTCCGCAGCGCCGCTTCCGAGGGTGAAACACCTTTCTGCAGCAGTCTGCCGGCTTCTCTGATGCGGATATTTTCCAGGTAAAGATAAGGTGTTACGCCTTTTTCTCGGACGAACGCTCTGGTGAGAGCGGTTCGGCTGAGGCCCGCACAGCGGCAGAGGTCTTCGAGACAGATGCGCGCGGTATAATTCTGTTCCATGAAGCGGCAGGCTTTTCCGACTTCTTCCCTGTGTTCCCGGTCTCCGCAGGAAGAATCCGGCAGCATGCACCGGCGGACGAGCGGCGAGAGAAATCTTTCAAAATCTTCTCTTCGGCCGTATTCTCCGGAATTTTTCATGATATTCTCGTGGAGTGTCAGAAATGACCGGAAAATTTTTCTATCGTATAATACATTTGCGGAAAAATGGGGAGAGAATGTTGTTCCGGTAATTTTTTGAATAAAGTGGTGCATGGTTTTCTTCGGAATATGAAAGCTGCGGTAGTCCAGCGCGCCGCCCTGCCTTTGTGTGCAGGCGTGGCTGTCTCCGGGTGAAAAGAGAAGGATCACGCCTTTGCCGACAGTGTAATCTCTGTTTCTGCAGGAAAGACGGCGCTGTCCCTGTTCTATACAGCCGATTACGTGGTATTCGTGAAAATGATTTGGAAAGGACTGAGTGATGCCCTGGAAATGACAGGCCTCAATCTGAAGTTCTTCGTCATGTACGATCGTCTTAGTGCTTTTTTTCATGAGCGGTCTCCTTTTTTATCTTTATTATTGTAACACCGTGTTTCTTCTCTGTCTTGTAAAATATGCGCATTGACAGGACGAGTACGGCGGTATAGCATGAGAGAGATCATAAGTGAAGGAGGCTTCATTTATCTGGAGAGAAAAGCGCCGTGTGTGAAAGAAATCTGGTTTGCGGAGAGCACGGCGCCAAGTTGAAAAGACTGGTGCTTTCTCAGCGGTGTTAATTACAGAAGAGGATGTGGAACCGATCGATGAAGACAAAAGTAAAAGAGCTGCGCACGGCGGCAAAACTGACTCAGCGGCAGCTGGCCGAGTTTGTCGGCGTATCTTCCCGAACGATTATTTCAATCGAGACGGGGCGGTACAGTCCCTCTCTCATGCTGGCATACCGGATTGCCAGGGTGTTCGGTGTCAGCGTGGAAGAATTGTGCTGTCTGGAAGAGAACCGGATGGCGGAGGATGGAAAAAAATGAAAGAGAACTGTCTGATGGGAAAGGAGTACATAGAATTGAGAAGTTCATTGGATGCGTTATGCAGGAGTTTTATAGAAAATAAGGAGACGATCAGAGATACATTTCCGTGGGACAGCGTCTATCTTTATCCCGTCTGCGGGGCTGTTTTTACAGATAAGCGCCGTCGGGCCGACGGAGAACAGCTGAAATACTGCAGAGATCTGCTGCGGGATGAAACCGGAGTTTTTTCGAGTTTCCGGGGCCTCGTACGGATCGCAGTTATCTCTCTGCTTTGTGCGGGAGGAGAGATAGAAAGCCGGCTGAAGAGGACGATTCAGGTTTACGATGCGCTCAGGAAGCATTTTTTCTCTTCTCAGTATCTGCCTGTAGCGGCTGTGATGATCGCCGATCTGGTCCGGCCGGAAAAATATGACGAGACGGCTGCCCGTGTCAGACATATTTATGATCTGATGAAAAACGAGCATCCTTTTCTCACTTCCGGTGAGGACAGTGTATTTGCCGCGATGCTGGCGCTGTCTCCGATGACGGATGCGGAGATCGTCTCTGAGACCGAGCGGTGTTTTGAGCTTTTGAAAGGGGAATTTTTTTCCTCAAACGCAGTGCAGTCTCTCAGCCACGTATTGGCTCTGGGCGAGGGGACGCCGGAAGAAAAATGCAGGAAGACGATGGAGCTTTTTCACGGGCTGAAGAAAAAGGGCTGCCGTTATGGTACCGGTTATGAGCTGGCGACGCTGGGAGCGCTGGCGCTGCTTCCAAAGGAGGCCGATTCGACGGTCGGAGAGCTGATCGAGGCGGATCATTTTCTGGAAAAGCAGAAAGGTTATGGTGTTTTCGGTCTGGGGAGAAAGCAGAGACTGATGCATGCGGGAATGCTGCTGACCAGCGATTATCTGGGAACGGACAGCAGCCCGGTGATGAATTCCGCCGCTCTCAGCGGTGTGGTTTCCTTAGTGGCAGCACAGCAGACTGCGGTCTGTGCAGCGATCGCTGCTGCCAGCACCGCTGCCGCGGCGTCGTCTTAGAGTGGGGTCTTTATGCAGAATTTAATTTTCAGCCTGAACGCTACGATCCCGGTGTTTTTCGTCATGGCGGCAGGCTATCTTTTGCGCCGGATCGGGATATTAAACGGCGGTTTTGTGGAGACGCTGGACAAATTCAATTTCCGGGTGACTCTTCCGATTCTGCTGATTACCGATCTGGGCAGAGCGGATTTTTATCAAGTCTGGGATACCCGTTTTGTCCTGTACTGTTTTTTCGTCACACTGGCCAGTATTGCGGCCGCGGCTCTTCTGTCGCTTCCGGCGCTGAAGAACCGGTCGGAACGGGGAGAGTTCATACAGGCTTCTTTCCGGGGAAGCGCGGCGGTACTGGGGATCGCTTTTATTCAGAATATTTATGGAAATGCGGGGATGGCGCCGCTGATGATGCTGGGAGCCGTTCCTCTCTATAATGTGATGACGGTGGTTATTCTGTCTTTTACCGCGCCGGGAAGCGGTGGATTTGACCGGCAGAGCATAAAAAAATCCATGACAAAAATCGTCACGAATCCTCTGATCATAGGCATTGCCGCCGGGCTGCTGCTGTCTCTTCTGCGGATCGAGCTGCCTTTGGTGGTGGATAAGACACTGGATCAATTTGCGGTGACGGCGACGCCGCTGGCTCTCGTCAGCCTTGGAGCAGGTTTTGAAGCGAAAAAGGCCGCGGCCAGGCTGAAACCGGCGCTTTTGAGCAGCTTTATCAAGCTGATGCTGCAGCCTGCCGTTTTTCTTCCTCTGGCCGTTTATCTGGGCTTTCAGGATGCAAAGATGGTAGCGATTCTCATCATGCTGGGTTCGCCCACCACGGTCAGCGCTTATATTATGGCAAAAAATATGGGACACGAGGGGACGCTGACTTCCGGCGCTATTGTTATCACCACGCTGTTCAGCTCCGTCAGCATTACTTTCTGGCTGTTCGTGCTCCGGACAATGGGGCTGATTTAGAGATATTTTTTCTCCTGACTGTTTTCCTGTCTCCGGATTTCCGGACCGAGGCAGGCCGCAGGACGGGTGCTGCTGAAAAGTTCTTTCTTTTTATCCTGCCGGGAAGCGGCGGGACGTCTGCCGTTTCTGCTGTAAACTGAACAGGCAATAAAATAAGGTATTGGTTGATCGCAGGAATGCAGAACGGAGGAATTGATTTGGCAGGAAATATTTTTGGCTATGTTCGCGTCAGCACCAGAGAACAGAATGAGGACAGGCAGCTTTTCGCAATGCGTCAGGCGAAAGTGCCGGAGCATAATATTTTTACAGACCGGCAATCCGGCAAGGATTTTATGCGTCCCCAGTATCGCAGGATGGTCCGCCGCATGAAAAAAGACGATCTACTCTATATTAAAAGCATCGACCGTCTGGGGCGCAATTATGAAGAGATCCTGGAACAGTGGAGGGTTCTGACAAAAGAAAAGGGTGTGGACATCGTCGTGTTGGATATGCGCCTGTTGGATACGCGCCGGGGGAAAGATCTGATGGGGACTTTTCTCAGCGATATCGTCCTGCAGGTGCTTTCTTTTGTATCGGAAAATGAACGGACAAATATCCGTCAGCGCCAGGCGGAGGGAATCGCCGCAGCCAGAAAACGGGGCGTGAGATTCGGAAGACCCCGGCTGCCTCTGCCGGAAAATTATCCCGACGCTTACCAGCGGTGGAAAGCGGGACAGATTACCGGAACAGCCGCTGCCCGGGAGTGCGGGATGCCGCTTTCTACTTTTCGGTACCGGGCGGAGATTTTTGAAAGAGAACGATCGCTGTAACTGAGAACAGATTTGCAGAAAGGTTTACTTTTCTGCAAATCTATTCTTTCCTATAAATTTATTCTATTATAAATTTTATACGTTTTCAATACATGGAGTTGAAAGATCTGTAAAAATTGTCATTTCCCTCATCTCGGAAAGATTTCCGTAAACCGTTTTTTCAATTTTATTCGTTTAAATAATAAGAATATTACATTTTTAGCATAACATAAAAGTAAACTTTTCTGCAAATCTGTTTCCCTTATCATTCCATCTCAGGGCAGAAAAATAAAAGGAGGAAAATGATGAAAAGGAAGTTGTTGTCGATGTTGCTGTCTGTATGTATGGTTGCAGCGACAGTGCCTGTTATGGCTTTTGCTGCTGACTCCAGCTATTCGGATACAGATGGTCACTGGGCAGAAGCGGCCATCAACCGCTGGAGTGATGCGGGTGTCGTAAAAGGAGTTACCGGGGATACTTTTAATCCGAACGGGGATATGACGCGGGCACAGGCGGCTCAGGTCTTCGCTAATCTG
The DNA here is from genome assembly GCA_905206455.1 of uncultured Eubacteriales bacterium. Lineage (GTDB taxonomy): Bacteria > Bacillota > Clostridia > Peptostreptococcales > Anaerovoracaceae > Alangreenwoodia. The sequence goes on from CAJLHL010000045.1 coordinate 10,216, forward strand.
CTGAAGCTGAAAGAGAAAGCAGATATCAGCCAGTTTAAAGATGTGGCCGTTGATGCGTGGTATACGGACGCTATCGCTGCATGCGCAGCGAAGGGAATTCTCAGTGGAGTCAGTGCAGATGAGATGAATCCAAACGGTACGATGACGAGAGAAATGTTTTTCGTCATGTTTGCACGGGCACTGAATCTCTCGGAGGAGGCTGCTTTGGATAAAGAATTTACAGACGCCGGCCAGATTTCTTCCTGGGCTCAGGGAAGTGTATACGCGCTGATCAATAACGGGTTTGTAAGCGGTGTTTCCGCGGATACAATCGCGCCGCGCAATGATATCAACCGCGCAAGCGTCGTTTCCCTTCTGAATCAGACGATCGTCTGTTATGCGGTGGAGAATGGCGAAGTCACTGCGGATAAGGAAGGTGTCATCCTGATTCTCGCCGATGACGTCACTGTCAAAGGAGATGCAGATGTTACCGTCGTAGTGGCGGCTGCAGATGCGAAGATTTCTCTGAAAGACTATAAAGGCAAGGCGGCGGTTATCGTTTCGGAAGATAACGTGGCGATATCTGATGCACCTGCAGGTACTGAGATTGAAGCAGCAGAAAACGTAACCGGAGTGACGGCCAACGGTACGGGCGTCAGCGAAGGAACAGAAATTACAATTCCGGATAAGTCCACTTCCGGAGGTGGTTCTTCCGGCGGCAGCGGAGGCGGAAGTGAACCGGCGGTCAATGTAGCTCAGGAGGCTACCGACAAGGCGTGGAGTACCTTGAAGACAGAGCTGGAAAAAATCACCGGAAATAACGGTGATCCGCTGGTGACAGCGTCGTCAGATGAAAAGGGAGCGTATCAGCTGACATTAAATGTCGACGCTATTCAGGCGGGCTCGGGTGCATTCGAAGATGATTTCCTGAATGGACTGGCTACCAGAATCGGCGAGGCACTGAAAGCGAATTTCGGCAGTTCATCTATCATTAATGCTGATGGTAAACCGATCTATGTAAACGGTGAAATTCAGAATACCACACTGAAAGAAACGCTCTTCAGTATCGCTGACGGTTTCTTCTATACGCTGGCGAATATGGAACCGGCAGAGGACGGGATATATACCTATAAAACGGTAAAAGCATCTGTAAAGACGGGAAGTGATACTTACGAACCGACGCTGGCGATTCAGCTGAAAGGCGATGATGTAGCGAAAGTAAAAGAACTCGCTTCCGTTCTGGAAAAGCATCTGCAGATGGAAATGCTCAGCAAGGCTGAAATTTCTGCTCGTTACGGCGTAGATGTAGCGGAAAATCAGGCGGCGGTCGTCACGATGGAAATGCCGGATGCACTGATGCGGAAAGCAGCGGAAATTGCAGAAAGTAAAAATTTAACGGCAGCTACGGTGCAAAGTGCTTTTGACGATATTACAATCGAAGCATACTTAAACAAAATGGCCGGTTTTTCACTGGATGATATTCTGGGCAGCGGACAGAGTAGCGTCAATTCTGTACTGTCCACGGTGAATTCCAATGCAAACCTGATCAATAAAATTCTGTCAAAGATGACGGTCTCCGTCAACGAAACGGAGCTGTTCGACAGTGCGTTTGCTCCGGGATCTGAAGGAGATTCTTGGAAAAATTTCATGAGCGGTGTACAGGGAATGATTTCCGATGACATTCTGAAACAGAAGCCAGCAGATTATAAGGTTAATACAGACAGCGCATACAAGGATGTGTATTATGCTGTTCCGGTGAAGATGCACGTCGATCTGGAAAGCTCTCTGGGCTTTATTGCTGATGAAACGGTGGTCGTCGTACTGCATATCGATTTTTCGAAGTACATGACAGATGATGCGCAGGGAACGGAAAATGGCGGAACTGCTGATATTCCGGAAGTTCCTTCAGAAAATGAAGATCCTGCAGTTGCGTAAGCTGTTTTGAATGATTATCTGACACCCCTGAAAAACGGGCAGGCAGGATTCCTGTCTGCCCGTTTTTCTGCATTTTTAGAAAGGAAGGGATATGGCAGAAAGATTGGCAATTTTTTCTGAATGGGCGGCGGCACACAGTTTATTTCTGTGTCTGTGTTTTGGAACTGCGGTGAGCGCTGTATGGCTGGTTATGTTTTGTAAACGCCTGAGTCTGCCCCGCAGTGTGATTCTTCCGCTGGCGATCGTTCATACGCTGGCAGGGCTGGTCTGTGTAAAATTATTTGCGGCGGCGGAATCTTTTGGAAACCCCTTAACTTCAGGAAACAGCCTGTTTGGTGCAGTTTTTTTTCTGCCAGCAGTCTATTTTGCAGGAGCGAAGCTGTCTCGCCGGCGATTCCGCGATGTATTCGATGTCTTTGTCCTGTGTATCATTTCGGTCCTTATCTTTGCACGCATCAGCTGCATCGTATCCGGATGCTGTGAAGGGGAGGTCATTCCGGGACATGCACCGTTGCGGTGGCCTGTCAGAGAGATGGAAATCCTGTTTCATACGTTGCTTTTGATTTTCTTCCTGCGGAAAATGCGGCGTATCTATCTGCAGGGAGAACTCTTTCCGCTCTATATGATAAGTTATGGAATTTTCCGTTTTTTTGATGAATGGCTGAGAAGTGGGCAGGCCGTTTTAGGGCCGCTGCACCGCGGTCACATCTGGTCGGTTTTCAGTATTCTGATCGGATGCGCTGTCTATTTTGAATTGCATGGGCGTGAAAACGATCGGATAAAACGTGCAGGAAATAGAAAAAAGAGGAGGTAATAATAATATGGTGAAAGGCATGCTGAAACGTGCGCTGTCGCTGTTTCTGACTCTCTTTCTGGTCATCGGGTTTCTGCCGGCAGCGACGGTTTCTGCAGCGACGGAAACAGTGGGAGGAATGCTGGCAGATCCGTTCATTGGCTTGTCTTCTACGGGAGACGGCTCAGGGAGCTGGACTGCCGGTGGGACGGAGATAAAAGGAGAGGTCACGGGAAGTAATAAAACGAGCTGTGCGCCGGCAAAATCCGCGGAGACCACATTGACGATTACTAACAGCAAATCGGTAAAGGCAAGTATTTTTTTCTCTTACACTACTGTCGTTAATGGAGGCAGTGTTGAGATCGACGGAACCACTGCGGCGGCGCAGGGATTCTTTAAAAAAGAAATGGATGCCGGCGATAGCGTGAAAGTCACCTTGAGATCAGCCGAAGGACAAAAGACGACATCAATCGTGTTAAATGGCATCAATCTTTTGGCAGCTGATGTAAAGCCGTCGATTTCTTTCCTTCCTTCTTCAAATGGCAGCTACACTGTGGACGGGAACGTTGTGGAGGAACCAGGTCAGACAGGAGAGAAAAATGCCGTTGACGGCTATGTGCTGAAGGCCGGTGAGCCTGCAGAGGGCTTTCGGTTTTTTGGCTGGTATCGTGACGGTACTCTGCTCTCTGAGGAGACAGAACTAAAATTCTATTCTGACAGCGAGTGTTCGGTAGGCGCAAAGTTTATACCGGCAGACGCTCCAGTGCTCGATGTGGGAAACACAGTGTATTTTGACTGGAATGAGGCGATCAGGGCGGCACAGAGCGGATCAAATGAGACCGACAAGATCGTATCCGTGAGACAGAATTCTGTGATGGACGGCGACTACACCATTCCCGCCGGAGTCACTCTGCTGGTACCTTTTGATGACAAAAACACATGCTATAAAGAAGAACCAGAAAGTATTCTGACCGCCGGGACACGAAAGGCATACAGCATTCTTACTGTCCGCGGAAAGCTTACCGTAGCGTCGGGCGGTGTGGTAAGCGTCAGCGCCAAACATTGTTCTCAGCAAGGATATATCGGAACTACGGGTCCTTCCTACGGACAGATTGTATTAGACGGGGAAAATAGTGCGGTTGTGCTCCAGGAAGGGGCGGCGCTTTATGCCTACGGGTATATTACCGGTTCCGGTACGGTGACGGCGTATCCCGGCTCTGAAGTATGGGAATATTTTCGTGTTATGAATTGGCGCGGCGGTTCGGCCTCTCTTTCGATGAAAGGAAAAGAACAAAAAGTTTTCCCGTTTTCGCAGTATTATGTTCAGAATATCGAAGCGAAGCTTCGCATCTATGAAGGCGCGTCTGAAAAAATCAGTACGACGATCACCGCCGCAGGGATGGATAACAGTGTCAGTACAGGTTTTATCGGCGAAAATTCCCTGTTTGAACCGCAGTCCGAGGGATGCTATATCGAGAAGTGGTATGACGGTGCAACAGATCGGCTGCATCTCGCTATTTACGGAGACATGCAAATCGGAGCCATCGATGTTTACGGACTGTCTTCCGGAGATTATGTGCTGCCGATCAACAGTAATATCTCGGTGGATATCAAACAGGGAACGTTCTGTGTGACGGAGGATATTTCTCTTTTGCCCGGCGTCAAAGTGACAGTAGACCCGGGCGCCTCACTGAAAATCGCGGAAGGCAAAGCGATGTTTGCCTACGACAGAGAAGATTGGGTGGGAAAGCACTACGCTTATCAAACTACTGATTTTCAGCCGGATTCCACACCGCTTACGAAGGGCTATGACAGACGTACAACCGATCTTACTGATGTCAGATTGGATATCAACGGAACTCTGATTGCGGAGGGCGGTTTTTATACTACGGCAGGACAGGCTATGCAGGAAAATGCGGCTGCAGAATCCACGGGCAGTGCGGCGGAGATCCGGACAGAGATGACAGCTTTCGGTGGTGCGGAGATCGTCAGCAGCGAGGGCACCGGTGTGATCAAAATCATCCATGCTTCAGATACTGCGCGTGAATTGTATGAGGTCACCCAGTCGGGAACGACGATCTCTTATCATTCGGTTCCTGTCACTCCGGCGACGCTGAAAAATGCTGACGGATCTTATACGCTGACATCCGGAACAGCTGGCCGTCAGTTGTCTTTTCATGACGGAAGCTGGATCCTGCAGGAAGATCCGGTGATCGAGGATGAAACGCAGACTGATATATATGATAAACAGCCGAAAGCTTTTCTGCCGAATATTGCAGGGACAAATGTGGCCTACCGGACATCCGGCAGTGATGAAACGTGGTCAGCAGAGACGCCGGTTTGCGCCGGTACTTATGATGTGCACCTGTCTCGCAAAGCGGATGCGCTGTACACAGAAATCGACAGAGAACTGCCCGCGGCTCTGGTGATTCAGCCAAAACCGGTGACTGTATCCTGGAGCGAAGACGGTTTCATATATGACGAAAGTGAAAAACAGGTATTGCCTTCCCTCATCGGCGTGGTCGAAGGCGATGAGGTGACGGCGGATCAGATCAGCGGCGACCGGCAGACGGATGCGGGCAGTTATACCGCAAAAGTAGGAGGCCTTGCAGGGAAAGACAGCGGAAATTATGTGTTAGAGGAATCAGTTTATTCCTGGAGTATCGCTCCGGCAGAAGGAGCGCCGGAGATACAGTTTCCGTCAGTGGAGGGGCCGGTGACCTATGCGCCGGGGCAGACGCTGGAACAGCTGACACTTACCGGCGGCAGTACACAGTACGGTATTTTTCAGTGGGTGAAGAGCGATATCGTGCCTCAGGCGGGAAAGCATATCTATGAGATGAAGTTTATCCCTTCAGATCGGACGAAAGCGAATTACCTCGGAATTGTGGAAATGACAGCGGAAGTGACAGTTGATGCTGCAAAAGGCGATCAGGGAAAACCTGAGCTCTCGGTGACAAACCCTTCTTTCTCCGGCGGCAGAGGGACGATCGCCGGACTTACGACACAGATGGAGTGGAGTGAAAACGGTACGGACTGGATTCCGGTAACGGCAGAAGATATATCAGCAGACAGAACCTTTGAAGCGGGTTTTCACCGCTGGGTACGTTTTGCGGCAACGGATAATCTGAATCCGGGAGAAGCTGTAGAAATCAGAATCGAAGCGTATTCCTCCGGTAGCAGCGGGGGTTCTGTGCGCTATAACATTTCCGTGGACAATATTGCGGAAGAAAGCCGAAACGGCATAGTAACTTTTTCGGTCCAGAAGGCAAGAAAAGGAGATCGTGTGACGGTTACAGTGAAACCAGATGAGGGTTATCAGCTGGATGGACTGACGGCTGCAGACCGGGGCGGACATGCAGTCCTACTCACTGACCGGGGCGATGGAATATTTACTTTTATCATGCCGGCATCTGAGGTGAAAGTAAAAGCTACTTTTAAGGAAAATAAAAGCCCTGTTTTGGAACAGCCGTTTACAGACGTTTCTGAGAATGATTATTTCTTCAATGCCGTACAATGGGCGGTAGACAGAGGTATTACCGCTGGAATGGCAGCGGGTACTTTTGCGCCGGATATTTCCTGTACTCGTGCCCAGATGGTGACATTCCTTTGGCGTGCGGCAGGTTCTCCTGCAGCGGTGAGTGAGATCAGCCCATTTGCAGATGTGCCGGAGGATGCTTATTATTACGATGCCGTATCTTGGGCAGCGGAACAGGGGATTACCGGTGGCACAGGAGCCGGTAATTTTTCGCCGGATGCTGTCGTGACTCGTGGCCAGACAGTAACTTTCCTGTACCGTGCGGCCGGAAGTCCTGTGGTGTCTGGAAACAGAGTATTTGCAGATGTTTCGGAGGATGCTTATTATGCCGGTGCTGTGGCTTGGGCTGTAGATGAGGGTATTACCAACGGTGTCGGTGATAACGTATTCCGTCCGGAGACAAACTGTACCAGAGCACAGATCGTTACTTTTCTGTATCGCGAAGCGAACTGATGCGGATCAGCGATATGGGGCGTACAGAGGATTTGGATAGAAATAAAGCCGTACAGATTCCGCAGGGAAAAACGGAGGCTTGCCCTATGTCAGAGCCGATGCGCATAGATTGCGGTGTTTGCCGCAGGCGCCCGGCTGATGTTTAGTGGAAATATACTGAAAAAGAAAACCCCCGGAAGCGGGCGAATGCAATTTCGCCCGCTTCCGGGGTTTCTGTTACCGCTTCCGTCCGGTGCAGCATTGCTCCAGTTCATTCTGGAGCTTTGCCTGTATGGGGACCGCGATCTCATCCTCCAGCGTGGTGTAGATGCATTCGCCTGTCCGGGACAGCACCAGGAAGCGGTTGGCGCTGCTGTCTAAGAGCTGGTGCATAAGAGACAGGGAGTGGTATAAATCCCTGTGGGTCTGCCAGGTATAGACTGCCTGGTCAACAGCGGCTTTCAGGCTTTCCATGCTGGAGGTGAGAAGAATAGGGGTTATGCCAATCAGCTTTGCATAATTGTAGGGCACCGTATCGCATATGACGGTCTTGTAACCCTGCTCCTTTAGTTTGTCCAGCAGGGAGCTGGCCTCGG
>CAJLHL010000046.1 GCA_905206455.1 uncultured Eubacteriales bacterium
ACAATCCTGTCCTTTGTCTCATCATAAACAAATTCTGTACCGTAACGCTCACTGTACTTCGTCAGATTCTCAGCGATCTGACGAGCGGCGCCCGGAGAGGCCGGGTACGGCAGTCCCCTCTGCAGCGGATTCTCCCGGTCCATACCCAGATCGACAGGTATCAGGCTGAAAGACAGTTCCCCGTCTTCCAGATCGAACTGCACCAGACAATTCTCCGAGAATCTTCGCTCGGCATTAAAACCGATAAAGTTGCCGTCTCGGTCCTTGGCGCGGTTGGCATGCAGATCGGAAGGACGGCTGTCGATACTATAACCGTAACTCTCGTACATCTCCGGAGCGATAATCGACTCGCCGGCCTCGAATTCCATGAGCAGGCTGCCCAGGTTATAAAAAATCGGACGGCCCTTGTAAATTTCCACGCCCCGCAGAAAATGAGCGCCATGACCGATCACCGCGTCAGCGCCGGCATCGATCGCATCCCGGGCAATCTTTTCGATAAATTCCGGAGGCTGCTGCGCGTACCAGTTCTCTGCGATTCCTTCATGAGTGTGAAGGCTGAAAAGCGTGAGATCAGAACGGCGGGATGCGTCGCGGATGCTTTTGAGTATCTCCTCCGCATCTTTTTCATGAACATAAGTGCGGACATAAGCCCGCTCTCCCCGTTCGATCTGCAGAGCGCCCTCGTACATCGAACCGAAACGGAAAGTCCCCTCCGCAAAAGGTTCCCAGGTTTCGATGCGAATCCCCTCCCGGGCACTGTCCCGCGTTCCGAGCATTTCATCGATCCTCTTCAGCTGTTCAAATTCTTTTTCCGGAAGGACATAAGAGCGGTACCATCGCAGCGGATTGGAACCCGGACGTGCTGCTACTCCCGCCCCCGCATCGCTGGCGGCAAAGACTTCAGACCTGGTGGAAGATGTGGCCACGACGCTTACACGGCCCGCAGGAGTATCCAGAAATTTCGGCAGACGCGCCTCTCTCAGGCTTCTGCCCAGACCGCACGGAATCAGATTCCGATCCTCCGCTGCTTTCATAGTATCCAGAACGCCCTGCCAGCCGTAATCTCCGGTATGATTATTGACGAAAGACAGCATTCGGATATTTAAAGAAGCGAATTCATCCAGCAGTGACGGACGAACCGACGTCATATATCCCCGTCCCGCCGCGGGCGGAGTTTCCGGATTCGGGGTACAGAATTCCGCATTGGTAAAGACACCGTCAGCGGACAAAAGCAGCTCTACGAGCTGAGGATCCAGACGATTTCTCAAATTTCTGCTGGAAAAAAGAGAGTCGCCGCAGGCGATAAAACGCATCATCGATTACCTCGCTTTCATTTTTCTAAAAAAGGGACTGCCTCCCCCGCTGTCTCACAGCGCAGGACGGACAATCCCTCTCACCATTTCTATTGCAAAGATCCGTCCCTACCTCTGGATCCTCTGGAGAAACTGGCGCGTACGTTCTTCCTTCGTGTTCAGGAAAAGCTCCTGCGGCGTTCCCTGTTCCAGAATCTTGCCTTCATCGAAGAAAGCCACCTGATTTGATACTTCGCGGGCAAAATTCATCTCATGAGTGACGATGATCATCGTCATTCCGTCTTTCGCGATAGAACGTATCACATCCAGTACTCCGCCTACCATCTCCGGATCCAGCGCCGAAGTTGGCTCATCGAAAAGCATGACCTTCGGACTGATCGCAAGAGCCCGGGCGATACCGACCCTCTGCTGCTGTCCTCCGGACAGCTGGTGGGGATAGTACCCCGTACGGTCTCCCAGACCGACGCGGTTCAGTTCATCGAGAGCGATTTCTTCTGCTTCTTTCCTGTCTTTCTTCTGGACGACCACCAGCGCTTCCATGACGTTTTCCAGCGCAGTCCGGTGCTTCAGGAGATTATATGACTGAAAAACCATCGCCGTACAACGGCGCAGATTCAGAATATCCGCTTTGGAAGCCCGGGCCGCGTCCACTCTGATGTCATCGAGAATAATCTCGCCCTCGTCCGCCGGCTCGAGAAAATTGATCGTGCGAAGAAAAGTCGACTTCCCCGAACCGCTGGCGCCGATGATACTCACGACCTCGCCGTCCTGAACTTCCAGATCGACGCCCTGCAGCACATGATTCTCTCCGAATGATTTATGAATGTTCCTGAGCTGTATCACTGACCGCCACCTCCCGATCCAGAATATTAAATTTCTTTTCCAGTTTTCTGACGATAAATTCAAAAATCAGGCAGATCACCCAGTAAAGCAGCGCCAGACCGATATACGCTTCAAAAAAGCGCATGTTGTTTCCGGCGACTACCTTCGCTTTTCCCATCATATCCATAACTCCGATAGCGTATGCCAGCGACGTCGCCTTTACCAGATTGATAAAACTGTTTCCCAGATTCGGGATCGCCACGATCATCGCCTGCGGCAGAATAACGCGCCGCATCGTCTGCGCTCCGGTCATCCCCATAGAATGAGCCGCCTCGATATCTCTGCGGTCTACAGAGAGGATGGAAGCGCGGATCGTCTCCGCATTGTATGCCGCCTCATTGAAAGAGAATGCCGCAAATGCGAAGATGATATTTGAAATGCCGCTGATGTTAAACTCTGTTCCGAAGTTATAGTTAATGACTCGCAGCAGCATCGGTATCCCGTAATAGGATAAAAAGAGCTGCACCAGCAGCGGAGTCCCCCGGATAAAGGAGATATATACTGTCGCTAACTGAGCCAGCACGGGAATCTTCTTTATCCGCAGCACCGCCAGAATAAAGCCGAACAGCAGACCGAGCAGCCCTGCGATCAGAGTGATCAGCATCGTAATCGGAATACTCGGAATGATGGCCAGGATAGAATCCCAGATGACAGAAGGTTTAAATAACTGTTCCATTGATCTGCCGTCCTTCCATTAGTTTTTCGGTATATAATCTTCCCCGAAATACTTGACGCTCAATTCGGAAAGAGAACCGTCCTCCTTCATCGCAGCGATCTGTTCGTCGAAGAAATCGCGCAGGTCTGTGTTCGTCTTTGAGAACAGAAGCCATGCTTCCGGTTTTTCAATATCGTCGGCATTCGGAATATCGTAGACGTTAAAATTATAGCCGTATTCCTGCGTCACGCCGGACACATATGTCGTATTATAGATACACGCATCGTAACGGCCGTTGTTCAGGTCGATCAGCGCCGCACTGGCATCTGCGTCAGTGTACTGTATATCGATCGGATTGTCCGGATGTTGTTCATTGTAGGATTCCATAAACAGCGCGTTCGCGCGGCCCGCTCCCGCAGGGACCTTTTTGCCGCCCAGGTCCTCCACTGTTTTAATCTCCGTATTTCCCTCCGCTGTGATCAGCGCGATCTTGCTGCGGAAGTAAGGTTCGGAACTCAGCAGGTATTTCTCCTCGCGTTCCGGTTTTTTGGAAATATTGCCGACGATCAGGTCATAACGGCCCGCGTCCAGACCAACGAACATCGATTCGAATTCCGTGATCTCGAAATTGAGATCGATATTGTTTTTTTCGGCGATATGCTTGAGCATATCGACCTCAAGGCCGGTTAATTCTCCATTTTCATCCTGATAATTAAAAGGCTTCGGAGAAGCGCTGATTCCCACCGTCAGAGATTTGAGCGCCGAATCCCCGTCGGACGAGGTATTTTCGGCCGAACCGCTGCCGCCGTTTCCGCAGGCCGTCATACCGAACGTCAGTATGATAACCATGACAGCGAGAAGAATCTTCTTATAGCTCTTCTTCATAAAATCTTCCTCACTTTCCTGTAACTTAGTGCCGATATTCCCCGCCTTCATAGGCGGCGGATTCTATCTCTGATTTTGATTAGTGCAGTCTTTGCTGATTCGCAAATTACTAAAAATTATACTCCGTTTCTTTGCCGCTGTAAAGTGGTATAATGCCGAAAATAATTCTCACTCTGCCACAGAACCGAAACTTCCGTATTTTCCGTACCACCCCCGTCCCCGGGTCCACTATATTTACGTCCGGCGTTCTACATTGAGCCCAACCTTTTCAGCCTCCCGCAGAAGACACCGGTTTCCGTCATTCATCTCACCGAATTCCTCGTCTTTCAGACAGCAGATCACCCTGCCGCAATTCCTCATTATCCGAAGCGCCTGTGCGTATGCTTCTTCACCGATCCGTTCGTAAGCTCTTTCAGGGACTACACAATCCGCAAGCATACGCGCCAGTTCATAATCGATATCGTTTCGATGCAGGACTCCCGCCGCGAAAGGGATGCCTTCCCGCTGAAGCTGCCGGAAAACAGATGCTCCGCTGCCGCCTCCGGCGATGACAAAGACTTCCGGCGTACCCGGCTTGCCTGCATCATTCGCAGCCGAAACATCAGCTGCCGGGCTCCTTTCCCCCCATTTTCCCGCATCCCGCTTTATCTCTACAGAACCGAAAATCTCACTGTAATATCCATTGTCCAAATCATACAGCCTTCGGATATATTCTTCTTTAAAAATTTCCTCTGGCGTCCCGTATCGGTCCGCATACTCGCCTTTCACACACAGCACATAATCTGAGACTTTCTGCGCCAATTCCAGCTCGTGAAGGGACAGAATCACCGTTACAGCCTGCTCTCTCACTAGACGCCTCAAAATCTGCAGCATGGCGAGCTTATGCTTGATATCCAGATAAGATGTAGGTTCATCCAAGAGGATCAATTCCGGTTCCTGACAGATCACTCGGGCCAGCAGAACTCTCTGCTGCTGACCGTCGCTGATAGTTCGAAAATCCGCATCGGCATAAGACTCCATATTTACGATTTTCAAAGCCCGGCGCACTCTGAGACGATCTTCTTCCGATAAAATTCCCAGTCTGCCGGTATAGGGGTAACGGCCTGCTGCCGCCATATCCGCGCAGGTCATCAGCTCCGGCCGAACCCGCTCGGTCAGAACGACAGACATCTCCCTGGCCAGCTGCTTACGGCCGATGGATTCCGTATTCCGGCCGTCCAGAAAGACAGTTCCGCCTATTTTCTGCAGCTGTCCTGCGATACTCCTTAAAATCGTGGATTTGCCTCCGCCGTTAGGACCGATCAGCGTCAGAATTTTTCCCCGTTCCAGCGAGATATCGATATCCCGTATCAGGGGCTTTCCGTCATATCCCACCGACAGACCTTCCGCCGTGAAATAATAATGTCTCCTGTTCTCATTCATGCCGTCTCATCCTCGCTTTTTCCGCTGCTATTTTCCCTTCCGTCGGGCGTTCCGATAAGCCAGACTCTGATCAGAGCGTACAAATAATTCCAATACGGCGCCGGGGGAGCAAATGCTCCCCCGGCGCCTGTTATGACAAAATAAAATTCTCGATTCTCCATCGTTCCTGCACATTTTCCACAGTTTGCCGAAACTTCCGCGTCCGCGCCGCCGGATGCGGGATCAGCTCTCTCTGCGCCGCCGAACCATAACCCAGATCACCACCGGCGCGCCGAAAATCGCCGTTACCGCGCTGATACTCATTTCCGTAGGAGCAAAAACCGTCCGGGCGATGAGATCACAGAACAGACAGAAAACCGATCCTCCGAGAAAACATGCCGGAATGATCAGAATCGGCTTCGCCGTATTCATCATATGCCGAACTAAGTGAGGAACGGCGATTCCCACAAAAGACACCGGTCCTGCGAAAGCTGTGACACAGGCGGAAAGAATGCTGGAAAGCAGGATGAGAACCGCCCGAAACACTCGGACGTTCACACCCATATTCTTAGCATAATCCTCGCCCAGCTGATAAGCGGAAAGCGGCTTCGAACAGAAAAACACGCCCAGCGAAGTTAAAATCACAGATACCGTCATCACTCCCGCATTCTCCCAGCTGATCCCGGAAAAGCTTCCCATCGACCAGTTGTGCAGATTGACGATATCCGCGTCGTCAGCGAAAGTCACGATAAAATCGGTGATCGCAGAACAGATATATCCCACCATAACGCCGCAGACCACCAGCAGAGACGACGTTCCCACCTTTCCGGAAATCATCAGTACAAAAAACATCGTAATCAGCGAACCGGCAAACGCGGATAAAATGAGCACCCACGATGAAGACTCCAGTCCCCGCTTCAGCAGAAAGATCATGGTCAGAGCCACCGTCATCTTCGCGCCTGAGGAAATTCCCAGGACAAACGGCCCGGCGATGGGATTGCGGAAAAAAATCTGCATCAGGAATCCCGCCAGCGCTAAAGCGCCGCCCAGCACCGCGGCGGCGATAATCCGTGGAAGACGGATTTTCCATACGATGCCGTACTCCATCTCATCTCCGGAATGAAAAAACAGAATCTCCGCGATTTCCTTTACGGAGAGATCCACGCTTCCCGCATTGATATTCCACAGGAAAAAGATCAGAAAAAGCAGCGACAGTACGCCGTAACAGATGATATACCGGATATACTTGTATCTTCCTGTCTTCTCTTTCGGCATCATACGCTGCTCCTTTATCTCAGAAATCCCCGCACTCCGCAGAATCAGTCTGCGCCGGCAGCTTCCGTATTATCCCTGCCTGACAATCATATAAAAACTCACTCCAGCCTGTACAGAAACTGCATTCCGTCTTCCTTCCCGCTGAACATCTGATACAGATCGTACACCATCGTTCCGGCCTCCGACGTTTCCTGATACATATTTTTTCCCGTACAATATACGTTTCCGGACTTTACTGCCTTAAAGTCTTCCAGCAGCTCGCTCTTTCCCAGCAGCTGATCGATGGTTTTCAGTTCTCCGCCCACGGTGGAATTATAGATCAGATAATCCGCCTCCCGGGCCGCAGCATAAAAATCCTCCATCTGAATCGTCACCGTCGTCGTCGCTTTCCCGTCGTCGCTGCCCAGATCGTCGAAGATATACCGGCCTCCGGCCAGCTCGATCATCTTCGATACATAATCGCCTGATTTTCTCACATTGACTGCGCCGTTTGAGGTGATATAGAAAAATGCCGTCGTCTTTTCCCCCTCTCCCGGCTCGGTCTTCGCCAGTCTGACTGCGGTTTCCATCTGATCCGCCTGCTCCTGAAACGCAGCTTCCGCCTCCTGCTCATGCCCGGTCAGGACGCCGTACAGTTTGATCCATTCGCTGCGCCCGAGAGGATGCTGCTCATAACTGGAATAATCCACCAGAACGGGAATTCCGCTGTCCTCTAACTGTTCCTTGACCTCCGGCGTGTGAAAAATCATAGTGGATTCCACCGCCAGGGCGCATTTCTCTCTCAGGATCAACTCATAATCCGGCATATTATATTTTCCCGCATAGAGAAGCCTCCCCTCCTCCATCGCATCTCGGACTTCTTCGATATACCAGCCGGAAGATTTCGTTCCGGTAAGCGTCACCGCATCCATCGCGCCCATTTTGCAAAAATGATCCATCGCCGCGGAAGCCGCCAGATAAATGCGGTCTACCGGCCCCTGCAGCACAGTGATTTCATCGGCGAGACCCTCCGGACGCTCCGTTCCCTCGGGAAACATGAGAAAACAACTGCCGTCGGAAATCCGGATCAGCCTGCCTCCATTGCTCAGATAATCCACAGAAAACTCCGAAGCATAAGAAAGCTCCATACTGCCGGCGATTTCCAGCCCGCCCAGATCTGCTTCAGAAACAGAAAAACATTCTTCCGCCGAAAACTCTGCGCTCTCAGAGCATCCCGATAAAAGGACGAACGAAAGAGACACGATAAGCAGAACCGCAAAAACAGCCCTGCATCTTTGGTCGATCCTCTCTGTAATTTTTCTTTCTTCCGGCCGCTTTTTCAGAAATATCACTTTCCTCTTTCCACCTTTCGCTGTGTCTGCCTCTCTTTTATAGCGTTCCTTTTCGCCAGCCGTACCAGCCTCTAACGCGACATAACAGTCTTTCACATCCGTTGCAATTTCAGCTGCATTGCTTATTCCCTATACGCAATTTTTGTATTCTCAGAGCTTATCTCGTTTTTTTCTTCGCTGCAATTCTGCGTCCGGCGATCACGCCTATGACAAGTCCCGCAAAGATGAGAACCGCTGCTCCCGCGATAATCAACGGAGAAACGCTTTTATCCCGGGCGCTCTCTTTCGCTCCCCGTTCTGCCGTCTCATCCGGTGTAATGCTGGAGGAATCAAACCGCAGCTGATATTCGATTTCATGGGGCGTGCTCATCGCGGTAGTATCCGCGGTGACAGAAAAATCCTCATCAAAGACGCTGACCGGTATTTCAAATACGGAATTTCCCTCCGTATTGACCGGCTCGTAGCGAACTCCGTCCACGACCATGTAATCATAATTGGGACTGCTCCATTCGAGCCTTACCGTCGCCTGCCCGTCTTTGATTTTCAGTTCCGCAGGACTGCTCACCGAAGCCTTTCCGCTTCCGCCGAGAAGGGTCACGCCGATGCGGTAAAGACCGTCGGAAAAGCCGGCGAGAACGGAATCACCACCGTTTGCCCCTTCAGAATGCCCCGTTCCGCCGCCCTGGCCTGCAATATTTTCTTTGGGAATCCGGTCTGAAAGAAAGACGATATCCCGGTCATACCATTTCTCTTTTCTCGTGCTCCACGCCGCACATTTCACCTTCCGGTCGAGAGCCTCTACCGGAACTTCGTAAGTATAAGCTCCGTTCTCGTCCTCCTGAAATGGGATATAGCTCGAGGATTCCGCCAGGACCGCCTCCTCACCGGTTCCCATAAAGAGTTTTCCGTAGCCTTTTCCGCTGAGAGTCAGTACAGCGGACATTTTTCCGTCCTCTACCGTCAAAACCGCTTTGACGATGCGAAACATGGACGAGCTGGAGTCTACGTCGATCTCATACTGACCGTCGTCCACCTGTTCCCCTGAAATCGCTGTCATTTCCTCGCTTCCGACTTCCTGAGGAGCGGCCATCTCATCGGCTCCTGCCACCTGAGAGGAACCGCTTTCAGCGAAAGAAGGAAAACATATCGCGAAGATCAGCGATACCGCCAGTAAGATCGGCACGACAGCAGATAATTTACCTTTCACCATGACAGAACCCTTTCCGATTTGAATGATATCCTTGCATTGTTCCTGCTTTCCGTTCCGCTGACCGGCATACCGGCCTCTCCTGCATCCCGGCGCAGATCAGCGGATACCTTTTTCTCCGCCTCTATGACAGACTGTCCACAGCCGCGCGGATATGGTCTGTATAGATGTCCTGAATTCCCTCGAACTCACCCAGGCCTTTGAGAACACATTCCACCTCATAACCGGATGCCTGCAGCTGAGATTTCCAGGAATCTTCCTCATCTCCCGCCATATCGTTATTGGCATGGTCTCCTGCAACCACCATCAGCGGTTCGAGAACAACTCTGCTGTACCCCTTATCTTTCATAGCGGCCATCACATCTTCGAGCGTCGGCTCTGCCTCTACCGTACCGATATAATAGGCATCTTTACCCATCGCAGCGAGCGTCTGCTGCATCTTTGCGTAAACCTGATTAGAATCCGCTTCTGTCCCGTGTCCCATAAAACAGATCGCCGTCTTACCGTCATCATAAGAAGATGTCTCCGACGTGATGGTCTCCGCTACCGCGCGAAAATCCTCTTCACTTGTCAGCAGAGGTTCGCCCAGTGCGATCTTTTCAAACTTATCTCTATAGGTCTCCAATTCTTCCTTCAGATCTGTATATTCGTAACCGTTCATCAGATGCGTCGGCTGCACGATCAGCGTTTTTATGCCGTCTGCGACGGCCCGGTCGAGCGCCTCCGTCACATTATCGATTTCAAGATTATCCCGTTCTTTCAACTTATCGATGATGATCTGACTGGTAAACGCTCTTCTCACTTCATATTCCGGAAACGCTTCTGCCGCTGCGGTCTCTATGGCTCCTATCGTCTTATCCCGGCTGTCATTGTAACTTGTCCCGAAGCTGACGATGAGAATCGCCTGATCACTGTTTTTCGCTCCGTTCTCCGCGCTTTCTGCGGAATCATTATCCTGCGCTCCGCCACCGCACCCGGACAGCACCATTACTGCTGCAAGAAGAGACAACAAGACGACAGATAACTTTTTCATTTTCATTTCACCTTACCTCCTGAAATAAAAGCTGACTCATACTTCGGACTTTTTCACCCCTTCACCGCACACCGTTGGGGCATGTCCGGCATAACACCGGCCGAAAATACTCCTCCGGGCGGGAAAATAGGAACGCCGCTCCACTCCTTCTCTGAGTGAGTGATTCCCCGCTGTCCCGCTGCAGCGGGACAGACCGATTCTGTACAATAAAAACAGGATAATACGCGGCAATAAAAAAGCCCTTTTAACGTCAGTAAAAGGGGGTACACGAAAAGCGGCGGACAAAAACCTGCGCAGGAATCACAATCACAGTCTGCGCTGAGCTTCTGTTCACCTGATTTTAGCGTACGACCAGTTACTCGTGGCCTGAGACGGCACGGCCGCCTCTGTACAAACGACAGGCAGGTCTCCTGACTCAGAGGTCTTTGCAGACACACATCCTTCCCGGTCTCCCAGTGGATTTCCGCCGCAGCGGCCGGTATCCGCTCGCTCAATACAGTGACGAGTTCGCGCGGGACTCTCACCCGCTTCCCTTTTCAACAGCCCGCGGATTCCGTTTACTTTTTCGGTTCTCCGCAGCTGTCACCTGTCATTTTATCTATTTGCGCATCTCACAGAACCCGATATCCGGTCTGCACATCCGCAGCGGCCGATGCCGGCGGTCTCCCTGTGTCAGTACCAGGCTGCCGCCCTCTGCTGTATGTGCCTTTGCAGACCTATATCATTCCGATTCAGCGCTTTTATCATGATAACACACATCCAAACATGTAACAAGTTATTCATCGCAAACATCAGACGGATCCGCCGGCGTCCGGTCTGAAATCTCATGCGTCGTTTTTGCTGATGACCCTGCGCCGCAATCCGGCGCGCCGTCTCCGACCGCACCCTGTTCGCCCCCGTTCTCATGCTCCTGTTTTACCATATTTCTGGCCTGATCGTAAAGAAAACGCTTGCGGTACTTCATGCCCGCATATCTCTGAATTTTTCTCAGATAAATGACATTATAAATCCCGCCTGCGGCGCCGGCCACCGGTATCCCCTGCAGAAATTTCATATACAAAAGCTCTTTCGACAACTCCGCCGCCGTCTTTTTAATTTCAGATTTCTGATCCCATCCCTCCGGCAGTTTTCGTTCTCTGATAAAACAATCGGCTTCCCGATTAAGCTGCTCCAGATCTTCGCCGTAAATAAAAGCTCCCCGGATCAGCAGAAGAATCCAGCGGCGCTCCTCATCTGATTCGTAAGTATACCCGTAATTCAGCGCGAGTTCATACATATTCTTCAGCACGACTGCGACAAAGATAGGAATGTCTGGAAGACCGATACCCAGGATTCCCAGGCCGATTCCCTCTACGCTGCTGACCGCCAGATTCTTTGCTCCCGCTCTGCCCGCGTTTTTTGAGAAAGCGCGCAGTCCTTTCGCTCCCTTTTTTACACCGATCGCATAGGAATTGATTTCATAAGCTTCCTTCATCGCTTCTTTGCGGTACGTCTTTTCAATGACAGCGGTCCCTCTGTGAAAAACCAGCGTAAAGGCCTTGCTGAAAGCCGCGTCCAGCGTCGCCTGCAGCTTTTCCGGCACCTTTTGCTCCAGCATCCGATTCAGTGCGCTGTCCTTTTTCTCTTTCTGCTCCGCGAAAAATCGTTCCTCTTTTTTCTTTACGATATCCCATTCTTTTTTCAAAGCCCGCTTTTGTTCTAAATCTGTCATACCGATCTGCCCCTTTCATTCCTCTGCGGCTCCGCCCCCCCCCGTACCGGACTGCGGCTTGCGGACGTCCCCGCTCCACCTGCGGATCCCCGTCCGATCCAGAACAGAGACTGTTATCATACCGCCTGGTTACAACACACCGACGATCCCGGCACAGCGTCCTCCGACCATTTCTGCACCTTTTAATTCCAGTTAGAGATTCCAACCCTCACAGAAATCCGGAAACAAAACCCGCCGTCTGACTGATAAAGGCTGAAAACACGGACTGATCCTGACTTGCCGGAGGGCTTCTCCGTATGATTGCCAGTCTCTCAAAATACGAAATGTGCTTTTCTTACTATTACAATACCCAATTTTGCTTTGTCCGTCAAAACAAAATAAATATATCCTTCGGTCGGTCAAAAAGACCTTTTCTGTCTGACAAATATACCAAAAAGCCCCTTAAACCGAAAATATTTCGGTTTAGTAATTTTATTGATTTTCATACATATATTGTAAAACAGCCCGATTTTTCTCTCATTTCATCGTCCTGCACACCCTGTTTTCGCCATTTTTCTTCAGCCCGGAAAGCATTTCTCCGCGCTTTTTCATTTCGTCATTTTTTCTTTTTGGAAGTTATTTACATCCGCTGGAACCCCCATAACCATGGGAATTATTACAGTTATATGACAGAAAAAAATTTTTTCAAAAAACACACAAAAAACACTTGCTTTTTATCTCTAATAAGTTTATATTTATCTTGAACTTATTATTCGTTTTAACTCATTTCAAGTTTCAACTTCAAGAGCAACTTATGCCGAAAGTTGCTCTTTTCCATTTTTTGTTAGCGAATTTTTAAGATATTTTCTTCATTTCCTTAAGAAATTCTTAAATTATTTCGGTTCGGATTTCTGCCTTTTTATGCATTCTGACATCAGACGGCTTTCAGATCTGCGCAGCGGATTCACCAAACAGATTATCGTATCTCATTTCCTTCTCCTCGTCACCGCGTCATATTGAATTTACCCATCCATTTTCAGCGTTTCTTTTTGTGCAGAAATACAAAAAGGACAGAAAAACACGTCTGCAGATTCTCCGCCAGATCCGGTAGATGAGCCGGCATATACCGGCAGATCAGCACGAAAAAAGGATCCCTTCCGGGATCCTTCTGAGAAATCGTTCTCTTATTTTTCTTCCTTTACCTTGATCTTGGCAGCCTTGCCTGTTCTCTGTCTCATATAATTCAGCTTAGCTCTTCTTACAGCGCCGCGCTTTGTCACTTCGACTTTTTCGATCATCGGAGAGTGAATAGGGAAAGTCTTTTCCACACCTACGCCGGAAGAGATCTTTCTGACGGTAAAGGTCTTGCTCAGACCGCCGTTCTGAATCTTCAGAACGAAACCTTCAAACATCTGGATTCTTTCTCTGTTGCCTTCCTTGATCTTGATGTATACCTTTAAAGTATCACCAACGCCAAATTCAGGAATATCATCTCTCTTATAATCCTGTTCAATTGCTTCGATAATGTTCATCTGTAATCCTCTTTCTCTCGAAACGTTCTTGATATGAACAGAGACCTCTTCGATACTGAAAATATACTATTCTCAGCTCCGTCTCTGTGCGCGCCCCGTGCGCGCCATATCAGCGGACCGCCCGTAATACCGCATTATGTTATCACAAATTCATAAAAAAATCAATCTTTTTTTATTCGTGTTCTTTTGCTTTTTCAGTTTTTTTTACAATTTAATCTTGACTTCTGCGTCGTGTTCTTTTGCACCCAGATTTTTCTGTCTGCAGTCCGTATCACCGCAGTCCTCCTAAAAAATGATCTTTCCGAAACTTCGCCAAAACCCGTAAGCCGCCCTTGTCTCCCTTTTCCATATCCGCCGTTCAGGCTCTCGGATGAGTTTTATCATAAACCTCTTTGATCCGGTTTTTCGTCACCGTCAGATAGATCTGCGCTGTCGCTGCATCCTCATACCCCATGAGCTCCTGAATCGACTTGAGATCGGCGCCGTTCTGCACCATATGTACCGCAAAGGAATTCCGGAGAATCTGAGGCGTCAGTCGTTTCTCCACACCTGCCCCTTTCGCATAAGTGCGGACAATCTTCCACAATCCCTGCCGGGTCAGACGTTCTCCGTGATAATTCATGAAGATATACTCCTGCGGAGATTCCTTTCTGCTCGCATCTCGGTCATCTGCACTCTCTGTGCCGGACATCTCCTGTTCTGCTCTCCTCCTGAGATAGGATTCGAGCAGCTTCGGCCGCGATTCGTCGAGATAACGCTCCAGAGCCTCCCTGCAGGGGCGCCCCAAAGGAATAATCCGCGCTTTTCCGTATTCGCCGGTACAGGTGATAAACCCGATGCGAAAATTGACATCGCTCATGCGCAGGCTGGAAATCTCAGTGACCCGGATCCCGGTGCCGTACATCATCTCCAGAATCGCGCGGTCACGAAGCCCTTTCACCGAATCATCCGGCGCGTTTAAAATGGCCTCTACCTCCTGTATCGACAGATATTCAATTTCCTTTTTCTCCATCCTTGGCGGCCTGATATTTCTCGCCGGGTTTTCCTCCAGAATACCCTCTCCGGTGAGATAGAGACAATAAGACCTCACCGATGCCATTTTCCGGTGAACCGTAGACGCCGCCCTGCCGCTGTTTTTCAGCTCAAAAGCATACGAAGAAATATCCGCGCCGGAAATTTCTTCGGCACAGCCGATGCCCCGCGACGAAAGATAACGATGAAAATCCGCGATATCCCGTCGGTATGCCGACAGCGAATTTTTCGCCATGTTTTTCACATTCTTCAGATAATCCGTGTACATTTCCAGATAAGTATCCATAAACTCTTCTCCGACTCGCTCCGCAATCTCATTTTCATTCTTTTATCATATCAGAAATCTGCAGAATCTGCATCTGCTCTTCTATTCCAGCGGTTCAAATCTGTATCTTTGGTCTGCATCAGGATATTTTTCCCGATCCACCTCACTCATAAACATTTCATAAGGCCGCACATACACCAGATAATCTCCGTACAGCTGTTGATACACCACCATCTTCTCATCCGTTTCCGAATGAAGAGCCACCGTTACGATCTGGTACAGCCTGTCCTTAAAATGCCGATATCTCCTGCCCGGAACCGGTTCGCGTCCCTTCTGCGGATTTTTTCTCTCTCCTACCGTGCAGAAGTCCTCTGAAGATTCCCGGTTTTCCGCATTTCGTTTTCCGTCAAATAACAAAGTCTGATCCGTCATCCTATCCTTTTTTCCTTTCTCTCTTCCCGCGCTCCGTCTTCCGAAAAAAACTCTGCCGGATATTCAGCTGTCAGCAGATCATTCATCGAAATGATTTCACCGGTCGTCCTGAAAATCGATTCCCACGAACCATACAGCGGCCGCGCTCCAGCGCAGAGTTCCTCTGTCCGCACTCTGCCGGTTGTACTCTTGATATACTCTTCGCCTGATTTTCTGCCGGTTTCTCTGTCTTACGGCAAACCGGCTTTTCCGCCGGAAACTACATACATATCATCAATAAAAGCGGCACGGTGACAATCGACATCACCGTAGTGATAAAAACCGTCTTCGCCGCCAGTTTCTCATCTCCGCCATATTCAGTCGCGAATAAAACACTGGTATTTGCTACAGGCATCAGAATCAGAATATAGACGACACTCAGAATAAATTCATCTGAGATACACAGCTTCAGTACCGGCCACAACAGCAGAGGCACAAACACCTGTTTCACCAGTGAATAAAAATAGACATGCCAGTCGCTGAAAATCGATTTCAGTTCCATCGTCGCCAGCGTCGCTCCGATTAAAATCATTGCGAGAGGCGTCGTAATGCCTCCGACGGACGAAACGACAGCGCGGATATCCTGCGGAAACGGAATATTCATAAAATATACGACAATCGACATTACCGATATACTGACACCCGGCGACAGAAGATTTTTCAGCTTGAATTGTGCCGCGCTCTTTTTAACCCCTGACTTCCGTCTCATCCTGTTTTTTTTCATCTTCGGCTGACCGCTCTCCTGCACCTGCATTCCTTCGGAAAGATGCTCCGGAGCCCCGGCTTCGTAATTTTCCGGTTCCTGAATCCCCGTCAAATTATCCGCCCGGCCCACATTCATCATTACCACTCCGCAGGTAAAGACCGATATATTAAACAATACGTTGACGATAGCCGCATAAAAAACCGCCTTCTGACCGAACAGAGCATCCATCAGTGGAAATCCCATGAACCCGATATTGGAGTACGTCATCATAAACGCGTATAATCCCCGGTCCCTCCCGGGCAGGCGCATCAATTTCACTATCACAAAACTGATCACCGGCAGCGCCGCATACACGATCACACCGATCACAAAGACCTGAGCCACGCCTCCCGGATCGCGTTCAGAATCCGCCTCCAACACCGAAGAAAAAATCGTAGCGGGCAGCGTCACATTTAAAAGCAGCTTCGTCAGCTTCTTTATAAAATCATGATCCACCAGCTTCACTTTAGAAAGAAAATACCCGAGAAACATGATGATAAAAAACTGCAGCATCTGATGCAGAATAATTCCAATTTCCATAAAATACAATATTCCTTATACACAAGTTACTCAACCCTGAAAATATTTCAGGCCGTTTTTTCAGATCTGAATCATCTGTCTGCCGCCTGCTGCACAGCCGTCTGATCCCTCTTGTAATCCTATCCAGAACACCGGGCGGAGAGATCATTTAAGATCCCTCCGCCCGGTGCAGTCAGCTATACTAATCACTCAATCTGCAAAATGATAATAAAAAATGAACGAACAATAAAAACTATCGAATAAAATTCGTCTTTCTCGGCGGCTCTGCTGCCGGAGCCTCCAAACCTGCCGCATCGATGCTCCTAAGCATCCAGACCATATGATCCGCCAGCGTCCGCATTGTCTGCAGCCCCTCCTCATCCTGCAGCGCTTCCTCCGCACAGGTTCCATGGATCGAATTCCAATACTGAGAGGAAACCACCGGCATTCTGCTGATAGTAAAGTACTTATTGATTCTGTCGAAAGTAGCGCTGGCTCCTCCCCTTCTGCAGCTGACTACCGCTGCACCCGGCTTGCGGGCATATCTGCCCTGAGAAGCATAAAAAGCGCGGTCCAAAACAGCGCAAAGCGCTCCATTGGTACCTGCATAATACACCGGAGAACCGATAATAATCCCATCCGCCTCTAACATCTTCTCCATCAGCGGATTACAGACATCATCATTAAAAGCACATTTTCCCAGCTTAGCACATGCGCCGCACGCAATACAGCCTCTCACAGGAGCAGTCCCGATATGAAAAATCTCAAAATCGACACCGTGCTTCTTCAATTGTCCTCCGACCTCCGAAAGCGCCGTATAAACACATCCATTTTTATGAGGACTTCCATTTACCAGCAATACTTTCATTATCATTTCCTCCTGTTCCTCTTATCCTTACCATCTCTGAAAATTCACTTTTCTGTCCTTAAATCAGCCTACCATCCATCGAACCGATCGGCCGTGTACGGCGACCGGTGCAAACCCGATCTGCATCGATACGACCGTTCGCCCTACTGCAATATTATTAATTATATACGTTTTCCTCCTCATATCAACAATTTCTTTTCTCATCACACCTCCCGCGCAAATCTAAAATAAATCTATACAATAAAAAATGGAACCGCAAACGCGATTCCATTTTTTTCAAACCGGCAACGCG
>CAJLHL010000047.1 GCA_905206455.1 uncultured Eubacteriales bacterium
GAGATGAGCGCGCTCGCAAGCGAGACGGGCAGCACGTTTTTGAAGGACTAGGTTTCCTTATTTTTGTAAACTAAGGCCGCGCGCATTCCGAGTCTTTTCCCTGAAGAATATCCAGACCGTGTTTGACAGACGGAAGAATCGGAGCGAGCACTTCTTCGATAGCTTTCGGACTGCCGGGAAGATTGATGATGATGGAATTGCCGCGGATGCCCGCTTCCGCGCGGGAGAGCATAGCTCTCATAGTGACGGCGAGGCTGATGCTTCTCATGGCTTCCGGAATACCCGGCGTGCGGCGCTCGATCACTTCGAGAGTGGCTTCCGGAGTTACATCGCGTTTTGAGAAGCCCGTGCCCCCCGTGGTGACGATGAGATCGATTTTCTGAATATCTGCCATATCGATCATGGCGGAAGTCAGCCGGACTTTTTCGTCCGGGACGATGCGGTAATCCACCACTTCAAAGGTATCGGCAAAACCGCTGAGAATTTCTCTGATTGCAGGTCCGCCCTTATCTTCGCGGAGACCCTGAGAACCTTTGTCGCTGGCTGTAATAATACCTGCTTTGTACATTTTGACGCTCCTTTTGTATATTTTCTATTAGATCAAGTTTTTTGCTTATCTGAGATAATATTCTAACATACCGACAGCGATTTTCGTATCTGTCCCGGAGAGAAAAGAGAAAAAGTTCAGCGCAACATAGAGAAATAATTGGAATGGTAAAAAATAGAAAATAAAAATTGACAAAATATGGAATGTTTTATATAATGACTTCAGGAAGGAAATGGAAAAAATTTCCTTTCGAATCTATGAAGAAAGGAGAAAACTGTGTATGGCAGAAAGTGTGAGACGCGATCGAGACGATGACTTCCGGTATGAAATCGTGCGGCATTTCGGTATCCTGTCTACGTCTGTCAAGGGGTGGACGAAAGAATTCAACAGCGTCAGCTGGAACGGCAGCACCCCGAAGTATGACATCAGAGACTGGAGCGCCGAGCATCAGCACATGTCCCGCGGCATCACCATGACCCGGGAAGAACTGGAACAGTTAGCAGAGCTTATTTCCGCAGAGCTCGGTGCAGCGTAAAGTCAGAGTTTCATCCGCCGTTTTCACAAATCGGCATTACCCGCAACAGCCGCGCCCCGTAAAATGCGCGCGGCGCTTTCCTGAACTTTTGAAAGCGCGGCCTTCCTCTTCGTCTCAAACCGCGCCCGTAAGAGCACGCTGATGGGCGCAGAGGGGAGGAAATGTGGAAGTACCGCGCACTTCATGATTATCTCGGTTACAAAAGGCTCTCCGTCGGTCGTAAAGACCCGGGGAGCCTTTTGTTTTTTGCAAATGAGATATATCGTATCTGCAAAGGCGCAAAGTCTGTCCTCCGCAGCCGGGTTCTCTTCCCTCGGCGAGAGGCGAGTCACGAAAAGCAAAAAAGACGAAGACTGAGCCGTAGTCGACATGGTATAATAAAACAGATCGATATTTTCTTTTGCAGCGGCGGTTCGCCGCAGGAAGAGAGCGGCTGAATCTGCGGCATTTCAGCCGGAGCAGCAGGTATGCCGACAGCGCCGCGTGTCGGAGAAAGCAGGAGGCAGGTATGAGTGAGAAGATCAGAATCAGAATCCTTTCCGACAATGATGTCACCGAAGTAATGGAGCCCCCGGGCATTTCACTGGAAGAACTCGCTGCTAAGTACTATGATCGATCCGCAGGATATTTCCCGGTGTTTGCAAGCGTAAATGACGTAGGCAGAGATCTGCTGTATCGGATCAGCCGCCCGGCGACGGTACGTTTTATGGATCTCCGCTCCCGGCTGGCCCGGCTCGTGTATCAGAGAAGCATTTATTTTCTCTATCTCGTGGCTCTCAGTGAAATCGATCCGGACGCCAGTCCGGCGCTGAAACATCCGCTCAACGACGGCATTTACGTCAAGATAAAAAATCAGCCGGACAGCCCGGCACAGGCGCAGTGGCTCATCGAAAAACGCATGCGGGAGCTCATCGCCGAGGATGTGTCTTTTTCGAGAAAAATCATACGAAGAAAAGAAATTCTGTCCGATCATCCGCCGGAAATTCTGACAGAGGATCAGATTGAATACATCAGGAACTGCGATATCCGGGAGGTCTTCGAGTATTCCTGCCGGGGGGTATCCAGGATTTTTTACGATCCGCTGATCGCGTCGGCCCAGTCTCTTTATCTCTTTCAGATTGTTCCGTATCAGGGAGGCGCGATCCTTCGGGTTCCGCAGTACCGCAGTACGAAATCTCTGCCGGAGTACCGGGACGACCGCAAGCTCTACGAAGCGTTTATCGAAGAGGCGCAGTGGAACCGCGATGTGGGCGTATGGCACATGAAAGATCTGAATCGTAAAATCATGGAAGGAGAGTGGCACGATCTCATCCTGCTGAACGAGGCGTTGCAGGAGAAAAAAGTTGCGGCGATCGCAGATGATATCATTCGGAGAAAACGGAGAATTATTCTCATTGCAGGACCTTCTTCTTCCGGGAAGACCACTTTTGCGCAGCGTCTGTGTATCCAGCTGAGAGTCAACGGAAAACGTCCTCTTTACATGGGTACGGACGATTATTTTGTGGAGAGAGAGCAGGCGCCGGTGGATGAATTCGGAAAGTTTAATTTTGAGGATCTCGACGCGGTGGATGTGGATCTGTTCAACGAACAGATGAACGGTCTTCTGGCAGGTGAAACCGTGGATATGCCCGTGTTCGATTTTGTAAAAGGGAGCAAGCGGTACGGAACGCGGATCACCCGGGCGGAGGAAGATCAGCCGATCGTCATCGAGGGAATTCATGCGCTCAACGACAAGCTGACCGAGGATATTCCCGAGGAAGAAAAATACCGCATCTATATCAGTCCGCTGACGACGCTCAACATCGATGATAATAACCGGATTCCGGTGAGTGATCTGCGTCTCGTGCGCAGAATCGCCCGGGATATCCGTTCCAGAGGAAGGACCGCCAGTCAGACGCTGAGCGAATGGGTGAAAGTACGGGCCGGCGAAGTAAAAAATATTTTTCCGTACAGCGTAGAGGCGGATGTCTTTTTTAATTCGGCTTTTATGTATGAATGGGCTATGCTGAAGCCGGTGATTAAAGACAGTCTGGAGGAAATCCGGGAAGAAGACGAGAATTATCTGGAAGCCGAGCGTCTGCTGCGGATTCTTCGGTGCGTCAGATCCCTGAAAAATTCCGAAGACATCAGCAATAATTCCATTATGAGGGAATTTATCGGCGGAGGAATCTGGGTAAAATAAATAGAAATGCGGTGTCGGCGATGTATGCGGTCCTTCGGGATGACGATTCGCGGACCCGCTGCCGAAAAACGGCACAGAGAAGAGAGAAAAAGAAGCGCAGCGGTCTTTCGCGCGCATTGAAACCGAAGCTGAGTTATTTTAGACAGGAGAATCATATGTTATATCTGGGCTGTCACCTTTCCATCTCGAAAGGTTACCATAAAGCGGCGCAGGAAGCTGTTTCCATAGGCGCCAATACATTTCAGTTTTTTACGAGAAATCCCCGGGGCGGAAATGCAAAAGCTCTCGACGAGAAAGATATCGCCAGAGCGAAATCGCTGATGGAAGAGTACGCATTCGGACCTCTTCTGGCGCATGCGCCGTATACGATGAATCTCTGCTCCGCCAAAGAAGATGTGAGAGAGTTCGCTCTGACGGTTCTGAAAGAAGACGTGGAGCGGATGAAATATCTGCCGGAGGCCAGGTTCCTCTTTCATCCCGGCAGTCACGTAGGCCAGGGAGCGGAACAGGGCATACAGTTTATCGTAGACGCTCTCAACGAGACGATAAAAGACGACGACGGACCGATGATTCTTTTGGAGGGAATGTCAGGCAAGGGCAGCGAGATCGGGAGAAATTTCGATGAGATCGCGCAGATCATCCAGGGCGTCAGCCACAATAAAAATCTGGGGATCTGTATCGATACCTGTCATCTTCATTCTGCGGGTTATGACATCGTAAACGATCTCGACGGCGTTCTGTCGGAACTGGACGAAAAAATCGGTATCCGGCGGATCGGCGGCGTTCACGTCAACGACAATATGAACGACCTGGCCTGCAACAAAGACCGGCATGCGAAAATCGGGGAAGGTAGCATCGGTCTGGACGCTATCTGCCGGGTGGTTTCTCATGAAAAGCTGAAAGGCCTTCCGTTTAATCTGGAGACGCCGAACGAACTTCCCGGCTATGAAGCTGAGATAAAAGTGATAAGAGAAAAAACAGGAGAATTTTTAAAGGCGCATGAGTAAAATGCGCCTCTTTTGAGACTATGGATTATTTAAACAATTTAAACGAAAAACAGCGAAAAGCGGCCAAACACACAGAAGGGCCGCTTCTGATTCTTGCGGGAGCCGGAAGCGGAAAGACCAGCACCATGACCCGCAGAATCGCCTATATGATCAGAGAACAGGGAATTTCTCCATATCAGATTCTGGCGGTTACCTTTACTAACAAAGCCGCCCGGGAGATGAGAGACCGCGTGGAGTCTCTGGTGGGAACGGGCTTAAACATGTGGATCACGACCTTTCACTCCGCCTGTCTCCGGATTCTGCGCATGAATGCGGATCGTCTGGGCTATACGAAAGATTTTACGATTTATGATCCCGTAGATCAGAAAGCCGTCATCAAAGCGGCCGTCAAAGCGGAAAATGCCGACGACAAAATTTTTACACCGAATTATGTGCTGGGCATTATCAGCGACGCCAAGGAACACGGCATCGACAGCAGAGAATTCGTAGAAAACGACGACGGATACAAAGAAAAGATTACCGCAAAACTGTACCGGGACTATGAGGAGACGCTGAAGAAAAATAATGCGATGGACTTCGATGATCTGATCTGGAGGACGGTTCAGCTTTTTGAGAAGGATGCGGAAGTTCTGGATTATTACAGGGAAAAATTCCGTTACATAATGGTGGATGAGTATCAGGATACCAACTACATGCAGTACCGTATCATACGTCTCCTGGCGGAAAAGCACCGGAATATCTGCGTCGTGGGCGACGACGATCAGTGTATTTACCAGTGGAGAGGCGCAGATATCCGGAATATTCTTTCCTTTGAAAAAGACTTTCCGGGGACAGAAGTGGTAAAACTGGAACAGAATTACCGTTCCTGCGGAAATATTTTAAAGGCCGCTCATTCTGTAATCAGGCATAATCGGGGCAGAAAAGACAAACAATTATGGACAGAGGCGGAAGACGGAAACAGAATTATGTACCGGCGTCTCGACAATGAAAAGGCGGAAGCTGCGTATGCCGCACAGGAGATCGGCCGGCTGATGACCGCCGGGAGAAAGTATTCGGATTTTGCGGTACTCTATCGTACCAATGTCCAGTCGAGAGCTTTCGAAGACGCATTTATGGCGGCAGATGTGCCGTATCGGGTGCTGGGCGGTACGAAGTTTTACGACCGAAAAGAGATCAAAGACATGATGGCTTATCTGCGTCTGGTTCTGAATCCCGCGGACGATCTGGCTTTCGTGCGGATCATCAACGAACCGAAGCGAAGCGTGGGGGCAAAGACGCTGGAAAAGCTGCAGATTCTGGCTCAGCAGCGTCAGGCCAGTCTCTTTGAGCTTCTGACGGACGATGAAGTCATCAGCGGGCTTTCTGCGAAAGCGGGAGCGGGCCTTCATTCCCTGATCCGTCTGCTGGCGGAATGTCACGCCAACCACGACGAGATGAAGGTCAGTGATATTTACGATCGCCTTCTGGTGGACAGCGGATATCTGAAAGCTCTCGAGGACGCCAATACGGTAGAAGCGGACGGCCGGATCGAAAATCTGCTGGAATTTAAATCCGTCATGTATGACAGCGAGGAGGAAAATCCGCAGCTGTCTCTGGCGGAGTTTCTGGAAAGCGTGGCTCTGGTGGCGGATATCGACAATCATGAGCCGGAAGAAAATGCGGTAGTTCTCATGACTCTGCACAGTGCGAAGGGGCTGGAATTTCCGGTTGTGTTTATGCCGGGGATGGAGGACGGGCTCTTTCCTGGATGGCGTTCTCTCGATTCCGCGGATGGTGTGGAGGAAGAACGGCGTCTGTGCTATGTGGGAATCACCCGTGCCAGAGAACGGCTCTATCTCACCAGTGCGGTGGCCAGGACGATTTACGGCAGAACTGATTTTACCAGGGAATCCCAGTTTCTGAAAGAACTGGATCGGGATCTTTTCGATGAAGAAGCAGATCCTATCGGCAAAAACAGCTATCAGGAGGGCGGCGGCAATATCGAAGCGAAGCCGAAAAAGCAATACGGCGCGATGAATAAGCCGTTTGACCAGCTGAAATATATCAGGCAGAGCACATCGGAGCTGGCGAAAACCGCTTCGGAGAGCAAAGAGGATTTCGGCGACGGCGACCGGGTATCCCATCCGAAATTCGGCGAGGGACTGGTCATTTCCGTAAAAGGCGGAGCTGTGACAGTCGCTTTCGATTCCGTGGGGATCAAGAAACTGGCCCTGGATTTTGCTCCGCTGAAGAAGATTTGAAAAATTTGAGGAAGAAGAACGGATCTCTGAGATTCGGGGAAAAATTTGGGAAACGGGAGTTTTTTATGAACAGAGAAGAGGCGAAGCGCCGCATGGCGGAGCTGACAGAGCTTTTAGAATACCACGGCGATAAATATTTCAATCAGGATGCGCCGGAGATCACCGACCGGGAGTTCGACGAACTATCTGTCGAACTCCGGAAACTGGAAGCGGAATTTCCAAATCTGGCCCGAAAGGATTCCCCTACCCGAAAGGTGGGAGGCAGAGCGAAGCGTGAGGCCGGCGTATTAGTGCGCCACCGCGTGCCGATGCTCTCGATTCAGGATGTGTTCAGCCGGGAAGAGGTGGAACACTGGGTAACGGATATGAGAAAAAAACTGGGCGAGGACACGGAATTTCTCGTGGAGACGAAGATCGACGGACTCTCTCTGGCTCTCCGGTATGAGAGAGGCAGTCTCGTGACGGCGCTCACCAGAGGAGACGGCAGGCTGAACGGCGAAGACGTCACGGCCAACGCAAGAGTGATCGCCGACGTGAGGGAAGAATTGCCCGACGCGCCGGAATATCTGGAGCTGCGAGGTGAAGTCTATATGGAAAACGCGGCGTTTGAAGAAGTCAACCGCCGTCAGGAAGAAGCCGGAAAAAAAACGTTTGCCAATCCGCGAAACTGTGCGGCGGGCACGCTGCGCCAGCTGGATACCTCCGTCACCGAACAGAGGAGGCTCTCTCTGTTTATTTTCAATCTGCAGGACGTGAGAGGGATTTCCTTTGAAACGCATGACCAGGTCTACCGCTATCTCAAAGAGCGGAAGGTAAAAGTGATCGATCATTACTTTATCTGCCGAAATGAGGGAGAGGTCTGGGAAGCCATCGAAAAGATCGGAGAGATGCGCGGCAGTCTGCCTTACGAAATCGACGGCGCGGTGGTGAAACTCAACCGCCTGTCGGACAGGGAAAAGTGTCCCGATACCAGCAAAAACGCGGGGTTTATGGTGGCGTATAAATATCCTCCGGAGGAAAAGGAGAGTGTACTGCGGGAAGTGGAGCTCTCCGTGGGGAGGACGGGAAGAGTGACGCCGACGGCCGTATTCGATCCCGTGCGCCTCTGCGGAACTACGGTGTCCAGAGCGACTCTCCACAATCAGGACTATATCGATGAGCTCGACGTAGGGATCGGAGACACTGTCGTTGTATATAAATCCGGTGAGATTATACCGAAAGTAAAGAAAGTAATCAGGGAGAAACGCCCCGCGGGAACGGTGCGCTTTCAGATTCCTGATGTCTGTCCGGTATGCGGCGCCCCTGTCCTTCGGGATGAAGATACGGCGGATATGAGATGTACCGGCGTCAGCTGTCCGGCGCAGCTTGAGCGGCATATCATCAATTTTGTGGGACGCGGCGCCATGGATATCAAAGGCTTTGGCGAAGTCTACGCGAAGGAACTGGTGGCTCAAGGTTATATTTCCGACATCGCCGATATTTTTCTGCTGAAAAATCACCGGGAGGAACTCATCGAAAAGGGAATCATCGGAAAAGAAAAAAATACAGATAAACTGCTGAACGCGATTGAAGAAGCCAAAAAGAACCCGCCTCATCAGCTGATGACGGGATTCGGTATTCCAAATGTAGGTCAGGCCGCTTCCAAGTCGATTCTGCGTCATTTCGGCAGTATCGAAGCAGTGGCGGAGGCTTCCGAGGAAGAACTGGTTTTGGTGGATGACGTGGGGGAAATCACCGCGAAAGCGATCTGCACGTACTTCAGCAGCGAACAGAACAGGGAGATCCTGCGCCGCCTGAAAGAAGAGGGCGTCAATACTCTCCTGAAAGAGGACGGAGCAGCGCAGGCGGAAACACAGAAATTTGCAGGGCTCACTTTCGTCATCACTGGAACTCTGCCTACGATGGACCGGAAGGCCGCGGCGGCTCTGGTGGAGCAGCTGGGCGGTAAAGTGAGCGGAAGCGTATCTAAAAAGACGAGTTATCTTCTAACCGGCGAAGCCGCCGGCAGCAAACTGGCAAAGGCAGAATCTCTGGGGGTACCGGTGATCGATGAAGCGGAATTTCTGCGGATGACGCGGGAAGGAGAATGAGAGATCGCCGGCGCTGTGAGACAGGGAGAATGGACGCCGGCTTTCGCTCTGGCGTTCTTCGGCGGAAGAACGCGGTATAAGGAGCGGGCTGACGGAGGATCCGGAGGAAAAGAAAATTTCGGGATACCAAGAAAGCGATTGACGATCTGACGCGAAATATAATATAATAAACAATGCAGTTGTCCTTTGATGGCTTCGTAAGAGTGACTGGGGTCCTGCGCAATAAGAGCCCGTGAACCTCGTCAGGTCCGGAAGGAAGCAGCGATAAGCGGGACCTCTTATGTGCCGCAGATAAGCCTTTTTCATTCTGCGGAGCCTTCAAAGGACAACTTTTTTCTGAAATCGGACCTGCGGCCGTCCTTTCTCCGGAAAGACGGCGTGCAGGCTTTTTATGACAGAATCAGAGTAATATGCAGGAAAATCACCGCAGGAGTGGAGGACAGCAATGTATTCGGCGATATACAGAGACTTCCGGCCGGATCGGTTCGATCAGATCATAGGCCAGGATCATATCGTAAAGATTTTGAAAAACCAGATCGCGTCCGGGCAGACCGGACATGCCTACCTGTTCTGCGGAACCAGAGGAACCGGCAAAACGACGACGGCCCGGATTCTGGCAAAGGCGCTCAATTGTGAGAGTGAAGGCGAGAGGCCCTGCGGTGTGTGCGACAGCTGTATCTCTATTAAAGAGGGGACGTTTCTGGATGTGATCGAGATCGACGCGGCATCCAATAACGGTGTAGACAGTATCCGGGAACTCCGGGAAAGTGTAAAATATCCGCCGGTGAAAGGCCGCAATAAAGTTTATATCATAGATGAAGTTCATATGCTCTCTCAGGGGGCATTTAACGCTCTTTTAAAGACTCTGGAAGAGCCTCCTCAAAATGTGGTGTTCATACTGGCGACCACGGAACCGCAAAAACTGCCGGCGACGATTTTGTCACGCTGTATGCGGCTTGATTTCCGAAGAGTTTCCGAGGAGTCTATCATCGATAATATGAAGATGATCTGCAGAGCCCGGGGCATCGAAGCGGATCCCGGCGCGTTGTCTCTCATCGCGGTCAACGCTGACGGTTCGGTCAGAGACAGTCTGAGCATTTTAGAGCAGTGTATCTCTACAGGTGCGGACTCCATTTGCCGGGATGATGTGGCAGAACTCCTGGGAACGGCGGGAGAGGAGTCTCTCATCGGGCTGACGGGCTGCATTATCCGGGGGCAGATCTCAGAGGCGCTGCTGCTTTTGGACAGGATCATACGTTCCGGCAGCGATGTAAAGCAGTTTATGAAAGAGTGGCTGACGCATTTCCGCAGTCTGCTGATGGCGAAATATGTGGCGCAGCCGGAGAATATTCTCAGTATGTCCGTGGAGAATGTGCTGAGAGTAAAGGAACAGAGTGCGGAAATCACTACAGAACTGCTGAATCGCGGGATTACCGATCTGACGAAGACTATAGCGGAGGCCCGCTGGTCCTCCCAGCCCAGAGTTCTTCTGGAGATGTGCATCGTGCGGCTGGGCGCTCCGCAGGAGAGCGAGGAGACCTTTGCCTTTCGAAACGATGCGGTACGGACCTCTCTGCAGCAGAGCGCAGCTGCGGAAAAGACGGACACCGCGCAGATCCGCAGCGATTCGGCCGCGAGCGACCGTGTGTCAGAAGAGGAACGAAAGTCTCCGGTATCCGCCGGACAGCGGGAAAGACCGGCGCCGCCTGTTCTGGAGAGTTCGTCTGAGGTCGGATTGGAGGAGTCGGAAGCGGCGCCGGATATCGTATCTTCAGACGATGAAATCATGATCTTCGGTTCTGATGACATAGAAGATGAATTCGGCGCTATGATGCCGACGATTCAGCAGATTTATGATGCGGAACCGGTTTCTCCTGCTGCCGGCAGGGGAGTAGCCAGCGAAAGCAGAGCGCAGCGGACTCCTTTCCGGGAAGAAGAACTGCCTGTGAAGTCGGCGGAGGCGCCGACGGAAATCCCGGAAAGCGGAGAGCAGACGGCATGCGGGCCTGAGGTAGACGAGCTGTGGAATACGGCCGTAAAAAAGGCTGTCGGAGAAAAGCCGATGCTCATCCGGATCGAGACAAAGGCGCATCCGATCCGTATACAGGACGGCATCCTTTATGTCTCTGCGGAAGACGATTACACCGAAAAAATGCTCATGGAAAAGGGCAAAGAGCTCCTCGAATCCAAGCTTGAGATGTATTACGGCAGCCCTCTGGCGCTGTGTTTGGACAGCGGAGGCAACGGCGCGCCGGTCTCTGCGGGAGCACAGCGGGAAGACTCGTCCGGGGCGGAGGAGATCGCAAGACAAATCGAAGAACGCTTTCACATGAAAGTGGAGATAGAATAAAGAAGATTCGGCGGGAGGTTGCGGAAAGACAGCGGCCTTCCGCCACAGCAGCAGACAGGGCAATATTATCGGGAGGAAAAACATGGGAAAAGGTATGAGAGCAGGCAAGAAACCGAGCGCGGGCAAGGGCGGCGGAAATATGCAGAAGCAGCTGGCTCAGGTACAGGCGATGCAGGCGCGCATGCAGCAGGTTCAGGAAGAAATCGAAGCGAAAGTAGTGGAAACTTCCGCCGGAGGCGGAGCGGTTTCTGTTAAAATAAACGGAAAGAAAGAGTTGGTCGAAGTCCTTCTGAAACCGGAAGTGGTGGATCCGGACGATATCGAAATGCTTCAGGATCTCATTATCGCCGCGGTAAATGAAGGTATGCGGCAGATCGATGAGATCAGCGAAAGCGAGATGGGAAAAGTGACCGGGGGTATCAACATTCCGGGACTGTTCTAAGGGGGCATCATGGCTCAGTACGCAAAGCCCCTGGCAAATCTGATCCGGGAACTGTCTAAGCTGCCCGGCATCGGCGGAAAGAGCGCGCAGCGCCTGGCATTTCACATTCTTTCGATGGATGACCGGGAGGCGGAAGTCCTCGCAAATTCTATAACGAGAGCGAAGTCTTCGATGAGGTATTGTTCTGTCTGCGGAAATCTGACCGAGAGCGATCCCTGTGAGATCTGTTCCGATGAAAAGCGGGACCGCACGGTTATCTGTGTGGTGGAACAAGCCCGGGATGTGGCGGCCATGGAACGGATGAAAGAATACAACGGTCTGTATCACGTCCTCAACGGGGCGATTTCTCCGATGGATGGGATCGGACCGGAGGATATCAATCTGAAACAGCTGATCATCCGGCTGCAGCAGGACGATATCCGGGAAGTGATTCTCGCCACCAATCCGACCATCGAAGGAGAGGCTACGGCTATGTATGCCGCGCGTCTTATCAAACCTTCGGGAATCAAAGTGACGCGGATCGCACACGGGATCCCCGTAGGAGGCGATCTGGAGTATACGGATGAAGTCACGCTGTCAAAGGCGATGGAGGGCAGAAGGGAATTGTGATAGCCGGTCCGCCGGTTCGGATGGGGCGAATATGGACAGGCGGCTAACGAATAAGATATCTCATCGGAGGTGATGAGATGTCAATGGCAAACGAAGCGGGAATTCTCCTGGCGTATGCGATAGGAATGTTCGGTCTGTTTGTAGTCGTGTGTATGTTTATCGTTCCGCTGAAATACGCGGTGAGATTTTTGATCAGCAGTCTTCTGGGCGGAATCGCGATCGTCGTGATCAATCTTGCCGGGGCGGCTGTGGGAATCCACATCAGCCTGAACTGCCTGACCGCGGCAGCGGCAGGAGTCTTGGGCGTGCCCGGGGTGCTGATGCTGCTGTTTTTCCAGAACATATGACAATGACGTAACCGTTCTTTTCAGCGGTTTGCCGGCCGAAGAACGCAGGGACAGGGCGGATTTATAGTTTGATCGTTCTCGGTTTTTAACAGAAACTGCGGTCACGAAGTTCTCCGGGCAACGCCGATGCAGAAGGCATACGTCAGATTTGAGAGGCGCATGCGGCGATATCCCCATGTACATAGTAATTTCAGCGAAGAAGTCGCAGGACAGGAGAGATCATCAGATGAAGAATTATAATTATAAGACATCGGGCGTCTGTTCCTCACGCATCACATTTGATATCGATGACGAGGGATGTCTGAGAAACGTGGTTTATGCCGGAGGCTGCAGCGGAAATCTCAAGGGAATCGGCATGCTGACAGAGGGAATGAAAGCCTCCGAGGCCGCAGAGAAATTGGAAGGTATCCGATGCGGATTTAAGAATACATCGTGTCCCGATCAGCTGGCGAAGGCCATCCGGAGCATAGATCTTTAAACATGACAGCTGTCTCGCGGGAGGCAGCTTTCTTTTTTGTAC
Organism: uncultured Eubacteriales bacterium; assembly: GCA_905206455.1. Classification (GTDB taxonomy): domain Bacteria; phylum Bacillota; class Clostridia; order Peptostreptococcales; family Anaerovoracaceae; genus Alangreenwoodia. The sequence goes on from CAJLHL010000047.1 coordinate 12,870, forward strand.
AAACCGCAGCCGGTCTTTTGGGACAAAGCGGCCGGTTCCGGCGGGGAGAGGGGGTGTCCGGATGCTTCGTATATATTTTGGTGATACGGATAAGGACAAAGATAAATTTATTTTTGATCAAATCGCGTCGGTCATGCCGTCGGATGTGTTTCTGCTGGTCCCGGACCAGTTTACTCTGCAGGCGGAACGGAATGCTTTCGAATATATGAACGCTGACGCGCTTTTGGAGCTGGAGATCGTCAGCCGGTCCGGGTTCGCGCGCCGCATCGTGTCTCAGGAGGGATCTCCCGGAGGCGTGGCGGTGGATAAATACGGCCGTTTTATGCTGCTGACAGGGCTGTTGCTGAAAGAGCAGAAGGAGGAAGGGATTTTTGCTTCGGTGAGGAAAAAAAATTCTTTTATCTCTCTGGTAAACGATATGATTTCAGATATGAAGCAGTATGATGTGACGCCGTCGGAACTGGCGGAGATCGAAAGTTCTCTGAACGACGACAGCGTATTATGTGAAAAAATCTCAGATGTGAGAGAGATTTACGAGAAATATGAGGAACTTCTCGCCGGCCGTTACCTCGATTCCGAAGATTTTCTCCGCATCGTGTCGGAAAAGATCCGCGGTTCTGAACTGGTAAAGTCGCACCGGTTCTGGATCGACGGCTTCGACTATATGACGCCGAAGCTGCTTTCCATGGTAGAAGCTATCGCCTGTACCGCACCGGAAGTCAATGTTGTCTTTACTGGCGACGACAGAAATGCAGAGGGACAGTTCGCGGTATTTCAGCGTATGAGAAAAGCTCTGAGAGAGATGGCAGAACGGGCTCAGATTCCTTATCAGGAACACGGAATACCGGAAAAATACCGAAGAGACGTCTCCCCTCCCCGGGTGAATCTGACGGTCTGCAGCGATTTTTACGCAGAGGCGGAGACAGCGGCGGTGCGGATCACGGAACTGGTCAGAGAAAAAGGACTGCGTTATCGGGATATCGTCATCATCTGCAATGATGCGGAGGTCAGAGGATCGATTTTTCGCCGGGTCTTTGACAGATATGAAATTCCTCTGTTTATCGACCGCAAAAGGGGGATTCTGCAGGATCCCGCGGTGGAATTTATCTTTGCCATGATGGACACCGTACGTGACGGCAGACGGTTTTACGATGTCTTCCGGATGATGAAGACGGGATATTCTCCTGTGAGCCACGACGAATGCGAGGAGCTGGAAAATTACTGTTCGAAGTATCATATCCGCAGCGGCCGGTGGAAAAAACCGTTTGTATACGGAATGCAGGAAGAGGGCGCGGAAAAGCTGAACCGGCTGAATCAGCTCCGGGAGACGGCAGATGCGTTTATCCGCCGCGGGGAGGAACTCTTTCAAGGCCGAAAAACGGTGAGGGAAAAGACGGAAGCGCTCTATCTGTTTCTGACGCAGACCGCTCAGATGCCGCAGAAGATCGATGCGGCCAGAGCGGCGCTGGAAGAGGGGGATGAATTTGAGTATGCCGAGAGCGCGGCTCAGATCTGGAAGGTGATCGTCGCTATTTTCGATCAGATTGTGGAGGTCATCGGAGAGGAAGAACTGACGGATGAAGAATACGCACAGATTCTGATTCAGGGATTTTCGGAGGTGGAAATCGGTCTGCTGCCGACGACAAATGACCAGGTCCTCTTCGGAACCATGCAGAGGACACGCACCGGTTCGATAAAAGCGCTCTTCGTCTGCGGCGCAAATGAAGGAGTGCTGCCGGAGACCGCGTCTTCCTGGGGAATTTTTTCGGAGGACGAAAAACAGTTCCTCAGTGAAAGAAACAGACGGATCTGCAGTACCGATGAACTGAGGGATATGGAGCAGCAGCTGGCCATGTACAAGATGATTTCCAAGGCGGAAGACTATCTCTTTGTGTCCTGGGCGGAAATCGATACCGAGGGTGCGCAGCTTCGTCCGTCAGAACTGATCGCTCAGCTGAGGGAGCGGAGCGGTATCGCTGGAACTGCCGCTGCGGCGGAGGTTTCCGAATCCAGAGACGTGCTGTGCGGACGTCCCGAGGATCTGATACAAAACAGGCGAGGTGCGCTTCCTCACCTGACGGAAGCTCTGCGTAAAACGGCGGCGGGAGAGGCTTTGGACGATGTTTGGAAGACGGCGTCGCTGTTTTATGAAGGGGATGAGTCTTATGAAAATATCAGAAAAGGACTCTTTTTCGACAATAAAGTGGAACGCCTGAGCGAAGAGACGGTAAGAGAGTTATACGGCCGGGGCATTTCAAAGGAGCTGGTGCTGAGCGCCTCTTCTCTGGAACGTTTCTGCCGCTGTCCTTTCTCTTTCATGATCACTTACGGGCTGCGGCCTTCCGAAGAACGGAATTTTGAAGTGGATCTGCGGTCTATCGGTGATATTTATCATTTTTGTCTGATGCGCCTGTCCGAATACTTAACGGACGAAGGTGTGGAGATTACCGGCGCGGATTCCCGCTGGATGAAGGTGACGGAAGAGGAATGCAGACGTCTGACCGACCGGTTTGCGGACGAGTTTTCTGAGACTTACCGCGAAGGCGTATTCCGTCAGGAAGGGCGGGAAAGCTATCTGCGGAACCGCATCAAGGAAGTCTGTTTCCGGACAGCCTGGATGATGGTGCGTCAGGTGCAGTGCGGAAGGACGAAGGCGATCTATTTCGAAAAGCGGTTCGGCCGCCGTGGGGACGCAGTTTTTCCTCCGGTGCGCATCGAACTGCAGGAAGGGAGATCGATCTATATCGAAGGAATGATCGACCGCGTGGATATTCTGTCGCCAGGGCCGGAATTTCCTCTGCCGGCAGAAGGGGGAACCGCCGATTTTTCAGCGCTGCCGGACCGTAATTATATCCGGATTATCGATTATAAATCCGGAGGCGATAAATTCGATATAGAGGAAGTACGAAGCGGATTCCGTCTGCAGCTGATGCTCTATCTCAGGGGCGCTATGGGAGGCATAGAAAAATCCTGTCCTGCCGGCGTTTTCTATTTCAAAATTCCGGATAAAATGGCGGAAGTCAGCGATGTGCCGCAGGATCAGGTGGATGACGCTGTCCGGAAAAAACTCAAAAAAGAGACGAAGCTGGACGGAGCTCTGCTCTGTGAGGAACGCGTGATCGAATGCATGGACGGAGATTTTACCGGTTATTCCGATATTATCCCGGTGTATAAGAACAGAGACGGGGGATTCAGCGGCCCGGGCCTGCTGACGGAAGAAGAGTTCCGCGGACTGATCGACGAAAATGACCGGAATCTGCAGAAAGCGGCTTCGGAATTCGCCGCAGGCCGGGCGGATATCGAGCCGATGAAGACGGCAAAATCCGACGCCTGCAGGTACTGCGGATACCGGAGCATCTGTACAATTCAGCGCCGCGGCGGAGGAGCGGGAACGAGATGAAATATGTGATAAAAAAAGCGGATATCGCACTGGGAATTTTTCTCGCGGTATTGTGCGCCATGGTCTCCTGGTATGTCTATTCTTCCGGCAGCAGCGGTTCATACGCCGCAGTGACGGTAAACGGCCAGGCGTACGGTACGTATTCTCTTGCAGAGGATCAGGAGATCGATATCGATTCGGAATACGGGCATAACCGTCTGACCGTAAGCGGCGGACGGATTCTCATGACGGAGGCTTCCTGTCCGGACGGCTACTGTCTGAATCAGCATAAAAAGAACGGTGGAATGAAGGATTCCAATCAGACAATCGTATGTCTTCCCAACCGTGTTGCCGTGTCTATTGTGACAGGAGAAAAGACGGAGAGGGAACGAGGTAGGAGCGGTGGTATTTACAGTGATTCGGATGCTGTGGCGGGAGCCGCCGGAGGCGGTCCGGAGGAAGGCGGTGAACGGGATGCGGAAAAACGATAATACGGCTTCCGCGGTGCAGAGGAAAGCGTATAAAATTTCCGTCTGCGCTGTGCTGACCGCTCTCGCCCTGATTTTTTCTTATGTGGAAGCGCTGTTTCCGTTTCAATTCGGAATCCCTGGAATGAAACTCGGATTGTCCAATCTGGTCGTGCTGGTAGCTCTTTACGGGATCGGCGCGTCGTATGCTCTTTCGGTAAATCTGGCGCGGATTTTGCTGTCCGGTTTGCTGTTCGGCGGAGTGTCAGCCATGATGTACAGTCTCGCGGGAGGAATGTTCAGCTTTATCACGATGCTTCTGCTGAAAAAGACCAGGATATTCAGTCCTCTCGGAGTCAGCATGGCCGGAGGCGTGACCCACAATATCGGTCAGCTGACCGTAGCGGCGCTGGTGGTTGAAAACTCAAAAATCTATCTTTATCTTCCGGCGCTTCTGATCTCGGGGACCGTAACCGGTGTTCTGCTGGGTTTCGGCGCGGTTCTGATTCTGAATCGCCTGAAGAGGTGAGGACCCGCTGCAGCACCCGAGAGTCCTGTGATTTCCGAAAGCGGATCTGTTTTCCTTTTTTTGTAAAATTGAGTATAGTGAATATACAAT
>CAJLHL010000048.1 GCA_905206455.1 uncultured Eubacteriales bacterium
GAAGGCAATTATCGCTATCAGCGCAACTATCAGTATGCGTGCAGCCCTATTGCGATATTTTGGAAAACCATTGTTCCAGCTGCAAGGAGATTTTTTTCTATGCTTCAAAGCGTGACGAAAAGATCGGCATTGCGACGGTTTACCGCATGGTCAGCGCTTTGGAAGAGGTCGGCGTTATCAGCAGAAAAATCGTATATGCCTCGGAACAGAACAGCGGGAAAGACGAAGCTGAAAAGATAAGTGATAAAAAATTTCAATAAGAAACGTTAGAATTGACTAATATCATAGCAGAACACTATGATATCTATACACTGATAATTTATGTATTTGCCGGGAATTGTTTTCATCGGGGCCGAGGAATCCGGCGCCGAAAAAACAGATCCGGGGCAGAAAGAAGAGCGAGGTGACGAGATGAAGTCTCACAGATTCTGGGCGTGGGCGATGGTTCTCTGCACAGCGATGACGCTTTATACCGGTTATAAACGCAAATAGATTCCGTGCTGAGGATTCACAGCTCAAAAAGCAGAAGACGAGAATATGACGTTGCAGCAGGAGGTAAAAAATGGATATTGATAAGAAAACGATCAAGGGAGCGAGCCTTTTCGCAGGCGGAGTGGCATTCGGCACAGCCGGCATTAAGATTCTCGCCAGCAAAGATGCGAAAAAAGTGTATACGAACTGCGCTGCCGCGGCTCTTCGCGCAAAGGACTTTGTGATGAAGACGGTGACAAAAGTTCAGGAAAATGCGGAAGACGTAATGGCGGAAGCGAAGCAGATCAATGAAGAGAGAGCCGCACAGGAAGCTGCATGCGAACAGGAGGACGTCTGCGAAGAGCAGAAGCCCGTTTCTCAGGAAAACGCATAGGAAGCGCGGCTGTCAGATATCTAACAGCAGGCGGAGCTGACTTCAGCTCCGCTTTTCTATCGTTTGGAATCATAAACAGTTCGGAGGCGAAAAAAGTTGAAATTTACGATAAAACACGAATTAAAAGGAAGAATTCGGTTTCATATGGCTCAGCCGAACATGTCCTGTGAACAGGCGGACCGGCTTTCTTATTATCTTCAGGGGCTCGACGGTGTGTCCGGGGTAAAAGTATTCGAGAGAACGGCGGACGCGGTGGTCTGCTACACCGGAGAACGAGAAGCGCTTTTAACAGCAGTCCGGAAGTTTCATTATAAGGAAGCGGAGGTTCCCGAAGGGATTTTAAAACATTCCGGCAGGCAGCTGAGCAGGATGTATCAGGAAAAATTGATGAAAAAGATCATTTTTCGCGCGGGGAGTAAATTTTTTGTTCCGTATCCTCTGCGCGCAGCGCTCATCAGCGTCAGAGCAGTCCGCTATATCGTCAAAGGAATCCGCAGTCTTGCAGGCGGCAGACTGGACGTGGAGGTTCTGGACGCCGCGGCGATCGGTGTTTCAATCTTGCGCAGCGATTTTAAGACGGCGGGTTCCGTCATGTTTCTGCTGGGAATCGGCGAAATTCTCGAAGAATGGACGCACAAAAAATCGGTCGGAGATCTGGCGAGGAGCATGTCTCTCAATGTCAGCAAAGTGTGGAAACGAGAGGGCGATCAGGAGATTCTGACATCCGTTTCGGATATTTCCGCAGAGGACGAGATCGTCGTCCACATGGGAAATATCATCCCGTTTGACGGAATTGTTACGGAGGGCGAAGCTATGGTAAATCAGGCTTCGCTTACCGGAGAGCCGCTTCCGGTGCATAAGAGCGCAGACGCTTATGTGTACGCGGGGACCGTACTCGAAGAAGGGGAATTGGCGGTGCGTGTAAAAGCGGTGTCCGGTTCCGCCAGATTTGAGAAAATCGTAGCGATGATCGAAGAATCGGAGAAACTCAAATCCGGGATGGAGAGCCGGGCGGAACATCTGGCGGATCGTCTGGTCCCGTATACTCTTGCAGGGACAGGCCTGGTCTGGCTGCTTACGAGGAATGTGACGAAAGCGCTGACAGTTCTCATGGTGGATTTCTCCTGCGCGTTAAAGCTGGCCATGCCTATCGCGGTTCTTTCGGCGATTCGTGAGGCGAATCTCCATCACATTACCGTCAAAGGAGGAAAGTATCTGGAGGCTGCAGCGGCGGCGGATACCATCGTGTTTGACAAGACGGGAACCCTGACGAAAGCTCAGCCGACAGTAAAGGATGTGGTGGTTTTCTGTGACAGCGATAAAGATGAAATGCTGAGAATCGCCGCATGTCTGGAAGAGCATTTTCCTCATTCTATGGCCAAGGCTGTGGTTACGGAGGCGAAACGGCGCGGTCTGGATCATGAAGAGATGCATTCAAAAGTCAATTATATTGTAGCGCATGGAATTTCTTCTCATATCGAGGAAAAACGTGTTATTATCGGAAGTCATCATTTTGTATTTGAAGATGAAGAATGCGCTGTTCTTCCGGAATATCAGGAATTGTTTGATCATCTGCCGACCCAGTATTCTCATCTGTATATGGCGATCGACAACAAGCTGGCGGCGGTGATCTGCATAGAGGATCCGCTGCGGGAGGAAGCAGCGGAGGTAATCGCCGCGCTGAGAGCCTCGGGGATCAAAAAAATCGTCATGATGACCGGTGACAGCGAACGGACAGCGGCGGCGATCGCTGCGAAAATCGGCGTAGATGAATATTATTCCGAAGTTCTGCCGGAGGATAAGGCTAATTATATCCAAGCGCAGAAAGCGGCGGGACATACGGTCATGATGACCGGCGACGGAATCAATGATTCTCCGGCGCTTTCCGCAGCCGACGTGGGAATCGCTGTCAGCGATGGAGCGGAAATCGCCCGGGAGATCGCGGATATCACTATTTCACAGGATAATCTGATGGGCATCGTCACCCTCAGAGAACTCAGTCAGAAATTGATGAAGCGGATTCGTCAGAATTATCGAATGATCGTGGGAATCAATACCGGCCTGATCGGTCTGGGCGTTACCGGAGCCGTTCAGCCGACGACGTCGGCGCTGCTTCACAATACGTCTACGCTGATGATCAGTCTGCAGAGTATGAAAAATCTTCTCTGACCAGTTTTTCACAGAAGTTAGGCTATCATCCCATGCGCTGCCGCAGGGGCAGAGGGATGCGGCAGCATCTCTCTTTCTGCGGAAGGGCGCAGAAAGTTTCCTGACGGGAGGATCAGGAGGAGTGGATATTTCGGCGGAGCTCTTCTAAGAATTTTCTGGCGGCTCCGGAAAAGAGCTGGGACTTTTTCCAGACGAGATCGAGACGGGCTTCGAGACGGGGTTTTAGAGGCCGGAAACACAGGCTGCTTTCCTCTCCCGTGTTGACCAGTCCGTCGATGCAGAGAGCGCAGCCGACGCCTTCGTCTACCATGAGAGTCGCGTTGTAGATCAGATTGTAGGTGGCGGTGATATTCAGGGATTCACAATTGCGTCCGAACCAGCCTGAAATTTCATTGTGAACCATCGTCTGGTTGGATGTCAAAACGGGCAGGCCGTTCAGATCCTTTGGAAGAATCGAGGTCTTTTTCGCCAGAGGATGGTCTTTTCTCATCAGAAGTCCCCAGGTTACGGCGGCGGGCAGCTGAATATAGTCGTATTTTTTGATATCTGCCGGTTCGATCAGAATTCCGAAATCCAGAAGTCCTTTATCCAGACGTTCGGTTACATCGTCCGCATTTCCGCTGTAGAGATGATAGTGGATGTGCGGATATTCTTTTTGCAGCTTTCTGGCAGTCTTTGCGATCAGGCGCATCGCGTCCGTCTCGCCTCCGCCGATATAGATATCTCCGCTGATGACATCGTGTTTTGAGGTCAGTTCGGATTTTGCCTTATCGGTCAGGAGTACGATTTCCTTCGCCCGCTTGCGCAGCAGCATCCCTTCTTCGGTAAGGGTGATTTTTCTGTTTTTCTTTCCGCGGTCCAGGAGTTTTACGCCCAGTTCCTCTTCCAGTTCCATAATCTGGCGCGAAAGTGTGGGCTGGGTGATATTGAGCGAATGAGCGGCGGCTGAAATGTTTTCCTCCCGGGCGACCGCGAGAAAATATCGTAATACGCGAAGTTCCATTTTTTTCTCCCTCCAGAATATCCGATGGATATTTTTTCTGAAATCATCGGCAGACGGCAGGCTTTCTGTTTGCAGACCGTCCGTCGGAAAGCAGAGATCTGCCCTGCGCCTGCTGCGTTGCGGACGGATGTCTTTTCTTTTATTATATCGGCTGATAAAATGCCTGCCAAGCATGAAATTTAATAAAATATAGGTATTTGATATTATTTTTTCTCCGCGTTATACTCGGGAAAAGGAGACGGCCAGCAGCGGAAAAAGCGTAGATCGTTTTGCTTCAGCGGAGGATCTCCGGCAGCGGGCGTTTTTTGGAAACGGCAAAGACGCAGCCGGTCATTTTACAATGAAACGGATAAAATTCCGCGGAAAGATATCAGGAGGTTTTTCTTATGGATTTAAAGGAGTATCTGGATCATCTGAATCGGGGAGAAAAGGTAGAAGGCGGTTCGGAAGTTCACCGGTTTATGCACGAGGCATCTCAGGAAGCTCTTCGCATCACTTCGGAGCTCAACGGCTCGTACCATACGCCGGAGGAAATTCGGCAGTTGATGTCCCATCTGACCGGAAAGGAAATCGACGAAACTTTCCGGATGTTTCCGCCGTTTTATACGGACTGCGGAAAAAATATCACTCTGGGAAAAAATGTTTTTATTAATAGCAGCTGTCATTTTCAGGATCAGGGAGGAATCACTATCGGAGACGGGACGCTGATCGGACATAATGTGACTCTTGCGACGCTGAACCACGATTTCCGGATCAGTGACCGTGCTTCCATGTATCCGAAGCCTGTTCACATTGGCAAAAATGTATGGATTGGTTCCGGCGCCGTTATCGTACCGGGCATTACCGTCGGAGACGGCGCCGTAGTGGCGGCGGGAGCGGTGGTCATCGAAGATGTTCCGCCTGCTACTGTCGTCGCTGGGGTTCCGGCCGCGACAGTTCGGGAACTGACGGAAGAAGAAAAGAAGCAGTTTTGAAGAAACGGTATTTCGGAGAGAAACGGATGAAACGGCGCGGGCGAAAGAGGCTTTGCATTCTCGAAGAAGCCGGCGGAAATCCGCGGGAAGAAGGCGCGGCGGACGATTTTGCGGGAGCATGGGGCTCCGGAGCTTTCCGGCATTGACACGGCGGTAAAATCATTTTATTCTGTTACCTGAGAAAAAATGCGGGAGGGGAGAGAAGCGATGAAAGTAAAGCGAGTTTCGGCCGCGGTAATCCGACGGGGAGACGAGATCCTCGCCACTCTGCGCAGCCATGGAGAATACCGCGGTTACTGGGAATTTCCGGGAGGTAAACTGGAGGAAGGCGAGACGCCCCGGCAGGCGGCGGTGCGGGAAGTCCGGGAAGAACTCAGCGCCGATGTAGCGCTGGGCGAGTTGATTTCGCAGATCGAATATGATTATCCGGATTTTCATCTGACGATGTACTGTTATTTTGCGGAGATCCTGTCCGGAGATCTGACGCTCAACGAGCACGACGAGGCCAGATGGCTGAAAAAAGAGGATTTGGACAGTGTCCGGTGGCTGCCTGCGGATTTTGATGTGATTCAGCGTCTGAAAGAACTGTTGTAAAGAGGGAGCGGCAGAAACAAAACGCGCCTGATAAGATGAAATCGCTGTAAGATCGTCGACCTTACAGCGATTTCGTCTTTTTGGTTTTCTGTTTTATCCTCTCCTTGACACAGTAGTTTTCAGGATATTTCGGCTGTTTTTCCGGACGCCTTACTCCGCGGACTCCGGTCCGCTTTTTGAGCCGAGCTTCCGGCAGCGCCGGGCGATTTCCTGAAAATCCCTCTCGGCATCGTTTAGTTTTTCGGGGTCTCGGAGAATCGCGGAGGGGTGGTAGACTGCCGTCAGATCACAATTTTTCCGGTGAATCCAAGTTCCGTGCTGACGTGTGATCCGATAATCCGGCGCGATGATGCGCTGTGCCGCCACTCTGCCGAGACAGACGATAATCTGCGGTCGGAGCAGGTAGGTTTCGTATCTCAGGTACGGCATACAGCAGTCTTTTTCATCTTCTCTTGGGTTGCGGTTGCCCGGAGGATGACATTTCAGAATATTTGTAATATAAATTTCTTCCCGGGAAAGGCCGGCATGCGTCAAAAGCCGGTCCAGCATACCGCCGGCAGGTCCTACAAAAGGTACTCCGGCAGCGTCTTCCTGTGCGCCCGGCGCTTCGGCAATCAGCATGATTTTCGCACTGCGGCTGCCTCGTCCCATCACGGGACGCCGGCGGGTTTCCGCAAGACGGCAGCCCCGGCAGTGATCGATAAAATTTTCAATTTCTTCCCAGCTGTGCATTTTTAAAGGTTTCCTTTCTGCTGCAGTCTCGGTTGCCGTTCGTAAATGATGTCAAGAATTCCGTTGTATTCTCGCGCTTCAGAAAATTTCAGCGTCAACTGTTTTTCCGCCGTATCGAAAAGGCGTACGCCCTGTCCGAGAATGGCGGGAACTACCGAAATATGATAGCGGTCGATCAGGTCTTCCTTTATCAGCTGCTGCGCGATATTAGCACCTCCGCAGATCCATATATTTTTTCCTTTCTCCCGGCGGAGCCTTTTGATCAGCCGTCCCGGAGCTTCCTGTGTAAAATGGATGTCATCGGAAGAGCTTCCGGGCTGACTGGTGACGATATAGCTGTTTCTGCCTCTGTAAACCCATTGACCGGGACACAGTTCTGTAACGATCTGCTGATATGTCTTTCTGCCCATCACGATAGTATCTACGTCTTTTATAAAATTTTGATAAATCTCATCGCCGTCTTTGTGGCAGTCATAGCCGGTCAGCCAGTCGATTTTTCCATTTTTATCGGCGATATAGCCGTCGAGACTCATCGCGAGAAATAAAATCACCTTTCTTCTCATCTGTTCACCTGCCGCTTCACTGTTCTGCGGAAGCCGGAGAATACAGCGGACAGCCCTCTGCATTTTCAGGCCTCCGTCTTTCCGCATGTTCGGATAAAATACAATTTGTGTGAAAAGTGGATTTGTCTTTTCATTTTAAATTATCGTATCATAATATTATGAGTTTTCGTAGATGGCAAATACTAAATAAATTGAGGATATTAAAAGTAAGTGAACTGTTCTCCCTGATCAGTCGGTGATTTTTGATATTCGCTTTTTACTGCAAACTCATATTTTCTTACGAAGAAGTTGCGGCAGATGGCCGAATCCCTCTGCTTTTGCAAAAAACAGATCTGCCGGGCTGTGTTCCGCTCTAAATAATGCGGAGAATTCGATGAAAGGAATTTTTTGAAGAGGAAAGAGAAGGATAATCTCTATCAGGAAAGTGAAAAAAGGAGGAAAGGACGTATGTTGTTACAGGGCAAAACGGCGGTCGTGACAGGAGGAACCCGCGGAATCGGGTATAAAGTGGCGGAGACTTATCTGAAAAACGGAGCGAAGGTGGCGATTCTCGGTTCGAGACAGGAGACGGTGGAAAAAGCGCTGGAAAAACTCAGAGAAGAGGATCCCTCTTGGGAAGCGGCCGGTTATTGGCCGGATCTCTCGGATTATGAAGAAGTTGCACAGACTTTTCTTCAGATCAGAGAGCGTTTTGGAAGTCTCGATATTCTGGTAAACAATGCGGGGATTTCCGCAAGGGAATCTATTTTTGAATACGCGCCGCAGGATTTTAAAAAGATTATGGATCTGAATGTTACAGCTGTATTTCAATGCAGCAAAGCGGCTGCCGGGATTATGAAGTCCCAGGGAGGCGGCGTCATTCTGAATACCAGCTCGATGGTAAGTCTTTACGGACAGCCTGCCGGCGTGGGTTATCCGGCGTCCAAATTTGCGGTAAACGGTATGACAAAGAGTCTGGCCAGGGAACTGGGCAGAGACAATATCCGTGTCAATGCGGTGGCGCCGGGAGTCACACGCACCGATATGGTAGCGGCTCTGCCGGAGGAAATGGTGGAGCGCATTTCGGCTACGATTCCTCTGGGCAGGATGGGAGAACCTCAGGATGTAGCGAACGCGTTTCTGTTCCTGGCGAGCGATCTCGCCAGCTATGTGACAGGAGCGATTCTGTCCGTAGACGGAGCGGCGATGTCGTAAAAACGCATCCGAACTGAACGAAAGAAGTCCGCCGTATCAGATTTATCCGATGCGGCGGACTTCTTTTATCCGGTGATCTATAGGATTTTTCTTTTATGCAGAGATCTTTTTAGCTGTCCGCAGCCGAACCGAGGGGAATCTGCAGAACAAATGCGGAACGAAAACTGCCGGAAAATACCACTTGAAAACAGAACATACGTTCTATAAAATGTATTTGCATAGAAAATAAAACGGATCGGGCAGGTGTCCGGATCCTGAAACGCGCTGCGGGACAGACTGTGTATACAAGTCTGCGGCGCGCGGCGTGGTGCGGCGGAACGCATGAAATGTCCGGCGGCGCCGCACCGCGAGAAACGATGACTGCCGCAGGAAAGGAGTGAGAAAAGTGGCCATCATGCATATCGACGCGAATTCGGCTTATCTGAGCTGGACCGCGGTAAAAATGCTGGAGGAAGGATATGAGAACGATATCAGAGAGATTCCGGCGGCTGTGGCCGGGGATCCTAAAAACCGGCATGGGATTATTCTGGCCAAGTCTATACCGGCGAAAAAGAGAGGTGTGCGCACCGGAGAAAGTCTTTTTGAAGCGCGGCGCAAATGTCCGGAACTCCAGGTTTTTCCTCACGATTTTCCGCTTTATATGTCATTCAGCGATGAGATGTACCGTATCATATCGGAATATTCTCCTGTGATACAGCGTTACAGTGTCGACGAATGTTTTATGGATTATACCGGTTCCGAACGAAAATTCGGAGATCCCGTCTCCTGCGCTCACAGAATCCGGAGGAGAATACGGGAGGAGCTGGGATTCACGGTCAATATCGGCGTGGCGGAAAACAGACTGCTGGCCAAAATGGCATCTGATTTTAAGAAACCGGACCGGGTGCACAGTCTCTTTTCTCATGAAATCGCTGATAAGATGTGGCCGCTTCCGGTGGAGGATCTTTTTATGGTAGGAAGAGCTACCGCCCGGCGTCTGCACAGGATTAATATCAATACGATCGGCGATCTGGCGCAGGCGGATCCCGGCCTTCTGCAGCGTCTTTTCAAGAGCCATGGAATCCTGATCCGGCAGTATGCCAACGGTATCGATCCTACGCCCGTCGTGCCGAACGGGGAAATTCCTCAGAAAGGGCTGGGAAACAGCACCACTGTGGATCACGATGTCAGTACGGCGGAGGAAGCTCATATGATTCTTCTGGCGCTGACGGAGCGAGTGGCGGGACGGCTGCGTAGGATAAAGAAATTCGCACGTATCGTGTCGGTGACAGTCACTTCTTCAGAATTTATGAGGTACGGCCATCAGATTAAGCTGGACAGCCCGACGGATATCACATCGGAGATTTTTCTGTACGTGCGCCGTCTGTTTGACGAAGTATGGCAGGGAGAAAAGATCCGTCATCTGGGAGTCTCCCTGTCGGAATTATCCGGCCAGTGTGAAAGAAATATGAGTCTCTTCACCGAGGATCGCACGGAAGAAATGCGGGCGGCCGACAGCGCGGTGGACCAGATCCGAGAGAAATTCGGCAGCGGCGCCATCATGCGCGGGATCTTTGTCAACCGCGATATCGAGCATATGCAGGGCGGCCTGATAAAAAGCAAAGAAGGCGACAGCGGCTATATCATGATGGGAGGCAGAAAAGCATGAGAATCGTATCCGAGCCGGTCGATATGATCGCGAAGTTTGCTTCGTCCGGCAGCCGGGCGTCAAAAAGCGAAGAAAAACCGGTTCCCTGCAAGTTTCGCTACACTGATATCGCAGGAATCTCAAGGGAGATCCGCATCGATAAGATCATCAGTGCCGATCTCAGTATTTCCGGCGGTGTCAGAGCTTATATTTACCGCTGTCAGAGCGTCGTTGAAAACGTCGAAAAAATCTACGAACTGAAGTATATCATCGGCGAGTGCCGGTGGGAACTGTATAAAATTTGAAAAAATTCCGACGCTGGCGGGATTGCGTTTTTTAGAATAGAATCCGCCTTGTGTGAGCATAAATAAATACAGAAAGAAAAAATGAGGATGAAGATCTTCCGTGAAATTACACAAGAGGAAAATATTGTGCGGGCGTTCGCCGCACAGACGGTTTTTTCATCTCCTGTGGCCCTTTAATGATCGGAAAAGACATCTTCAAGAATAGGCAGGAAAATAAGATTATGTATCCAAATAAAGTAGAGATCTGCGGGATTAACACGTCAAGCCTTCCCGTAATGAAAGACGTACAGATGGACGAGATGATCGAAAAGATCCGGTCCGGAGATACCGGCCTGAGAGAGAAGTTTATCACAGGCAATCTGCGGCTGGTGCTCAGCGTCATACAGAAATTCCAAAACAGAGGCGAGAATATGGACGACTTGTTTCAGGTGGGCTGTATCGGTCTGATCAAGGCCCTGGACAATTTTGACACCTCTCATCAGGTGAAATTTTCGACGTACGCTGTCCCGATGAACGTCCTTTGGTGAAAGAGAAAAAATCGTCATTTTGAACAAAGAGCCATGTCGGAAGATACCGTATAATAAAGGAAAGAGATCGACCGGTGTGCAGCGTGCACGACGGAAAAATACAAGCAGTTTATTTTATTTGTAATAAATAGACTGACGAAATATATTTAGACAGAACTTAGGCTGACGTAGATATTGACAAATATCAGACAATACTATAAACTGAACATATTGCAGGCGATATGTTTTTTTTCGCCGCGTTGATATTGAGATCCATCGGTACTTTGTTAAGAGTAAAGGTATTCATTCAATATCAAAGATATACAAGTTATATCTAACGTACTGTCGAAAGGTACGGTATTAGAAAGAAGGTAGACAAATGTTTGGTTTCACAGAAGACATGACAGAAAAACAAGAATTAGTTCGTAAGTTCTGCGAAGAATGGATTTATCCAAATCTGGCGGAAATCGATGCAGGCACATGCTGCCCTGATTATATCTGGGAAGAATGGTGCAAGATTCCTGGCTTTGCAAGCCCTTGCGCTCCTAAGTTTACAGGCGGCGAAGAGATGCCGTTTAATACTTGTCTCGCTATGTGGGAAGAATTCGGTAAGGCTGACGTAGGCGTTGCGACCGGTTTCGGTTCCAACAACCTCGGTTCTTTCCCGATCCTCTTAACCGGTACAGAAGAACAGCAGAAAGAGCACTTCGGCAATCTGCTCAAGGGTAAGTTCGGTGCGTTTGGTCTTACAGAAAAAGGCGCTGGTTCCGATGCCGGTGCAGTAGCTACCGAAGCGAGAAAAGAAGGCGAATATTACATCCTCAATGGTGATAAGTGCTATATCACTACTTCCGGTAAGGCTATCGAAAGTAAATCTACATTAGCTATCTGCGCTTCTACAGATAAGTCTCTGGGAAGCAAGGGCCTGACAATGTTCCTGATCCCTGGCGACACACCGGGTCTCACAGCAGTTAAGGAAGAGGACAAGATGGGTATCAGAGGATCCCAGACTTGCGAACTTCACCTCGAAAACGTTAAGCTTCACGAATCCAGAATCCTCGGTGGTCCTGAAAAAGGTCTCGGCTTCGGATTTAAGACAGCTATGATGACTCTCGACGCTGGTCGTGCGGTAGTAGCTTCTCAGGCAAACGGTGTTGCTCTCCGTGTAATCGAAGTTTTAGTTGACTACTGCAATACTCATCTTGACGGCGGCAGACCTCTCTCCAAGAACCTGGCTGCTACATTCAAGATCGCTGAACTCGAAGCTCAGACTCAGGCTTGCAGACAGCTCGTATATCAGATCGGCAGAATGAGAGACGCCGGCCTCAACCACGGTCACGAATCCTGCTGCGCTAAGATCGTTTGTACGGAAAACGCAATCAACGCTACAAGAGTCGCTATGGATATCATGGGCGTTAATGGTCTCGAAAAGGGCTCCGCTATGGAAAAATTATATAGAGATGCTCGTATTCTTTCTATCTATGAAGGTACAAACCAGGTACAGAGATTAGTAGTTACTAATGGTCTCTTCCCTAAGAAAAAGAAGAAGTAAGATCGCTGACGATCAGGCTGTTAGTAAGGAAAAAATTAGATAGAATTACCATAAGGAGGATTTTTCAAAATGAGTGAAAAAAGTTTGATTCAAAAAGCTGCTGCAGACTTTGCTGCTGCAGAATTAGCTCCAGTATCTTTCGTACCGGAAAAGACAGCTGAATATACAGAAGATGCAGTAAAAGCAATGGCTGCAAAGGGTTTCTTAAAGGTTGCTGATATCGAAGAAGCTGCTATCGTAGCGGAAGAATTCGGTAAGGCAAACGCTTCCATGGCAGAAGTAGCTGTAGTCGCAAACGCTACGGCTCAGATCATCGACGCTTATGCTCCTGCATTAGCTATCGACGGCATGACGGGCTACGCTGTTTATGAAGACGGAGATTCCTGCGGAACTACAGTTACAGCTGCAAAAGCCGGCGACGCTTATACCATCACCGGTAAGAAGATCGCTGTCGCTTTAGGCGGCGCTGCTGATCAGTACATCGTACTCGCTGCTCTCGAGGATTCTCTCGCGGCTTTCGTAGTAAAGGCTGCTGATGTCGCTGCAGAAAAGTTCGACAAGTTAGGTCTCAGATCTTATCCTACAGCAAACCTGACGATGAACGCTGCTCCTGCGGTATTGCTGTCCGCTGAAGGAGAGAAGGTAAGAGCAGAACTCAACGCCAGAATCGACGTATTAAACTGCTATGTAGGCGCTGGTATCGCTGCGACTTGTGCGGAGGTCTCCACAGAATATGCGAAGACAAGAGTTCAGTTCGGAGCTCCGATCGCTAAGCTGCCTGCAGTACAGTTCTTACTCGCAGAAATTTCTATCGCAGAATACACGCTGAAAGCTGTTGCTGCTCCTGCAGTAGAAGCGATCTTAGCTGGCAAGCCTTATGTCATCGAAGCTGCTAAGGCAAAATATACCGCTTCCAAATCTATCTGGGATGCTGCTTCCAACTGCGTACAGATCCACGGCGGTACCGGTTACTCCAGAGAATATCCGATCGAAAGATATTACAGAGAAGCTAAGACATTATTCAATAATACAGATTACTTTGATTATGCAGAAGCAAAGATCGCTAAAGAGATGTTAAAGTAATCGGAGTTTATCGTTCATCATTTGTCAAGTTCAGATAAATCCAAAAAGATAAAAAATCGGCGAAGAGGAATCTTCGCCGATTTTTTATCTTTAAAAGCCGTTGCTGAGAAAATCAAAGAGACTGATGCATCCCGACAGGAGCAGAAGCAGAGAGCCGACGACGGGATGTTTTCCTTTCGATGGCTTGGACGGCCGGTCTGAAAGCGTATTTTCTGCTGCAGAGAAACCGGTTTTATCCGCTGATGAATTTGGCATGGAATCCGCACCGGTGGGAGTTCGGCAGAGAGATTCCTGTGTTTCTGTAATACTCTCATCCCCTCGCTGTATGACGATAGAACGGATCAGCAGATCAGCAGCTTCAGGTATGATTTCCGGGCGAAGTCCGGAATAATTTACGATCAGCGTGTGGACTGCAGATGTTTCCGCGTCCCGGTCCCCCGTATCCGATGCCCCGCGTGTATCGCGCCGGCCATATCGGTCGTATGCACTGTGCATGCCGGACGTGCCGCGTGCGTCAGCCGCCGGAGTCCGGTGATCGTATTGGGAAAGGGCAGAGATGCGGATCCCTGCGTCGGCCGCCCGGCGGACGATTTCTTCGTCGGAAAGCGCCGAAGGAAAATGGATCAGAAAATGAAGTCCGGCATTTTCTTCTGTAATCTGAATATCAGCGGAGGCGGGATGCTTTTTGATGCAGTCCAGGATAGCGTTGCGCTGATTTCGATAATATTTCCGCATGCGGTTGATATGTTTCTCAAAATAACCTTCACTGAGGAAACGGGTCAGTGTGTACTGTTCGAAATTCGACACAGTGCAGGAATAGAATCCCAGTTCTTTTTGGAATCGGCGCATGAGGTGAGGCGGCAGAATCATGTAGCTGATACGAATGGTCGAGGAGAGACTTTTCGTGAAGGTGTTGATATAAATGACTTTTTCGATGGTGTCGATACTCTGCAGTGTGGGAAGCGGCCTGCCGCCGAGACGAAATTCGCTGTCGTAGTCATCTTCTATGATGTAGCGGTGTTCGGAGGCCGCGGCCCAGTTCAGCAGCTCGTGACGGCGGCTGACAGGCGTTATGATACCTGTTGGGAAGTGATGAGACGGTGAGATATGAAGAATATCGGCTCCGCTTTCCGCCAGAGCGTCGATACGTACTCCGTGAGCGTCCAGAGGAATATAGCTGCAGCTGACGCCGTTTTTTTCATAGATCATAGGAATTTTGCGATAGCCTGGATTTTCTACGGCAAATCGTCTGCTGCGGCCCAGAAGCTGAATTAAGAGGCCGTAGAGATACTCTGTTCCCGCGCCGACGACCACCTGTTCCGGGGTCACTTTCATTCCACGGAACTGATAGAGATATTGGCAGATAGCTTCCCGGAGTTCCCGAATTCCTCCGGAAGGAGAGTGGATCATGAGTTCGCTTCGCCGGTCATGGATCGTTTCCCGCAGGAGACGAACCCAGGTAGAGAACGGAAAAGTATCGGGATTTGTTCCGTTGCTGACAAAATCAGCGAAGTAACGGGGATCTTTTTCGGAGTCCTGAAGCGAAGAGGAGAGATCCTGTGAGCTCGGCGCTCCAAGGGGAGCATCGAAACGGTCGCATGACCTTGAGACTTCGGTGCGGCTGATGACATCGGCTGCATAATATCCTTTTTTTGGAAGGGAATAGATATAGCCTTCTTCCATCAACATGCCGTAGGCGTGTTCTACTGTAATCGTGCTGATGCAGAGATTTTTCGCCAGGCTTCGCTTTGAGGGGAGTTTGTCTCCGGAAGCGATGACGCCGCTGAGGATGTCATTTTTTATACATCGATAGAGCTGTTCATAAAGAGTGGACGGGACCGCGCCGTCGATGGAATAAGTGAGCATAATTCAAACCGCCTTTTTTCTCATTTTCTCTCATTATATTTGCGGGACAACGAGAATGCAATAAGATTGGAGCGATACAGACGGAACGGAGGCGATACCGTCAGAGATTGTAATCGATAGTGACAGAGCCGGCGCGGACGGTGATGCGGTTGATGATTTTTTTGAGAAAAATCTGCTGTTCGTTCCGCGTCATAAACTCCCAGAGATCCCGGACCTCGGAGATCTCTCTTTTTAGTTCTTCCCGGTGTCCGGAGAGCGCGCCGTTTTCTTCCTCCTGCCGGATAAGACCGCGGACCTGCTGCAGCTGCTGATTTGTCTCATGGATCGTTTCCAGCAGCACATCGTCGTCGGATTCCGCATAGAGGCTGTAAAGACGTTTGAGTTTGGAGGTCACTCGTTCTTCTCTTTTTCTGAGATCCGCGAGAATTGAGGGGCCTGGGGACTGAAGGTCTTTCTGTGCTTCTTCTTTTAAGGGAAGGGACCAGACGTCGCGAAGGACGTATTCTTCCAGATCGTCGGCCCACAGCGGTTCAAAAGGGCAGTTTTCATCTTTGACCAGGTAAGGCTTGGATTTATCCCTGGAGTAACATACCAGCTTGCAGCCGCCGGATTTGTTCCACTTCTGATAACGGAGCTTTGCGCCGCAGTAACCGCAGAAAAGCAGGCCGGTGAGAAGGTGAGTGCCGCCCCGGCGGGTGTTTTGGGATCTTCTCTGAAATTCTCTCATGGCCTTATCATAAGTCTCTGTGTCGATAATCGCCTCATGGAGTCCCGGATATTCTTCGCCGTTGTAGACGATCATGCCGGTATTCGACTTCCTCAGAAGAATCTGGCGTGCGAGACGTTCGTATTTCAGACCGAGGATCTGAGCGATGTAGGACAGGGAGTGTCCCTCCAGATACAGTTCATAGAGGCGGCGCACGGTCTGCGCGTCGGAGTTGGGGACGAGGATTCCTCTGCCGCTGTCGTAGTCGTAGCCGAAGGGGACGCGGCCGCCGCCCGGCCAGAGGCCGGAACGGACCCGTTCTTTCATTCCCATGCGGGTACGCATGAAGATATTTTCCCGTTCCAGCTGGGCGAAAGCGGAGAGAATGCCGATCATCGCTTTTCCGTAGGGACTTCCGGTATCCAGCCGCTCGTTGACCGACACGAAATCGACACGGTTGGGAATGAATACGTCTTCGATGAGGTAGAGAGTATCTTTCTGGCTCCGGCTCAGACGGTCCAGTTTATATACGATAACCGTGGATATGAGACCGGCGGAAGCATCGTCGATGAGATTTTTCAGCGCGGGGCGCTGAATATTGCTGCCGCTGGCGCCGGCGTCGATGTAGGTCCGTATCAGTGACTCGTCATATTCTTTGGCAGTGCATTCCGCCCGGAGAATTTTTTCCTGGGCCTCGATACTGTAGCCTTCTTCGGCCTGGGCTTCTGTGGAAACTCTTATGTAAAGAGCGATCAGACGCCGTTTCTCCTGATTTTGCTTCATAAGGATTTTTTCCTCCCGTTGTGATATGGCGTCCGCATCGGCGTTGAAGGTCTTTTCGATGAGGGGCGCTGGTTTTTCGAGTGCTGTTATATCCGTTTCCCGTCCGGTCCGATACAGCAGTCGCAGGATCGAAACTCTCTGGTGAAGAGCGGATGTCCGGTCAGGCTGCAGGTTTCAGATGGACGGGGGAAATGAAGCGGCTCTTCCGCCGGCGCCGGTATGCGGGATTTGGTTTTCCTTCCATGTTGTGAAGTGGCGCCGGGTTCGACAGGCCGCTGTAAAAGCTCAGTGTATGACCTGACTTTCGCCGGGAACACCCATGGTTGCGGTGCCGTTTGCTCTCTGACGGGCGGTGAGCAGAATGCGGAGAGCGTCGCT
Organism: uncultured Eubacteriales bacterium; assembly: GCA_905206455.1. GTDB lineage: Bacteria > Bacillota > Clostridia > Peptostreptococcales > Anaerovoracaceae > Alangreenwoodia. The sequence continues at coordinate 16,901 of CAJLHL010000048.1, forward strand.
GTCCTCGATGGAACATCGTTCCGGAAAATCGTTGGCGGATATGGGGATTCCATTGATCGTGCGCTGAATCGCAAATCTTCCTCTCTCTTCCGATTCCGACGGAATACTAGGCGTTCAGCTCCGAAAGCACGTCGTTTCCCTCCGTGGGCACGGCGTCAAAAT
>CAJLHL010000049.1 GCA_905206455.1 uncultured Eubacteriales bacterium
ACAATGAGGAGAATCTGCCCTCCGTTCTCTTCCGCCAGGCGGGCCGCCGCAAGAGCTGACGCTCCTCCTGTCATCCCGGAAACATTGACGATTCCGCCGTTTTCACGGGTATTTCTAAGGCTTTCGATGAGACCAGACATCCCTGAAGCATTCATAAACTCTCCTCCGCATGATTCTCCGCTGTCTTTTTCTGCGCCGGACATTCCGCCTCCTGTCTCTGCGCTGCGGATAAGCGATTCGCCGCGTCCTCTTCTGCAGATCTTCTGTCCGGATCCCTTATCTCAGCGGATTCGCGTTCCGGCTTTTTTTCCTGGGCGGATTTTTTCTTCGCTTTGGTATTATATTCTCCCATAGCGATGTCTATACCTTTCTCCACTGTGCAGATCACTGCGTCTGCCGCCCTGAGAATGCTGTCTTCCACGGTTTTGCGGTCTTCTTTTCGAAATCCGCTGATCACATAATCGGCCAGATCGCCTTTACGTTCTCCGCCGATCCCGATGCGCACCCGTGGAAAATCCTCGGATACGATCTGGTAAATAATCGACTTCATGCCATTGTGCGTGCCGGCGCTGCCCTTTTTGCGGATTCTCAGAGATCCCATAGGAAGATCGATATCATCGTAGATGACGACCAGTCTCTCGGGGTCTGCTTTATAGAACGAGAGAATCTCGCGGATACTCTCACCGCTGAGATTCATATATGTCTGCGGCTTGACGAGAATCACTTTTTCCCCGCTGATAAAGCCCTCTCCCGTCAGCGCTTTATGTTTGATTTTACTGACTCGGATGCCCAGCTTTTCCGCCAGAACATCGATGGTGAGAAATCCCACGTTATGCTTTGTATTTTCATACTGCTTTCCCGGATTTCCGAGACCTGCGATAATATACAACGGCCTTCCTCCTTTCGAAATACGATACCCGATTTTACAGTAAAAATCGTTCATTTGCGATTCATTTTTTTATTTGTCTCTCCGGACGTTTTGCTTTTCGCCTCCGCCTGAGCTGCGGACGGCGTCAGGAAAGTCTCTGTCCACAGTCTCAGGGCGGCGAAAAGCCCCGCGCACCGATCACGCGGAACCGGCCTTCCCTAAAAACAAATTTCCCCCGCCTGTCCGAAAGAATCAAAATTCATTGGAACAGCGGGGGATAAATACTCTTACGCGATAAATCTAATCGAAGAGATTGCTGACGGATTCGTTATTGAATACACGCATCATCGTCTCGGCAAACAGCGGCGCTACGGAGAGAAGCTTCATCTTCTCGATTCTCTTTTCCGGCGGAATCGGAATCGTATTCAGCAGAACCATCTGCTTGATCTCGGAATCCTGGATTCTCTGAATTGCAGGGCCGGACAGCACCGGATGCGTAGCGCAGGCATAGACTTCCCTGGCGCCCAGCTGCTTGATGGCATTGGCCGCATTTGTAATCGTACCTGCCGTATCGATCATATCGTCGACGAGAATCGCGGTCTTTCCTTCGATATCGCCGATGATATTCATGATTTCGGAGACATTCGGCTTCGGTCTTCTCTTATCTACGATAGCTACGGGACACTCCAAGATGCCGGAAAGAGATCTCACTCTCGACACACTTCCCAAATCCGGAGAAACCACGACTATTTCTTTATCAATCGTTCCATTTTTTATAAGTTCCTTAAAATATTTCGCGAGAATCGGCATACCCATCAGATGATCTACCGGAATATCAAAGTACCCCTGAATCTGAGCCGCATGCAGATCCATCGTGATAACCCGGTCTACGCCTGCGACACTGAGAAGATCTGCCGTCAGCTTCGCTGTAATAGGGTCTCTCGACTTCGCTTTTCGGTCCTGTCTGGCGTAGCCGTAATAAGGAATCACCGCATTGATTCTGGAAGCGGACGCTCTCTTCATCGCGTCCACCATGATGAGGAGTTCCATGAGATTGTCATTTGTAGGATTGCAGGTAGACTGGATGATATAGACATCCTCGCCGCGGACACTTTCCCAGAGGCTCACGGAAATCTCGCCGTCGCTGAATTTGCTTACCGTAGACTTGCCCAGCGGCTTGCCCATAATCGCGGCGATTTCCTCTGCCAGTTCCGGATTTGAATTGCCTGCAAAGATTTTATACTCGCTGAATACACCGTTCTTCATTCTCATTATCCTCCGAATTTATTGAATTGAGTTAGTACGATCTTTTATTTCTTCACTGTCCGCTTTTTTCTGCTGAGGCCCTTTTTTTCAACCCAGCCTTCCTCGATGACCTCTCTGGCCCGTCCTACGCAGAGCGCGCCTTCCGGCACAGCGACGGTAACCGTAGTGCCCGCCGCGATATACGCGTCGTCTTCCACCTGCACCGGCGCCACGAGATTGGAATTGCTGCCGATAAAAGCCCGGTCTCCCACTTCAGTGCGGAATTTGTGAACTCCGTCATAATTAGCGAAAACCACGCCGCAGCCCACATTGACATCCCGGCCCACGTCCGCATCGCCGACATATGCGAGATGCGACGCTTTGGATCCGTCGCCGAATACAGCGTTTTTTATCTCCACAAAATCGCCTACTTTGCATCCGTTTCCCACACGGCTTTTCGGCCTGAGATAAGCAAACGGTCCGATCTGAGTATCGGCTCCGACTTCACTCTCTTTAATAACCGATTTCAGGATATCGGTACGGTCGCCTATGGTACTGTCCTCGATGATCGTATCTCTGCCGATTACACAGCCGTTTCCGATGATCGTACGGCCTTTCAGTTCTGCGCCCGGCCATATCTCGGTATCATTTCCGATGACGACGTCCTCTTCTATATATACACTTTCCGGATCGACTATCGTTACGCCTGCAGTCATATGTCTTTCGGCGATGCGGCGCCTCATGACTCTCGACGCTTCCGAAAGCTGTATTCTGTTGTTGACCCCCATGATTTCATCCGGGTTGTTCACCGCAAAAGCGCCTGCACCCGCGCCGCTTTCCACGGCCATGCCGATGAGATCGGTGATATAATATTCATTCTGCGCATTCTGATTGCTCAGTTTCGGCAGATTCTCCCGGAGAAAGGCCCCGTTGAAACAGTACATGCCGGCATTGACTTCTTTTACAGCCTTTTCCGTCTCGTCGGCGTCCTTCTGTTCTACGATTTTTTGCAGATTGCCGTCTTCTCCGCGGATGATTCTGCCGTAACCGAAAGGATTGTCGAAGATTGCGGTAAGAACGGTAACCGCATTATTACTGCCGCTGTGATACGCTGCGAACTCCGCCAGCGTCTCTGATGTAATCAGAGGAGTATCTCCGCAGAGCACAAATACATCTCCCTCGTCGGGAATCCGGTCTGCCGCCTGCATGACCGCATGACCTGTACCCAGCTGCTTCTCCTGAAGAGCAAACAGAATCTCCTCTTCCTTCAGGCCTTCCTTTACCTGTTCCGCACCATGACCTATCACAGCTATGATCGTTTCAGCACCCGCTTTTTTTGCCTGAGATATGACATGTGATACCATCGGTCTGCCGCACACCTCGTGAAGAACCTTCGGCAGTTCCGACTTCATGCGTGTTCCGGCGCCTGCCGCCAGAATCACGGCTGTTTTACAATTCATAATCTACTCCTTTGCGAAAAATCTCCGGTGCAAAACGAACCGGACTTCCCGCCTGCTGCTTTTAACCATTCATTGAAATTATATCACCATCATTCTGTCAAGGAAAGAAAAACCCCCCGTTTTTGTGTTTTTTTATCCGATCTCCTTCCATATTATCTGTTCCGATATCTAAAAACCCACTTTATCGTCCCCGTATACCGCATCTGCCGCAAAATGACATACAAAATGCCCGCCTCTGCCCGCTCCTGTACTTTTTTAACTGCACTCTTGACTTTTTTCAGCTGCGACGGTATTATAAGACTTAATAAAGATAAAATCCGTAAAGAGCAGAAAGTAAGTAGCTCCAAAAACCGATGTTCAGCGAGCCGGCGGACGGTGAAAGGCCGGTACACACGATTTGGTGCGAATGGATTCTGTCAGGAGCGAGGGGAAAGGAGACCTTCCGAGTATCCGACGCCGTTTCTCTCACGTTACAGAGAGGTGATATCATCCCGTCCCGCGGTTTTGATCGCAGCGGCAGGATCGTATCTGCAGAGATGGAAAAGAGTTTCTTTTCCGAATCAGGGTGGCACCGCGAATCTATCGTCCCTTTATGGATGGTAGTTTTTTTGTTTTTTGACAGAAAAAACGAACTCCCGGAGGACTGCGATCCCCCGGTGCTGTGCTGACATCGTCCGTTTGCGCCGACAGACCGGACTCGCCAGAATTCCATTCCGGTTCGGACAGCCGGACCGGCAGACAAAAAACATATTCAGGAGGAAATTATTATGAAAATGAAAAAAGTATTTGCTTCGGTACTGACCGCAGTTCTTTCACTCACCGTTCTTTCAGGATGCGGCGGAGATCATTCCGCAGGTTCCGCCGACGGCGCCGTCTCCGGAGAAGGTTCCTATAAGATCGGAATTTCTCAGTTTGCGGAACACCCTTCTCTGGATAACTGCCGGAAAGGCTTTCTGGCCGGTCTGAAAGAAGAAGGTATCGCCGAAGGAAAAAATCTGGAAGTACTGTATGACAATGCGCAGTCCGATACCTCTGTGCCTACTACCATCGCCAGCAGCTATATCTCCCAAAACGTGGACTTAATCTGCGCCATCGCTACACCGAGCGCCGCCGCGGCGTATAATGCCGCAAGAGACACCGGCATTCCGGTGGTCTACACCGCCATTTCCGATCCTGCGGAAGCCGGACTCGTCACAGAAGACGGAAAAAATGTCGGAAATATCACCGGTTCCTCGGATAAGCTTCCGGTAACCGAACAGCTGCAGATGATTCGCGACATACTTCCCGATGCAAAGAAAATCGGCATCATCTATACGACCAGCGAAGCGAACTCCATCAGTTCCATCGAAACATATAAAAAGGAAGCCGGTTCCTACGGATTTGAAATCGTGGACACAGGAATCAACACCATCGCCGATGTGGATCTGGCCGCGGCCGACCTGGTAGAAAAAGTGGACTGCATCTGCAATCTGACGGACAACACAGTAGTACAGGCACTCCAAAATGTCCTGGATAAAGCGAACGCAAAGAAAATTCCGGTCTTCGGCAGCGAGATCGAACAGGTTAAGAGCGGCTGCCTCGCCTCTGTAGGTATCGATTACTTCGAAGTGGGAAGACAGACCGGCATTATGGCCGCAAAAATTCTCAAGGGAGAAGCGACAGCAGAGGATACGCCTTATATCCAGGCGACCAAATCCGATCTGTACATCAATACCGCCGCTGCGGATAAAATCGGTCTGAAACTTGACGAAACCTACGTCGAAAAAGCAGCGGAAAAATTTGACACGATAACGGCAGAATAAACACAAACGATACAACATCTCATCCGGAGGCAACACGATGACTCTCATTTTAAGTGTATTTGAACAGGGCATGATCTACGCTGTCATGGCTCTGGGCGTATATATCACATACAAAATACTCGATTTCCCGGATCTGACGGTGGATGGCAGCTTCCCTCTCGGAGCTGCCATCGGAGCCACGCTCATCGCCAGAGACGTCAATCCGGTTCTCGCCATCTTCGCGGCTTTTGCCGCAGGAATTATCGTCGGAATCTTCACAGGTGTGATACACGTGAAATTCAAAGTCCGCGATCTCCTCTCCGGCATCATCATGATGACTGCTCTCTATACGATCAACCTTCGTATCGCAGGCCGGGCAAACCTTCCGATCTACGACAAGACGACTATTTTCAGCAACGACTTGGTGGACGGTATCTTTCAGGGGCCGCTCGCTCCGTACAAAACGGTTATCATCATCTTCATCATCACTATGATCTCCAAATATGTGCTGGACTGGTATCTCAGTACAAAATCCGGCTATATGCTTCGGGCGGTGGGAGACAATGAGACCATCGTCACGTCTCAGGGCGTGGATAAGGGAAAAATCAAAATCATCGGTCTGGCCATCGCCAATGCCCTCGTCACCATGAGCGGCTGCATCTACGCGCAGCAGCAGAGATTCTTCGACGCTTCCATGGGCACCGGTACCGTCGTCATCGGTCTGGCCAGCGTCATCATCGGCACCAGCCTCTTCAAAAAAGTCACGCTGCTGCGGGTCACTTCCAGCGTCGTTATCGGATCGATCATCTATAAGGCCTGCGTAGCCGTCGCAATCCGCTTGGGTATGCCGTCCACAGACCTGAAGCTGATCACAGCCGTATTATTCCTGATCATTCTCATCGCCGGCATGGACAGAAAGGCAAAGGTGAAGACAAATGCTGGAGCTTAAAAACATCCATAAAGTATACAACGCCGGTACCGTAAACGAGCAGGTTCTCTTTGAAAACTTCAGTCTTTCCGTCCCCGAAGGTGAATTTATCTCGGTAGTGGGAAGCAACGGATCCGGAAAGACATCCCTGCTGAATCTGATCTGCGGCAGCATCCGTGCGGACGGCGGGCAGATTCTCATCAACGGCACCGACATTTCAAAGCAGAAGGATTATGTCCGTCACAGACGAATCGGACGGGTCTATCAGGATCCGTCGAAAGGCACATGTCCCAGCATGAATATATTGGAAAATCTCTCCATAGCCGACAATAAGGGAAAATTTTACGGACTTTCCAGAGGAACAAATAAAGGAAGAGTGGAATACTATAAAGATATGCTGCGCGGCCTGAATCTCGGTCTCGAAGATAAATTCCACGTTCCCGTGGGATCGCTGTCCGGCGGACAGCGTCAGGCGCTGGCACTGATCATGGCTACCCTGCAGCCCATCGAATTCCTCATCTTAGACGAACACACCGCGGCATTGGACCCGAAAACAGCGGAGATCATCATGGAGCTGACCGATCAGATCGTCCGGGAGAAAAAGGTGACCACGATTATGGTCACGCACAACCTGCGATATGCCGTAGAGTACGGAAATCGGCTCTTGATGATGCATCAGGGTAGTGTTATATTGGATAAAGACAGTGAGGAAAAAAACGCGATATCCGTGGATGATATCCTCGGCGTCTTTAACGAAATCAGTATAGAATGCGGCAATTAGCGGATCTGCACATCCGCTTTTTTCGCTGTCCTGCGCTTTCCGCATCATCCCGGCGGCCGAGTGATCACATACCGGCCAGCTCTGCGAAAACAGGTGCGCTGCGCAGAATCGGAAGAGGTTACAGAAAATGCTAAATATCAGTCAGTACAAACATATCCACTGCATCGGGATCGGCGGAATCGGTCTCAGCGCGGTGGCGGAGATCTTCGCTTCCCGCGGATACACCGTTTCCGGATCCGACATGAAGATGTCCGAGATGACAGAACATCTGCAGTCCCGCGGAATTACCGTATACGAAGGTCACAGCGCAGAAAATATCAAAGGCGCAGATCTGATTGTCTACTCCGCTGCGGTCTCTCTGGAAAATCCGGAAATCACTCAAGCGCAGAAAAACGGTATACCGACGGTGACGAGAGCCGAAGCGCTGGGCGCTCTCATGGAGGATTATCCTTCCAGCATCGCCGTATCAGGTACTCACGGCAAAACCACCACCACATCGATGGTATCGCTGATCCTGGAAAATGCCAAGACGGATCCGACGATTCTGGTGGGAGGCAATCTCCACGAATTCGGCGGCAATGTGAAAATCGGAAAGAGCGATCTTTTCGTCACAGAGGCCTGCGAATATATGGACAGTTTTCTGAGCCTCCGTCCGAAGATGGAAATCATTCTCAACATCGATTCCGATCACTTGGACTATTTTAAGGATATCGATCACATCGTAGATTCCTTTGATAAGTTCGCCAAACTGGTACCCGAGAACGGCTGCATCATCGCTTATGAGGCAAATCCGTTTGTAAATAAAGTCATCTCCGACGCCGGATGCCGCGTCGTCACTTTCGGATTCAGCGAAAATTCCGATTACTGCGCCGCAAATATCGAATTCAATTCGGAAGGCCATCCGCTCTTCGATGTGCGGAGCAAAGGCGAATTGCTGGGCCGCGTACAGCTGGAAGTTCCGGGAGAACACAATATCTCCAATGCTTTGGCCTCCTTTGCAGCCTGTCATACGCTGGGCGTAGCTCCGGAAATCATCATCGAAACGCTCCGCCAGTATCACGGCACACAGAGACGTTTCGATATCATCGGTACTACGAAAAACAATGTGAAAGTCATCGACGACTACGCTCATCATCCTACGGAAATCAGAGCCACACTGAAAGCTGCCCGCAATATTCCCCACAACCGTCTGTGGTGTCTCTTTCAGCCCCACACCTACACCCGGACCCTGGCGCTCTTCGACGAATTTGTCACAGCTTTCGACGACACCGATGTGCTGATCATGGCGGAAATCTTCGCCGCCAGAGAAAAAAATATCTACAAAATCAGCTCAAAAAGACTGATCACCGAGATCAAAAAAAATCAGCCGGCAAAAGAAGCCTACTATTTTGACAGTCTGGAAGAAATTTCCGCCTTTGTATCCAACAACGCCCAGGAAGGCGATATGGTCATTACCATGGGCGCAGGTGACATCTACAAAGTGGCCGAAATGCTGATGGAAGAATAAAATCAAACAAAACAGAAATACAAAAACAGCGGCTCGCCGGTCGGAAAACTTCGGATTTCCCGGAGGATATTTCCGGCCGGCTGGCCGCTTTTTCTTATTTGATATCAGCAGATCATCCGCTTCCCCGGCATTCTTCTCGGTGTGATTCTCTCACCGCGTATTTGACCGAAAAACGCTTTCATGATTTATCACTTTTGCTTTTTTACCTCCACACCGGAATAGTAATGTTCGAGAATCTCCCGATATGTCTTCCCCTGCTTTGCCATGCCGTTAGCCCCGTACTGGCTCAGACCGACCCGGTGACCGCTGCCTGAAGTGACAAAAGTCACCTCGCCGTTTCCGATATTTACCTCGAAGTCTGCCGAAGCCAGACCGAATAAACTGCGCACCTGCCGCCCTGTCAGTTCCAGATTTCCCATCTTCATTTCTGCCACCGCACCGCCATCCGTCCGGCTTACCACCTGAATCGTCTCAGCCGTCACCGACTGTCCGGCTTCCGCGCCGTAAGCAGCGGATACCTTAGACTTCACGTCCTCCATCGTCACCGTCACTTCCACATCTTTATGCGGCGATTCTTCCTCATAGGCGCCGCTTTCCACACTGCGCAGATAAGGAACAGCGCTGACAAATACGTCCTCCGAATTCTCCGTACGTTCACCGCCGGAAGAGAAAAAAAGCGGCTGCTCTACGAGCGAGCCGTCATAATATAAAACTTCACCTGCCGTCTCATACACCGCGCTGAGAATTTTAGGAAAATTCTTTTCCATCCATTCGTCGCCCTTGACCTCACGCAGGCCTTCTTCCGTCCGATACACTTGACAGTGCGTCGTATTGCACACATAGGCCCCCTCGTCATAATGAGAACACTTTCCGGCCTCAAATTCCTGCTTCCGCGCAGAAGCGTAAGTCCTGGCCGCCACCGCCTGCGCTTTCAGCGCTTCCGTTTCGAAGTCCGACGGCATCTCCGAAGCCACAACGCATGCCACATATTCTTCCAAAGGGACCTCTGCAATCTTTCCCGAATCATCATCCAGGACTTTTATTTCCAGATCCGATATACCGCTAAGCTGGCTCAATGTTACGTTCCCGGCGGGCTGCTGCGCATCACTTCCGCTGTACAGTTCTTTGACCTGATCCGCCAGCGACCCGATTCCCTGAAATACCGATACATCGCCGCCCTCTTCCGCTTCCGGCAGATTCGTCAGACCATAAATCGAAACCGCCGCTGCAAATACACAAACCGAAAGTATATTGAAGAACTTGTATCCTCTCCCCGCATACCGCCGTCTGCCTCTCTGCCTGCAGATCAGCCTGCCGGAAAAACCTGTCCGTCTTCTTCTCATATCCTGCCCTCCCTGCATAAACCGGCTGCACGTTCAGTGCCGGCAACCGCCTGCACCCGCCGCACCTGATTAATATACAATATGAAAAGAAGGACAGGTTTATTCGCACAATCCGCACAAAAAACGCAACCTCCTTGAGAAGACCGCGTCATGCCGATTCAAAATCCATTTCTATTCCCGCCGATACTCTAAAATATCTCCCGGCTGACAGTTCAACACGCTGCAGATCGCATCCAGCGTCGAAAAACGTACTGCCTTTACTTTTCCCGTCTTCAGATTGGAGAGATTTACATTGGAAATCCCCACTTTCTCCGACAGCTCATTCAAAGAAATCTTCCGGTCCGCCATCACGCGGTCCAGTCTCAAAATAATCGCCATGACAGTCACGCTCCTACAAGATTTCGTCTTTTTCCCTCTGCATCTCGAATCCCGCTTCAATCAGACGGCTGAGTATGAGGGTCAGCAGCCCCGGCAGCAGGATAAAGCCGTCTGTGAAGACGAAACCGCCGAAGGAAAAGAACTCAAAACCGCGGGATTGATATCCCGAAAGCCGCGGAATAATAAAAGAGCCGAGAACAAACAATCCGCCTATTACACGCAGGCACCGGACAAGAGTTCTGGAAAACGGCCGCTCATCATAGGCGATTCTGCACAGCGAAACAAAACAGCAGATCAAAACCAGATAGATCAGCGCCCGCCAGGCAAATTCCGCGCCCCCGATTTCCAGCCAGACGCGTCCCGCAATCCCCCTGCACAAAAACAATAACCCTCCCGCTGAGGAAAATCCCGTCAGGAACAGAGCAAAACCGAAAACAATCCCCATCCGATGCAGCAGTTCCTGCTTTTGCGCCTTTTGAGTATCCAGCTTGAAGTCATTTTTTTGTCCGTCCTCCCGCAGCATTATAAATACCTCCTCTTCCACATTCTGTACAAACCCGCGACGCCGAAAGAAAAAACTTGGCCGCGATACAAAAATATCCTATTTTTGAATGATTTTCAATATTTATTTAATGAATATCATTAAATAAATATTGTTTTTCATTATATCACATATCGTCATTCTCATTTTTAAAAATATTGGATTTTCTATAAGTTCTCGTCATTTCACAAAATTCCCGCTTTCCGACGGGACGAAAAAACGTCCCGCGGATTTTCACAGCAATCCGCAGGACGTTCTGTCTATTTCTGATAAATTTTTTAACGGTCTATTCTACCCGCTCAATCCCTGCGCCGATGGCTCTCAATTTCTCCACAAATTGAGAATATCCGCGCTCGATATGGTAAATTTCGGAGATCTCTGTGACGCCTTTCGCAGCCAGGCCCGCCAGCACCAACGCAGCTCCCGCTCTGAGATCGGTAGACATCACCTGGCAGCCCGACAGGCTGGCTCCGCCCTGTACTACTGCGCTCCGGCCCTCGATGCTGATATCCGCACCCATGCGGTTCAGTTCGCTGATGTGCATGTATCTGTTCTCGAATACCGTCTCAATCACGGTACTTCGCCCTTCCACCGTAGTAAGAAGCGCCATAAACTGGGACTGCATGTCCGTAGGAAATCCCGGATACGGCAGCGTCTTTATATCGGTAGCGACCAAGTCTTTCTCATCCGCTTTGACCCTCAGGCCCTCAATCGTGTCCTCCACCGTACAGCCGCATTCGATCAGTTTAGAGATGATCGGTCTGACGTGATCCGGAACCACGTTTTTGATGAGAAGATCACCTCTCGTTATCGCAGCTGCTACCATAAAGGTTCCCGTCTCAATCCGGTCGGGAATGACGATATGTTTCGTGCCGTGAAGCCGTTCCACTCCTTCAATCTTAATCAGATCCGTACCCGCGCCCTTGACCTTAGCTCCCATTTTGTTGAGGAAGTTGGCCAAATCTACGATTTCAGGCTCTTTTGCTACATTTTCGATAATCGTCGTGCCGTCAGCAAGAGCCGCAGCGGCCATAATATTTTCCGTAGCGCCCACGCTGGGATAATCAAGGTAGATTCTCGCGCCCTTGAGACGGTCCGCTGACGCTTCCACATAATTCGGAGCGTATTCCACCTTCGCTCCCATGAGTTCAAAACCTTTCAAATGCAGATCGATCGGTCTCGCACCGATGGCACAGCCCCCGGGAAGCGCGACTCTCGCTCTTCCGTTTCTCGCGAGAATCGGCCCCATCGTCAGAATGGAAGCTCTCATCCGCTTCGCCAGATCAAACGGAGCTTCGCTCTTCGTCATGTCCGCCGCGTGAAGACGCAGAGTATTCTGCTGAAAATCGGCCTGAACCTTCGCGTCGAGTCCTTCGAGAATCCTGCACATAACATCGACATCTCTGAGATCCGGCGCATCGCAGATCACACATTCTTCATCGGTCAACAATGTCGCCGCCATAATAGGGAGAACGGAATTCTTTGATCCGCTGATCGTCACTTCCCCTTTCAGCGGTCCGTTATTTCTTACTAAAAACTTAGCCACTTTTTCCCTCCGACAATATATCAGATAATATATTCCACAGACATCTTCGCCTCGGAATATACGAAATATTTCAACTCACCAGAGCATCTTTATTATTATATTCGATTCAAATCATCACGTCAAGAATGGCAGGAGCATTCGCTTCAAATGCCAGAATTTTCATATTTTCCCGCAGATTGCTCCCCGAAAGACAATCTTAAATTTTGCCTGAATTAATCTGATCATCTCCATCTAATATATTCGCGAACACCTTACCGGCGCTTCCGCAGATGAAATCCGTCTCCGGTCTTTCGGAAGAGTCACAGCCCCTACGACAGACGGAAAGCGCAGGTGCTCTGCATGCTGTATCGCATGCCTCCATGCGCTCTGATCAGACAAACGTATCAGAACTTTGCTATGATTTGAATTATACACCAGAATATCGCGCCGGGCAATCGGACGAAAAAAATATCGTTGGATTTCCCGATCCGTTTCTTAGAATTATTTTGTCATTATGTAGATTTCTATAAAATTATTCGAAAATCATTAATATTTCCCTACATTATTTTGCATAAGACGATAGACAGCCAGATTCCTGCCGCATATCCCGCCACTCCCGCGGGTATGGTGTGGCGCAGCGAGGATACCCGCGTCGCCCCGAAATAGACGGCTACAGCATAGAGCAAAGTCTCGCTGCTCCCCATCATAACCGAAGCACAGCGGCATAAAAAACTGTCCGGTCCAAACGTCTGAGCGATATTTTCGATGATCGCCAGAGTGCCGCTGCCGGAGACGGGACGCATGATCATAAAAGAGATCAGTTCCCTCGGTATCCCCAGAGGCTCCAGAATCGGTTCGCACAGCTTCTCCAAAAGCCCGAGAGCTCCGGAATCCGTCATAATCTGAATCACCAGAAAAACCGCGATGATATACGGCGTAATCTCCACCGCCGATTTGATCCCGTCCCTGCATCCTTCTACAAACAAATCGTAGACAGGCGCTTTTTTCAAAAATCCGTGAAGGAGAATCACTCCCAGCAGCGCAGGGAGAAATAATCCTGACAGCCCCGATAAAAATTCATTCATCTCTGACCGCCTCTCCCATCTGCTTCACACAGATCCTCTGAATACCCATGCACTTTATCTGACGCGGCGTCGGTTTTATACCGCTGTTTTTCACCGTTTTTCCGAAGATCTTTTCCGACAGACGCAGCCTCAGCTCTCCGGAGACTTTTCTCATACTGCGGTCTGCTGAGCCACAGATCTCGAAGGCGCTTTCCATCCCGTTTTTCAAAATACTTACATACAAATATACTGACCAGCGTAGCGGCAAACCCGGAAATCACCGACGGCAGAATAATATCTTCAGGTGCCGCAGACCCTGCATTTGCCCGGATCTGTATCACCGTAATAGGGATGAGCTGCAGCATCGACATATTCACTGCGGCGAACATACACATCTCATTGCTCGCCACAGGACTGCCCCCGTTCTCCTCATCCAGCATCTTCATCGCCTGCAGACTGAAGACAGTGGCGCTGTTGCCCGCGCCGAAAATATTGGCGGTAAACCCCATCAGCATCATCATCAGCGTATCCTCATTCTTTTCCCTGGGGAAAAGGCGTGTCATCAGTCCCCTGCTTTTTCTCGCGAGAGCATGTATCAGACCGGACCCTCTGGCGATGTTCATAAATCCGCTCCACATTCCCATGATTCCCACCAGCCCGATCACAAAATACACCGCTTCTTCTCCGCTGGCGAGCATTTCCTGAGTCAGACTTTCAAAGCCGCCGGACCCTTCCGCTCCGGCAGCACAGCATACAAATCCTATAAATAACATTCCAAACCAAATTTTATTCATAAATCCACCTCTTTTTTTCAATCCTTCCATCTCACATCAGCCTTGATCTTTCAAGGATCCAGAGGTTTTGACAAAAGGTCCTCATAAATATTTATGAAGATGTCGAAAAAAAATTGCTGGAAAATAGTTGTAAATTTCAGGAAAATGCGCAATAATATATTATCAGGAAAACAACTGAAAAAACCGCATGCCCGGGCATGCCAGTTTACCTGTCCGTATCGGCGGGTATTACCAGGAGTTATTATGAATACAGCTATAACTATAGGAGATGCACTGCTGCTGTTAGTCGGCGTTTGCGTTGTAATACTGCTGATTTATATGATCAGGGCCGTGAAAAACATCATTCCGGCCTTTAAGGCCCTCAGCGGAATTCTCGAGGATACTCAGGTGGTCACGGGGATGGTATCCAGCGCTTCGAAAGAAGTGGAGGACGCCGTTTCCTCCCTCTCGGAATCCTCGGTGGACATGGCTCATTTTATTTCAGAAAACAAAAATTCCTTTAAAGCCGCTGTCAGTTTGATTAACGCACTTGTCGCTATAAAAAAACTATTTTCATAACTTGCGGTACATTCAGAAAAGGAGATACTCTATGAAGGCTACGGGAATCGTGAGAAAGGTCGATGAACTCGGAAGAATTGTTCTTCCCATCGAACTTCGCAGAACACTCAACATTCGTCATGAAGATCCGATCGAAATCTTCGTCGACGGCGACTACATCATGCTGAAAAAGTATGAGCCTGCTTGCATTTTCTGCGGCAACGCAAAAGATGTTATCACAATTCGCGGAAAGAATGTCTGCGCAGAATGTCTGCAGCAGATCAAAAGCGAATAAAAGCAGAGTTATGCCCGAAAACAGACAAAACCAGAAAAAAACGGTATGATAATCATCATACCGTTTTTTATTCTTCTGAATACCTTACTTCGGCTTTATCTAATCAACTAATCCGGACTTTCAGCACTTTCATAAGCGACTTGATCCCATCTATCGATATATTCATTCTCCATTTTTTCCCATTTTCTGATATGGAAAAAGTTCCACTGCTCGTACAGATATGCTATTATCTGTACCAGAATTATCCGCTTCATTATTTTATTAATTCATTTATAATATCACAACTATATATTAGCATAATTACAAAAAACTGCTGCAAAACGCTGATATGTGAATCTTCTCTATTTATCCGCAATAGAATAAAAGTACCATCTTGCCCGAAAGGATATTCTCCTGTTTCCTTGGACTTTTCCTCTATCGTCAGTCGCCTTGTCGTCTTCTCTCTCCGACAGAAAATACGCAGCCGTCCCGCTTTTTCTTCATAGTCTTTCGTGACAGCCGGGCATAAAAAAATAACGCCAAGTCAGCTTTAACGAACTCAGCGTTATTTTTTCAGTATTTTCTGCCTCACCCTGTGGCTGGCACTGATTTCGGAATATTTAAATTTTCAGCAGATTCAAATTTGCTGAACTTCTCCGGCTACTCGTCGAATTTGATCAGTGTGCTGGTGCCGATCGTATCCGCGCCGGCCCTGATCATTTCTTTCACCGCTGCCAGATCACGGATACCGCCGGCAGCTTTGATCTTGCAGGCGTCGCCTACCGTCTTTCGGATCAGCTTGACCATATCCGGCGTAGTAGGTCCCTCAAATCCGGATGCCGTCTTGATATACGAAGCGCCTTCTTCCGCCGCAATCGTAGAGATTCTCACGATTTCTTCGGAAGTCAGCAGAGGAGCTTCGATAATCACCTTGCTTTCCGCCAGACCTTTTGTATTTCTGACGAGGCTTCTGATCTCATCCCGGATTTCCTTATCTTTGCGATCCTTCACAAATCCGATGTTGATCATATAATCCACTTCTTTTGCGCCTTCCTCCGCCGCGAAAATCGCTTCATATACCTTCGACTTCAGGGAACCGCCTCCTCCGGGAAAGCCTGCCGTGGAAACGATGACAATATCACGGTTGCTTCTGAATTCTTCGAGGCAGAATCTTACAAAACCGGAATTCACGCAGACAGCGCGGTAATTGTTGATAAGCGCCTGCTTGCACAGACTCCTCACATCACCGACAGTAGTCGTCTTTTTTACACTTGTATATTCTATAACCTTGCTTAATTCTTCCACACGATCCTCTTTTCTTTCCTGCGACTAAACCGGCGGCACATGAAAATGCGCCGCCGGAATTATGTAACGAATAAAATATACGGTCTTCCGCGGCTATTTAATAATTTCGCCCAGCTGACCGTTGCTCAGACCCGCAGCGTTTGCCTCGTCTGTATCGAGGTGCATGTCACGTTCGTGAGTATCACCCGCTCTTACGACGACCTCGTCGAAAGTCAGAGCTCTCGGGCCGTCGAACTTTACGCTTACGATATCGCCGTTCCTCACGCCCGCTTCTTCCGCCTGAGCTGTGGACAGATGGATATGTCTCTTCGCTACGATCACGCCTTCTTCGATTTCAACTTCTCCGGCAGGACCTACAAGCTTACATCCAGGAGTGCCTTCCAGTTTTCCGGACTCTCTGAGAACGATATCGATACCGACAGCAAAACAGTCCGTACGAGCCAGCTCTACCTGAGTCTGCTTTCTATAAGGTCCGAGAATTCTGATACCTTTCAGCGTTCCGCGAGGGCCTACGATATCTACTTTTTCTTCGGTGGCGAACTGACCCGGCTGAGAAAGATCCTTGAAGTGTGTCATTTCCGCATCTGCTCCGAAGAGAACTTTGAAGTCCGCCTCAGAAACGTGTAAATGTTTGTTAGAAATTCCTGCAGGTACTGTGTATCCCATTTTTTCCTCCTTAATTTTGCCTGATGAAAATGGTATTTTATTATTTAGCGAAACCGGCGCTCTC
>CAJLHL010000050.1 GCA_905206455.1 uncultured Eubacteriales bacterium
CCTGACAGAATAAATTAAAAAAGAAAAGAATGAATTAAAAAAGAAATATGAACAATCCGGGGAACTGACAGTATTTAAAAAGCAAAATATTAGAAAATAAAGAAGAAAAAGGAATATGAAAACAAATCAACTTCAAAAAAATATATTTCTCATCGGTTTTATGGGATCCGGCAAGACCTCCGTTTCCCTTCAGCTGTCCGACATGACCGGCCTGAAAAAACAGGAGATGGATCAGATTCTGACTCAGCGGGAGAAGATGACTGTTGCGGAGATCTTCGAGCGAAAAGGAGAACCGTACTTCCGAGAGCAGGAGACCGTGCTTCTGAAGCAGTTTGGCGGAGGCGATCCTCAGATCATTTCCTGCGGAGGCGGTGTGGCCATGAAAGAAGAAAATGTAGGAATCATGCGTGAAAGCGGAACTGTAGTCTGTCTTACCGCCTCTGCAGACGTAATTTACGAGCGGGTGAAAGACAGCAGAGAGCGTCCGATTCTCAACGGAAACATGAACGTGGAATACATACAGCAGCTCATGGAGGCCCGCCGCCCGTTTTATGAAGCGGCAGCCGATATGATCGTCGATACCTCTCATATGCGGATCGACCAGGTTGCGGAAGCGGTATTGTCGGCCGTATCACAGTGACAAAAAATTGCGGCAGGCAGGGAAATATCCGCGCCGCTGTAACGAAAGCAGACGAGCCGGTCTGTCCGGTTTTATCCGGGTCTGTTTCACGGCGTAGGAAAAGGCCGTGAGAAATCTGTGGTACAGACAGAGAAAAACAAAAGAAGACAATCATAATAATCCAACCATAATAATTTAACAAAACTCAATGAAAGACGGAGGAAAACATCATGTCTAAGAAATACCCTATCACCATCAGTTCCTGGACACTCGGAGATCAGTGCGGCTTTGAAGAGAGAGTAAAGGCTGCAAAGGACGCCGGCTTCGATGGGATCGGTCTGAGAGCGGAGACTTATGTGGACGCTCTGGCAGAAGGTCTTCACGATCAGGACATTCTCGATATTCTCGAGAAATATGATATGAGAGTCACCGAAGTGGAATATATCGTGCAGTGGGCGGAGGAAAACCGTTCTTACGAACAGAAGTACAAAGAGCAGATCTGCTTCCATATGTGCGCTCTCTTCGGCGTAAATCACATCAACTGCGGCCTTATGGAAAATTATTCTGTGGAGTATACGGCGCAGAAGCTGAGAGAACTCTGCCACAGAGCGGGAGATTATGTCATCGGCGTGGAACCGATGCCTTACAGCGGCCTTCCGAATGTAGAAAAGGCATGGGCAGTCGTGGAAGCTTCCGGCTGTGACAACGCAAAGCTCATTCTGGACACCTGGCACTGGGTTCGCGCAGGACAGCCGTGTGACGTATCCGTACTCGAAGGCATTCCTGCGGACAAAATCGTAGCGATTCAGATCAACGACGTACACGACCGCGCTTATGCCGACAGCATTCTGAGAGATGAATCTATGCACGACAGACTGGCTCCGGGAACCGGATACGGTGATACAGCGGCCTTTGTCAGAATGATCCGCGAAAAGGGCGTAGAACCGAAAGCGGTGGGCGTGGAAGTCATCAGCGACAGAATTCTTTCAGAAGGCGTGGAGAAGGCGGCGGAAATCAACTTTACGGCAGCACGCAAGGTATTGGAAGAAACCTGGTCGGAGATCGTCTCCGCATAAATCCGGACAAAAACAGACGAAAAACGATTGTACTCAATTTTACAGCGCGAAGCGCAGATAAGGAGATCTATATTATGGAAAGCAGAATTACAGGACACACACGCCTCTTCGGCCTGATCGGCTCACCGGTGGGACATTCCGGTTCTCCGGCGATGTATAATTACAGCTTTGAACGCACCGGCCTCGACAACGCTTACCTCGCATTCGATATTCCGCTGGAAAAAGTGGAAGAAGCCGTTGCGGCAATCCGTACTTTTAAATTCGGCGGATTCAATATCACTATGCCGTGCAAGGCGGAAGTCTGTAAATATCTGGACGATATTTCTCCGGCGGCAAAGCTGATCGGCGCCTGCAATACGGTAGTCATCGATGAAGAAGGCAGACTGACGGGACACAATACCGACAGTATCGGTTTTGTACGCAACCTGAAAGAGCACGGTGTGGAAGTGAAAGGAAAGAAGATCGTACTTCTGGGAGCCGGCGGCGCGGCGACTGCTATCGCGGCACAGACGGCTCTGGACGGCGCGGCGGAGCTGGCGATGTTCAACCGGAAGGACGAATTTTATGAAAAGGGTGAAGCCATCGTGGAAAGACTGCAGGAAGCCGTTGCAGAGTGCAAGACTTCGATCGCCGATTTGAGCGACGATGAAGCGCTCAGAAAAGCGGTCGCAGAATGCGATATTCTGGTCAATGCCACGAAAGTCGGCATGAAGCCGCTTGATGACCAGACACTGATCGATCCTTCCATGTTCCGCCCGGACCTGGTAGTTGCGGATACCGTCTATAACCCGAAAGAGACGAGAATGATTCTCGAAGCGAGAGAAGCGGGATGCAAAGCATCGATCGGCGGTATCGGCATGCTGCTCTGGCAGGGAGCTGCGGCATTTAAACTCTTTACCGGTGAAGATATGCCGGCTCAGGAAGTACTTGAGAAATTCTTCTCATAAAACTCTCCGTTCGTTCCGCGGCCGAAAGCGCGTCAATCTGCGGAAAAAATAAACCCGCAGAATTGGAAAAATGGAAAAGGGAAGCCGCAGAGGCCGCAGGGGCGGATGAAAAAAGAGATCAGTACAAAGATCAGCGCAAATTGATTCAATGAAGATAAGAGATTTAAGAAGAGAAAATATAAGATGAGAGGTACATACATGGAATACAGAACAATGTTTTCACCGGTTAAAATCGGCACAGTACAGATTCCGAACCGCTTTGCGACTCCGCCGATGGGAAATAATTTCGCTAATACAGATGGTACGCTCAGCGAGAGATCGAAGGCATATTACGCGGCGAGAGCCAAGGGCGGCTTCGGTCTCGTTACCATCGAATCCACAGTGGTCTACAGCGAAGCCAAGGGCGGTCCGAGAAAGCCGTGTCTCTTTTCCGACGATACGGTAGACAGCTTTAAAATGGTGGCGGATGAATGCCACAAATACGGCGCGAAAGTATCTATTCAGCTGCAGCATGCAGGTCCGGAGGGCAATTCCCAGCTCACCGGTTTTCCGCTGAAGGCAGCCAGCCCGATTCCGTCGGCATTCGGAAGAGAGATCCCGGAAGCGATCTCCAATGAAGAAGTTTACCGTCTCATCGAATGCTACGGAGACGCCGCTGCGAGGGCTCAGAGAGCCGGTATCGACATGGTGGAAGTTCACTGTGCCCACGGCTATCTGGTCAGCACATTCATTTCCGCCCGCACGAATAACCGCTTGGACGAATTCGGCGGATGTTTTGAAAACAGAATGCGTCTTCCGAGACTGATCATCGAAAATATCAGAAAAAAGACCGGCGGAACACTGCCGATTCTCTGCAGAATCAACGGCAGCGATGAAGTGGACGGCGGACAGTCCGTACAGGATGCCGCGGCGGTTGCCGTTTATCTCGACGAAGTCTGCGGCGTAGATGCAATCCACGTCAGCCGTGCCGTTCACCTTCACGATGAATGCATGTGGGCGCCGGGGGTCGTTCACGGCGGATTCAACGCACCTTTCTTTACAGAGATCAAGAATGCCGTTTCCGTACCTGTCATCGCTGTAGGACGTTTTACGGAACCTCAGTATGCTGAGCTCATGGTGAGACAGGGCAAAGCGGATATCATCGCTTTCGGACGCCAGAGCATCGCCGATCCGGAGCTTCCGAAGAAAGCGAAGGAAGGCCGACTGGAAGAACTGACTCCATGCATCGGATGTCTTCTCGGCTGTGTTCCGAATATGTTTCAGGGCAATCCGATCACATGTCTCGTAAATCCATCCGTAGGCAGAGAGCAGGAAATCCTGTCGGCAGAGAGCCCGAAAAAAGTGGCTGTCATCGGCGGAGGTCCCGGCGGACTTTACGCTGCGCAGTTATGCGCTCTCCGCGGTCACGACGTCACTCTCTTTGAAAAGACCGGGGAACTGGGCGGTAATTTCCGGATCGCGGCATATCCGCCGGGCAAAGGGGATATTACCGGAGCGATCCGCAATCTGATCGTCAAATGTCAGATGAACGGCGTCAGGATTCAGCTGAACACGGAAGTAACAGAAGAACTTCTCAGAGAATTCCAGCCGGATGCGGCTATCATCGCCACAGGTTCCACACCGCTGATTCTGCCGATCAAAGGACTTGAGGACTGCGGTTATATCACAGCGCAGGACATGCTGGACGGCAAAGCTCAGGTGGGACGGAAGGTTCTCGTGGTAGGCGGCGGAATGGTAGGCTGTGAAGCAGCGGAATTCCTCGCCGAAAGAGAGCACGAAGCGGCTATCATCGAAATGAAAGACGTGATCGGCGCGGATGTGGTCCCGGAAAACAGACCGTTCCTCTTCGCTAATTTTGAAAAACATCACGTAGCGCTGGAGACCGGCGCGAAGGTAAGCGAATTCTTCCCGGACGGCGTATCCTACGAACTGGCAGACGGTACGAAGGGCGAGCTGAGAGGCTTTGACAGCATCATTCTCGCTATGGGTTCCAGAAGCTGCAATCCTCTGGAAGAAAAAGTAAAACAATTCGTACCGCAGACTATCGTCATCGGCGAAGCGAAGAAAGCGCCGGGCAATGCCTGCATCGCTACCGGCGAGGCCTTTGACGCAGCCTTATCGATTTAGAAAAATCTGCCGTACCGGTTTTTCTCTGGAGAAACCGGAGGAACGGCCAACCGCAGGATCAGCGGGGAATCAAATTGCAAAATTCTTTCAAATACAGATAAACTCACTCACTCTTAACACAGAAAAAGGAGCCCTTTTCCGGCTCCTTTTTCTGTGTTGTAAAAGACGCCGGCTGTTTTTACAGCCGGCGTCTGTCTCTCATGCATGTTTTCTCTTATCTGTGCAGATCAGCAAAAATTCCGAAGACGACGATGCGTCTCTCCTTTTTCGGCTTTACAGATTTTTTCCGCAGCACTTCTTATACTTTTTGCCGCTGCCGCACGGACATGGGTCGTTTCTGCCGATTTTCGGCTCTTTTACGACGGTCTTGGAACGGCGGTAAGCTTTGGCGATCTCTTCTCTCTTTTCTTCGGTGAGGATATCGTCCCATTCGGGAAGGGTGTAGAGATAGTCCGCTTTCGCGTCCAGCATGTTGAAGTAGAGCTTTTCAAAATCGATGTCCAGTTCGAATCGGGATTCTTCCGTCATCTCTTCCAAGTCTTCGTTTTTTTTCTTTAGGCTGTCATTGATGCCGTCGAGAAAGCCCATGAAGAGAACTTTGTCTACGCCTGACTTTTCAGCCTGCTCTGCGATTGTACCGCTCATCTTTACGGAAGGATCGGAGAGGATTGCCTGATAGATCTTCTTTTCTGCGGAAGAATAATCTTCCCAGAAATCTCTGAAACTTTCCTCGGTCTGATTTTCGTAAAGATCAACCCAATCCTGATATAATGCCATAGTATTTTCTCCTTCAGTTGGTTTTACAGGCAGAAGATGCGGTGATTTTATACCGCAGAAACTGCCTCGTTGATTTTATCATAACTATTACAATATCACAGGATTTGACACTTGTCATCAATATTGTTATTCTAAAATCCGGAAAGAAACGCGCCTGCAAAGAGAGGCGGACTGCCGCGCTGAAAGACGCCTTTCGGCAGCGCGGATCGAGGGCAACTGCATACGGAAAACGCTGAGATATATTTTTGCGGTGCAGATACAGGCAGAAAAATGCGGGGAGGATATCTATGGAGGAGAAAGAATGGTTGTTTCACGTGGTTCTGGTGGAGCCGGAGATTCCGCCCAACACGGGTAATATCGTCAGAACCTGTGCGATTACGGGGATGAAGCTTCACCTGGTTAAGCCGCTGGGTTTTTCCATCGATGACAAAGCGGTGAAAAGAGCGGGGCTGGATTACTGGGATCATCTGGAGCTGGAGGTGCACGAAAGTCTCGGAGAATTTCTCGAAAAATATAAGGATCGCAAAATGTATCTCGCCACGACTCACGGCGGCGTGCGGTATACGGATGTCCGCTACGAGAGAGGTTCCTTCCTGCTCTTTGGAAAAGAGACGGCGGGACTTCCAAAAGAGCTGATCGCGCGGCATCCCGATGCCGCGGTGCGGATTCCGATGGGCAAGAACCCGGACCTCAGGTCTCTCAATCTGTCCAATTCGGCGGCAATTCTGTTATACGAGGCTATGCGTCAGCATGATTTTCCAGGGCTGCGGTAAGGCGGTCTCGAAAAATAAAAAAGTGTGCAGGATCAAGTTTTTGCATTCCTGTGTATTTCATCATTTGTTTATGATATAATTTATCATAGGATAGGTGTGAAACGGCGGTTTGTAAGCCGCCCGGAGAGCATCTGTCCCTGTTTGTATTTCTAAATTCAGATTTAAAAGTTACTGGCTGCAGGATCAGATTTTTTCTTAATGTTTCAGAGGATTCTATAAGGCAAGAGGGCTAAAAATGGAATTAATTCTTGGCAATCATTTAAAAACGGAACAGACGCAGAAACTGGTTCTGAATACGGAGATAATTCAGTCGCTCAATCTGCTGCAGTTTACCAGCAACGAGCTGGCTGACTACATCGCTGAGGAGATGACCGACAATCCTCTTTTGGACTTCGGTGAAGAGGAATCATCCGTTTATCATATGGTGGACGCCGATCGGATCATGAATCCCGATGAAGAGCCGCATATAGACGAATACAACGGGTACGGCCGCGAATCCGATACAGGTGTTCTGTATGCGGATCCGCAGGAATGGCAGCGGTATTCCGAATTCAACGGCGACGGCTGGGCAGAAGAAGGCGGATTTTCTCCGTATCACGGATACGGAGATTTTGACGATTCGCCGTATGATCTCAGCGTAAGCGATGAATTTACTCTGGAGGAAAGTCTGCTGAATCAGGTGGATCTCAGCGAGGAACCTTATCTGGTCAGAGCTACAGCCGCGTATATCGTCCAGACGCTGGATGAGAACGGTTACATGACATTCTCGGTTCCGGAAATCGCGCAGCAGCTGAATATATCGGAAGAATTAGCGGAGGAAGCCCGCCGCCTGCTGTGGACTTTCGATCCCCCGGGAGTCGGCGCTGTGGATCTGCAGGAATGCATGAAGATTCAGCTGAGAGCCATCGGCCGTCTGAATGACAAACTGAGCCTTATCATCGACGAGCATCTGCCGTCTCTGGCTCGGGGCAGGTATTCTGCGGTAGCCAGGGCTGTTGGTATGACGCCGAAGGATGTCGGCGAGGCGGCGGAACTGATTCGTTCTCTCGAGCCGAAACCGGGACGCGGTTATGCTTCTTCAGAGGCGACGCGCTATATCGTGCCCGATATCGTATTGGAGAAGGTAAACGGCAGATATGCGGTTACCGTCAATGGGCATACCGCTCCGCGGCTGATTTTGAGAAACGACTACAGAGCTATGCTGCGGGATTCGGAAAAAAATTCGGGGGTGGCGTCGTTTCTTTCGGACAGGCTGAATTCGGCTGCCTGGCTCATCCGCAGCATTGAGCAGCGCCGAGATACGCTTTACCGCATCGCTTCGGAGGTAGCGGATTTTCAGAAAGAATTTTTTGAAAAAGGCCGGAGTTATCTGAAGCCTATGACCATGAAACAGATGGCGGAACGCGCCGGAGTCCATGAATCCACGGTAAGCCGTGCGGTAAACGGAAAATATATACAATGTCCTCAGGGCGTCTACGAGCTGAAATATTTCTTCTCCGGCGGATCGAGTTTTTCCTCGGACAGCGGAGAAGTGGATTCCGCCACTTCGGAGGGGCTGAAGTCTATGATCGTTCAGCTGGTCGAAAACGAGGACAGCGCTTCTCCGATGAGCGACCGGCGGATTGCGGAGGCAATTCTCATCAAGGGAATCGCGGTCTCCCGGCGAACGATAGCGAAATATCGGGAAGAACTGGGGATTCCATCTTCTTCTGACCGGAGAAGAGAAAAAGTGAAATAATAAAGTGAAAGATAACCCGCTGAAATCGGAAAATGAAGTCTATCCGCCGGCTGGGCGGACAGACAGAGAAGAAGAACATTTGTTCCGTCGGGAAGAGCGTATTTCCGGTTTCAGCTGTGATTTTCAGGAGGAGTTAATGAAAAAGACGGTAAGAGATATCGACGTACGGGAAAAGAGAGTGTTTGTGAGATGTGATTTTAACGTCCCTACCGACGGAGAAGGAAACATCACAGACGATCGCAGAATCCGCGGGGCGCTGCCTACTATCGAATATCTGGCGGAAAACGGAGCGAAGGTGATTCTCGCTTCTCATATGGGACGGCCGAAGGGAAAGCCCGATCCGGCCTTTTCACTCGGCATGGTAGCGAACAGGATTTCCGAACTTCTCGGAAAAGAAATCCTCTTCGTCAGTGAGCCTGAAGTGACAGGACCGAAGACGAAGGCGGCTGCAGAAGCTCTCAGGGCGGGAGAAATTCTGCTCATCGAAAATGTCAGATACCGAGCGGAAGAGACGAAAAATGAAGAAGCGTTTACAAAAGAACTGGCTTCTCTCGCGGAGATTTTCGTCAACGACGCTTTCGGCACAGCGCACAGAGCTCACTGCTCTACGGCAGGAATCGCAGCTTATCTGCCGGCGGTCAGCGGTTTTCTGATGGAAAAAGAGATCCGCTTTTTCGGGGATATGCTGAAAGCTCCGGAAAGACCGTTTACCGCGGTGATGGGCGGAGCGAAAGTCGGAGACAAGATTCCTCTCATCGAAAATCTCATCGAAAAAGTCGACCGTATCATCGTCGGCGGCGGTATGGCATATACTTTCCTGAAAGCGAAGGGATACGAAATCGGCACGTCGCTGCTGGAAGAGGATAAAGTGGAGATGACCCTGGCGCTCATGAAAAAAGCGGAAGAAAAGGGCGTGGAATTCCTGCTTCCGGTGGATGTGGTCTGCGCCGACGAGTTTAAAAACGATTCCGCCTGCGGGGTCTATCCTGCGGACGCTATGCCTGCGGACAGGATGGGTCTGGACATCGGACCGGAGACGAGAAAACTCTACGAAGAGGCAGTAGTCAATTCCCGGACCGTGGTATGGAACGGGCCGATGGGTGTATTTGAAATGGAAAATTTCGCTCACGGCACGAAAGCTATCGCCGTAGCTATGAATAAATGCGAGGGAATCACCGTAGTGGGCGGCGGCGACAGCGCGGCAGCGGTCAGAGAATTCGATCTGGAGGACAACATCTCCCATATCTCCACCGGCGGCGGCGCGTCTTTGGAATTTTTAGAAGGCAAGGATCTTCCGGGCGTAACCTGCCTGATGGACTGATGACCCTTTTAACGAGAGAAGACAGGAGAACAGAAATGATGAGAAAACCGTTTATCGCCGCGAACTGGAAGATGAACAAATTAGTGGAGGAATCCGTGGAATACGGAGAGACTCTCGTGGAAAAGCTGAAGGCGGAAAAGGTGGATCTGAAGAAAGTAGACGTGGCCGTCTGCGTTCCGTTTATTCACATGGCCGCTCTGAAGGTCATATTTGTACTGCGCAATATCAATGTAGGGGCTCAGAATATGCATTATGAGGAGAGCGGTGCATATACCGGAGAGATTTCTCCGGCGATGCTGAAAGATATGGGCATCGAATGCGTCATCATCGGCCATTCCGAGCGCCGCATGTATTTCGGTGAGACAGACGAAGCCTGCGCCAGAAAGGTGTCGGCGGCTCACGCCTCCGGTATCCGTCCGATTCTCTGTGTGGGCGAATCCCTTGCGCAGAGAGAGGCTGAGGCTCACTTCAGTACGGTAAAAGCCCAGCTCGCCGGATGCTTTGCGGGAGTCGGCAGAGAAGAAGCTGCGAAGACGGTGATCGCCTATGAGCCGGTGTGGGCGATCGGTACGGGAAAGACAGCTACTGCAGAACAGGCGAATGAGATGGCGGCCTATATCCGCTCCGTCGTGGCGGAATTATACGGTGCTGAGACCGCGGAGCAGGTGATCATCCAGTACGGCGGAAGTGTAAAGTCTTCGAATATCGCGGAGCTGATGGCGATGAGCGATATCGACGGCGCCTTGGTGGGCGGCGCAGGACTGGATCCGGCGGAATTCGCGAAGATCGTAAACTTCGATCCGGCTGTGGTGGGAAAAGATCCGCAGTAGAGAGCGGAATAAAATAAAAATGAAAAAACGATTTGAAAAAAGAGGAATGAATTTTCATTCCTCTTTTTTATGACATGTTTTTTGTTTCAGACGATCCGGTTTCTCTTCCCGCCGCTGAAAAAGGATTCGATGTTGGCGGCCGTCTCGTTCACGGAGCGCTGACGGGATTCTTTCGCCGCCCAGGCGATATGAGGCGTCAGGATGAGATTGCTGTAATCGCTGAGGCCGAGGTAGGGACTGTCTTCGCGGATCGGTTCTTTCTCGTAGACGTCGATGCAGGCCCCTCCGATGATGCCGCTGCGGACGGCTTCCACCAGATCGGCCTCATTTGCGATGCCTCCCCGGCCCACGTTGATCAGGCAGGCGGTGGGCTTCATCATCTGAAATTCCCGGGCAGTCAGGAGGTTGGACGTCTTTTCGTTCAGAGGAGCGTGAATCGAGAGGACGTCCGACTGTCTCAGAAGCTCCTCTATACTGACCCGCTCATAGCGGTTGTCCCGGTTCTCTCCGGAAGCGGAGTAATAGATCACTCTGCAGCCGAAAGCCGAGGCGATTTCCGCCACACGTTTTCCTATATTTCCCAGTCCTATGATGCCCCAGGTCTTATCGCGAAGCTCAAAAAAATGATACGGAACCAGACTGTGCAGGTCTCTGCCGATAAAATCCCTGGTGTGGACGTGGGCTTCAAACTCGCTGATTTTTTCCATGTAGCGAAACAGCAGGGCGAAGGTATGCTACGCCACGCTGTCGGTGGAATAGGCGGCCACATTGCACAGAGCGACACCGCGTTTTTTGAGATAATCGAGATCGCAGTTGTCATATCCGGTGGATGTGATACAGATCAGTTTCAGATCCGGGGCCTCATCTAAAGTCCGTTCGCCGAAGAAAAATTTATTTCCTACAATGATGTCCGCATCTTTGATGAGCTTTTTCATCTCTTCTTCGCCGCATCCGGGATTGGCCGTCACACTGCCCAGCCGGTAAAGCCGGGAATAATCCAGATCCATGCCGATGCTGCGCTGTTCCAGCAAAACGATTTTCATAATTAATTCCTCTCTGCGATCCTGTTTCCGCCGCCGGCTCCCTCGTTCGTTTGCCGGACCTTTATAAATCCGCCGCCGGACCGCCCTCCGGCGGAAAAATTTGATGTTTCTCTATTGTAACACCTGCGCTTTTTAAATACAAAAGGTCGAATAAATTATTTGTTTGGGATTTTTTGTGGTATAATGTTTGATAATTCCGGCAGTCAGACTTCGCCGGACACAGAAAAAACAAATTATCATACTTACATTTGGAGGTTAAAAATGTCTTACATTGAAGAAGTCATTGCGCGCGAGGTACTCGATTCCAGAGGCAATCCCACAGTAGAAGTTGAAGTATATCTCGATGACGGCACTATCGGCCGCGCGATCGTTCCTTCCGGTGCGTCTACCGGCGCTTTTGAGGCGGTGGAGCTCAGAGACGGCGACGAGTCCAGATACCTCGGCAAGGGTGTGCTTCAGGCTGTAAGCAACGTAAATGATATTATCGCAGACGAAATCATCGGCATGAATCCTTTTGATCAGCCTGCCCTCGACAAGCTCTTAAACGAACTGGACGGCACTCCGAACAAAGGCAAGCTGGGAGCCAACGCGATTCTCGGCGTATCTCTGGCGGTCGCCCGGGCTGCGGCGGAATCCCTGGGACTGCCTATTTTCCAGTACATCGGCGGCGTAAACGGCAAAGTTCTTCCTGTTCCGATGATGAATATTTTAAACGGCGGAAAGCATGCGGACAACAACGTGGATATCCAGGAATTCATGGTTATGCCGGTAGGCGCAAAGAGCTTCCGGGAAGCTCTCAGAATGTGCGCGGAAATCTTCCACAATCTGAGAACGGTTCTCAAGTCCAAGGGTATGAATACCGCGGTAGGCGATGAAGGCGGCTTTGCGCCGAATCTGGAATCCAATGCGGACGCCATCGCCAACATCGTGGAAGCCATCGAAAAGGCCGGATATGTGCCGGGCGAAGACGTAAAGATCGCTTTGGACGTAGCTGCTACGGAAATCTATGACGCTGAGGAAAAGACTTATTTCCTGGAGGGAGAAGGCATTAAGAAGACAGCTGCAGAGATGGTGGACTATTATGCGGAGCTCTGCGAAAAGTATCCGATCATTTCTATCGAAGACGGTCTCGCGGAAGAAGACTGGGACGGCTGGAAGCTCCTTACGGAAAGGCTGGGCAAGAAGGTTCAGCTGGTGGGAGACGACCTCTTCGTAACAAATACGGAACGTCTCAAGAGAGGCATCGACATGGGCGTTGCCAACGCGATCCTCATTAAGGTAAATCAGATCGGTACGCTCACGGAGACCATCGACGCTATCGAAATGGCGAAAGAAGCGGGTTATACGGCAGTGGTTTCTCACAGATCCGGAGAATCGGAAGATACGACGATCGCAGATCTGGTCGTAGCCCTCAATGCAGGTCAGATTAAGACCGGCGCGCCTTCCAGAACAGACCGTGTGGCAAAATATAATCAGCTTTTAAGAATCGAAGAGCTTCTCGACGAGACCGCAGAATACAGAGGGCTGGACAGTTTCTACAATTTGAAATAGCTATTGAATATCAAATATATACGTGGTATACTTTATAGGATTGATTTAGGATGCAGTAAGGCATCGGACAGGTTCGTTTTCTCTGTGCGGTGCGGGTGCTCATTACATCAAAAGGATCTGTAACGCTTAATAGCACGGAAAGGCATTTTGCCTGTCGAATACAAAAGGAGGTCATCTGCATGAAAATCGTATTGATGATTCTGCTGTTAATCGCTTCCATCGTTCTGATCGCCAGCATTCTCTTCCAGTCCGGAAACAGCGCGGGTCTGTCCGGCTCGATCGGCGGCGGCGCGGAACAGCTTTTCGGAAAAAAGAAGAGCAGCGGTTACGAAGCAATTCTCAGCAAGATTACGGCAGTGGGTGCGGTCGTCTTTTTCCTCTGCACCATTGTTCTTACGGCAATTGAATAATCTTTACAGGCGGGCAGAAATTTATTTCTGCCCGTTTTTTCTAATCGTCAGCCATATCAGGGCAAAGAGCTTTGCTTTTCGATTTTACCGAACGTCTGCCGGGATACGGGATGAGCGGCATGTTCCAGTCGGGAAAATGCGCCGGGATTTTGCTTTGATTAGAAAAAAATTTTTTTTGTGAATAAAATGAATCTCTCCGGCGGATACTATTCACTGCAGATAAAATGCATATTTTCATATGATAGGAAAGGAGAACATCATGAAGAAAATACGTTTTGCAGCTGCTATGGTATTAATAATTTCTGTCCTTTTGCTGCCTGCCTGCGGCGGTACACCGAAGACAGATGACGGAACGAACAGCAGTACGTCATCCGGCGAGGTGGACGGCGCGGGAAAGGATCTGGCAGACGACGCGAAAGATGTCGGAGACGACATGAAGGATGCGGCAGACGGCATGGCTGACGGCGCAGAAGACATGGTAGACGGTGTTGCAGACGGCGCGAAAGATGTCGGCGAAGGTATGGCTGACGGCGTCAAGAAAGCGGCCGACGGCGTAAAAGATGCGGTGACGACAGACGGCACAAAAGACAATACGAATACTGCCAAAGATACCGCAGGCACAAAGCAGTAAAATTTTACGGTATGTTCAGATGTCTGGGGAAGGCGGCTTCTTTCCGGGAAGCCGTATCCCTCTGGCGTCTGAGACAGCAATAGAAAGTACATAGAAGAGGAAACAGGGTATGGGAAAAAAATATGCAGTCCGCGGCGAGCTGAGCGAAGAGCGCAGGGCAAAGATACGGGAAAGTCTGCTTCAGGCGGCTGGAGATGAGAAGACGACTCTCGTATTGGAGCAGGATGTTCTGCATCTGGTGGGAGCAAAGCCTCATGAATTCGGCGCGGTACTCCAGCAGCTGGATCAGATGGAAGCAGAGGGGGCGCTGGTTCGGAACAAAAAAGGGCGGTATCTGCTGCCTGAGACATACGATCTTTTTGCGGGAACGCTGAGAGGCCACCGCCGGGGTTTTGCCTTTGTCTCGCTGGACAATGGCAGCCAGGATGTCTATATTCCCCGGTCATCCGTGGGGAATGCTATCGACGGCGATCGGGTTCTGATTCGTCTCTTTTCTGAGACTCATGGGGATCATCGTACCGGCAGTGTGGAAAAAATTTTATCGAGAGGCGTGACTTTTGTCACGGGTACGTACGCGCCGGAACGCAGTTTCGGGTTTGTCATCACCGACGGCAAATTTCTGCCGGATGTCTATGTGCCTCAGGAAGACGCCATGGGAGCGCGCCGGGGGGATAAGGTAAAGGTCCGGATTACGAAATATCCCGATGAAGTCTCAGGACTGAGAGGCGAGGTGACGGAAATTTTCGGAGCCGCGGGAGACAGCCGGGCAGAGACAGAAGCGGTTATCGCCCGCTATGACGTGAGGACTGAATTTCCCGAGAGTGTATGCGGCGAGGCGGCGGGCGCGCCCCAAAAGGTGACGAAAAAAGACCGACAGGGCAGAGAGGATCTGAGGGAGAAAACTTTAATCACGATCGACGGCGCCGATGCCAGAGATTTTGACGATGCTGTGCGGGTGGAGAGAAAAGAGAACGGAAGTTATCTTCTTTATGTGTGTATCGCGGATGTGGCGGAATATGTGACGGAAGGTTCCCCGCTGGACAAGGAGGCTCTCGCCAGAGGCTGCAGTGTCTATTTCCCTAACCGGGTCTGTCCGATGCTGCCCGCGGAGCTGTCCAACGGCATCTGCAGTCTCAATGAAGGGGAGGATCGTCTGACGCTCACAGCAGAGATGGAGATCAGCGAAGCGGGCGAAGTGGTGACATATCGCATCTATGAGAGTGTGATCCGCTCTGCCGCCCGTATGATTTACACAGATGTGTCTGACATCCTCGAGGAATCGGATCTTTCGGAATCCGCAGATTTTTCCGAATCTGCCGGAGATTCGGCTGGGCCTGAGGATGGGAACGCCGTGCAGAAAAGAGCGGAAGTACGCGAAAAGCGGGAAGCGAAGGAAAGTCTGAAAGAAAAATACAGAGATCTTCTGCCCATGCTTTACGATATGCGGGATCTGTCGGAGATTCTGGCACGGAAGAGATATCGGGAGGGCAGTATCGATTTCGATGTGGCGGAGACGCAGATCCTCGTAGACGAGGAGGGCGACGTGGTCTCTCTGGAACCTGCAGAGCGGCGGACCGCCAATAAGATCATCGAAGAATTTATGCTGACTGCCAACAAAGTGGTGGCAGAGCATTGTTTCTGGATGGAGATTCCGTTTTTATACCGGGTGCATGAAAAGCCGGATCAGATGAAGATGGAGCAGCTGAAACACTTTGCGGCAACATTGGGCTTTACGCTGAAAGGGTCCTGCAGCAATATCCATCCGAAAGCCGTGCGGGACCTTCTCCTTCAGGCAGAAGGCAGCGACAGTGAGAGAGTCATCGGTAAAGTCGCTCTTCGGTCGATGAAGAAAGCTGTCTACGATACAGAGTGCGGAGGACATTTCGGACTGGGATTCCGGTACTATTGTCATTTTACCTCTCCGATTCGCCGCTATCCGGATCTGATGGTTCATCGGGTGATTAAGGAGACGCTTCACGGCGCGCTGTCGGACAGGCGGTACCGCCGGCTGGAAAAGCTGATGAAAGAAGCCGCGGAGATATCTTCCGTTAGAGAAAGAGTCGCTGTGGACGCGGAAAGAGCCGTGGAAAAAAAGCTGCGGGCGGCGTATATGAGCCGTTTTGTCGGCGAGACGTTTGAGGGGATCATCAGCAGTGTGGTCAGCGCCGGATTTTTCGTAGAGCTGAAAAATACCGCAGAGGGTTATGTTCCCGCAGAAACTCTCCTGGACGATTATTATATTTTCGATGAGAAGAATTACCGGATGATCGGAGAGCGGCACCGCCGTATTTTCGCTATTGGAGACAGGGTTGTCATCCGGGTGGATAAGGTGAATACGATTACCGACGAAATCGATTTTCATCTTGTCACGGACGATGAGGAGCATGGAGAGCTGCAGAGAAAGAAAAGCGGTCCGCGGAAAAGGAAAAACGATGTGGCTGAGCGAAGCTCTTCCTCAGAAAAGCGGTCACGCCGGAGCAAAAGACGCCGGAAAAATTCCGGGAAGAAAAAAGAACGGAGCATCGGAGAAGTTCTGCCCGCAGATGCTTCGGCCGGAGAATCCGGGAAAGAAAACGGCAATTCTCTGGCCGGAAAAACAGGAGAAAAAAGCGGAGGAAGCCCGCGCAAAAACGGCCGCGGCTATGCGAAGAAGCGGCGCTCTCGCTGAGAGAAGCCGGATCGGGCGAAGAGAATATCTGTGAAACACCACACAGAAAAAAGGAGAGCATACCGAAAGAACGCAGCGATCTTTCGGTATGCTCTCTTCTGCTTTTGCACGATGATTGGATGATATATGATTGCGATAAACCGATAGAAGCAGATGCAGACAACCGGTTTTTCTTTTTACGGAAAATTATCTTCCGCAGAGAAAAACTGAATTTTTTCTCTTCCTTTGCTGTAATGTTTCTGTGTTCTGTTCCGGCGAAACGGCCGGAAGCCCGCTGTGATCTGAATTAAAATCAGATCAGTCCAAGGATCAGGATCACCGCGATGATTACCGGCAGTACGAAAGTGACATAACCTCTGATCCAATTTGGAATTTTTG
>CAJLHL010000051.1 GCA_905206455.1 uncultured Eubacteriales bacterium
CGCAGCAGATTCATGAATACTTCGATTTCCATCGTTTCGAAATATCCTTCTCCCGCATCGATATAAGAGGCGATCCCCTCACGCTTCAGAGCTTCCGCATAGATGTCGGCCACGCCCCGGGTCCCCCGCAGAAGTACGGCGATATCGGACGGTCCCACGGTTCTGATCTTTTCCGCCTTACAGTCGTAAATCTGCTGTCCGATGCGTTCAGCCGCTATCTTTGCCGCGATGCGTGCTTCCAGCTCCGTCTTTTCCAGTTCCGCGATCTCCTCGTCGATGATATCCTCGAAATCGGACGTCTCGTCGATACCGGAGCTGTCCACCAGATGAAGCGACACCTTCCGGTCCAGCTCCCCTTCGTACCGGACTCCCTTTTTCAGCGCCGCGTTTTCATCGTAATCGATACCTCCCCGTGTCCGGTCCATCACATGAGAAAAAATCCCGTTGACACAGCGAATGATATTTCCCTTGCATCGGAAATTGCGGTTTAAATCGATACGTCTGCCTTCTCCTTCCGGGGCCCCCTCCTTCCGGGGCCCCGCAGCAAAAGAATTATATTTACCGATAAAAATCTCCGGCTCCGCCAGTCTGAATTTATAAATACTCTGCTTGACGTCGCCCACCATATAGACATTGTCTCCTCTGCTGATCCGCTGAATCAGCGTCTCCTGAAGAATACTGCTGTCCTGATACTCGTCTACGAAAATCGCTTTGAAGTGCCTCTGGTATTCCTCCGCCGCTTCCGGATGACGCAGTATTTTCAGAGCGATATGTTCGATATCGTTGAAATCTACCAGATTTTTTTCTCTCTTTTTTTCAGAAAACCGCCGGTGAAATTCCTCGGTCAGACCGCACAGATATTCCGCCGGCTCTTTCGTAGCGTTCATCCGCGCCAGCATTTCCGTCTCCGGAATCGGGAAAAAGTTTTTGCGGACGTCCTCCAGTGATTTTTTCATCTGATCTCTTACTTTTTTTACCAGATCTTTAATCTCCGCGAAATCCTCTTTATCATCTTTCGATGCTGTAAAACGCTGAAACCGGACGTTCTCGATTCCTTTAAACACAGCTTCTGCGGAAAACTCCTCCTCCATCGATCTCAGAAGCGCTGAGATCTGTTCCCTGTCTTTCTGCGCTTTGGACACGATCGAAGGCAGATGTTCCGTCAGTTCACAGACCTTCTCCGCCAGTTCGCCCGCTTCCTCCACCGAACGCCGCATACGGTCCGCGATATACTGCCAGACCGGAGATCTCCGAAATTCCTCTTCTCCCGCTCCGAGGGCTGCGCAGGCATCCCTCAGCCATTGGAAGGGATCCGGCATACTCATGATAAAATGGTAAACCGACAGAATCATTTCCCGCACCCGCTCCTCGCTGCGCACGCCGGAATAATTTCTCAGAAACTCTGTAAAGTCTTCCCCCCCTGATGCAAAACGCTCATCCATCAGTTCTTCCAGAGCTTCCGCCTGTAAAATCTGACGCCGGCTTTCATCGCAGATGGAAAAATCCGCGTCGATATCCGTCAGATAAAAATAGCGGCGTATGATATTCATGGAAAACTTGTGAAACGTGCTGATATCCGCAGTATACGCCTTTCTCAGCTGCACTCTGAGAAACTCCGCTTTCCGGCGGTTTTCCTCTTTCTGCTCCGCCGTCAGCTCCTGCCTTTCGCCCCCGCCGGTCAGGCCACGGATCTCCTGCCCGATAGACTTCAGAATTTTCTCTTTCATCTCTGCCGCCGCCGCATTGCTGAAGGTCACCACCAGCATTTCATCCACCGAAATACCGTCCCGCAGGATCAGTTGTTTGATGCGTTCTGTCAAAACAGCCGTCTTTCCGGATCCTGCCGCCGCCGATACCAAAATATCGCTGCCCCTAACTGTGATCGCTTCTCTCTGTTCGTCCGTCCAGTTCATATCCTTCCCGCCTCTCCTTCTGTCCTGCACCGCTCCGTCCTTTTCCGCCGGCTTTGAAAAATTACTGCGAAAAAATTTTCCAGGAATGCCGCCGGCCTGCGCCGCATTTTCGCTTAAAGATTTCTCATTTGACACAAAAATCCCGGAAAATAGCGCAGAAACAATACAGATATTTTAGCACAGGCAACCCCTCTTTTCGTCCCTCTCTGAAAATTTTTTGTCATCAGGACACATGAAAGAGAATTTTTTGGTATAATTTTATTTTACAAAACAGTTGTGCATTTCAGACACCGAATCCCCCTGTTTTCCGATTTTCTGCCGCCGGGAGGATATCGGCGCGACATCATGATAAGAGGTAGCAAATAAAATGAATCAGACTACGACACTAATGATACTGGACGGTTTCGGATACAGCGAGAGAACAGAAGGCAATGCTGTTGCCGCCGCTTCCACGCCGAATCTCGATCATCTTTTCTCTTCCTATCCCCACACGATTCTCGGAGCCAGCGGTGAATCCGTAGGACTCCCGGACGGCCAGATGGGAAACTCCGAAGTTGGTCATCTCAACATCGGCGCAGGCCGCATCGTCTACCAGGAGCTGACGAGAATCACGAAAGCGATCCGCGAAAAGACATTTTTTGAAAATCCGGTACTCACCACAGCGGTGCGCCGCGCCAGAGAAAAAGACGGCGCTCTCCACATTCTCGGCCTGCTGTCCGACGGCGGTGTCCACAGTCATATCGATCATCTGAAAGCGATCATCGATCTGGCCGCGTCGGAAAACCTGGACCGGGTCTTTGTCCACTGCTTTTTAGACGGCAGAGACGTTCCCCCCCGCTGTGCAGAAAAATATATCGCCGATTTGGAAAAATATATGGCTGAAAAAGAAGTCGGAAAGATCGCTACCGTCTCCGGACGTTATTACGCCATGGACAGAGATAAACGCTGGGATCGCGTTCAGAAGGCTTACGACGCTATCACCTCCGGAACCGGAGAATTTTCTTCCTCCGCTCTGCAGGCGGTCCGCAGCGCCTACGGCAGAGATGAAAATGACGAATTTATCCTTCCCACCGTCATCGCATACGAAGCGGAGCATATTTCACAGGAAGACGGCGTTACAGAAACAGAAGATACAGAAATCGGACTTCTGCACGCCTGCACCGTACAGGACGGCGATTCTGTAATCATGTTCAACTTCCGGCCGGACCGCGCACGGGAAATCACAAGAGCATTCTGCGATGAGACATTCGACGGCTTTGAACGGACCGTCCGCCCGCAGGACATCTATTATGTCTGCATGACCCAGTACGACGCCGCCCTCGAAGGTGTCCACACGGCGTTCCCTCCGGAACAGCATAAAAATACGCTGGGCGAATACCTCTCCCGTCTCGGAAAGAAACAGCTGCGCCTTGCGGAAACCGAAAAATACGCTCACGTGACCTTCTTCTTCAACGGCGGCGTGGAAACGCCCAATGAAGGAGAGGCGCGCACGCTGATCCCTTCTCCGAAAGTTGCGACATATGATCTTCAGCCGGAAATGAGCGCGGTTCAGGTCAAAGAAGCCGCACTCAGCGCCCTGAGATCCGGAAAATACGACGCGGTGATTATGAATTTTGCAAATCCGGACATGGTCGGCCACACCGGCGTGTTCGAGGCAGCCGTAAAAGCGGTGGAGACGGTGGACGCCTGCGTCGGAGAGATCGCCGATGAAGTGATCCGCTCCGGAGGGAATCTTCTGATTACTGCGGACCACGGTAATGCCGACCTCATGCTGGATGAAAATCACAATATAGTGACCGCGCATTCCACAAATCCCGTCCCGGCTCTTCTCATCACACCGAAAGGCGGCGGTCTTACGCTGCGCGGCAGCGGCATCCTCGCCGATATCGCGCCGACTCTCCTGGACCTTATGAATCTCCCGCAGCCGGAAGAAATGACGGGATGCACACTGATACAGAAATAGCGCTGCATCCAGTCACGCCCGTCGTCCGGAATTGACAAAAACATCCCGGCGTGCATATGGCGGACCTCCGTATTTTCGCTGCAAAAATAAACCA
The DNA here is from genome assembly GCA_905206455.1 of uncultured Eubacteriales bacterium. Classification (GTDB taxonomy): domain Bacteria; phylum Bacillota; class Clostridia; order Peptostreptococcales; family Anaerovoracaceae; genus Alangreenwoodia. The sequence goes on from CAJLHL010000051.1 coordinate 3,971, forward strand.
CACGGGACAGAGTTTCTGACACACAAATATATATATGAAAACAAACGGGGAGAGAAAAAGCGATTCAATCGCTTTTTCTCTCCCCGTTTCACATGTTTCTCTTCAAGAAATTCTTTCCGTCACGTTCTTCCGCTCCTCCGCCGTCTCCTTCTCATCCGGCGCAGCGGCTTTCTGTCTGAGGCCGTCGACGCGCTGCAGTACTGCGGCAGCCTCCGCCCGCGTCAGTTCCCGCTTCGGCGCAAAACTGCCGTCCGGATTGCCCGACATGATTTCATATACGGCACAGAATGCGATTCCATCCACAGCCCAGTCGGAAACCTCAGCCAGATCGGTATAATCGATAGAAATACTCCAGTCCGACGGAGAGGAAATCGAGAGAACCGATGCCGCTCTCCGTATCATGACAGCCATCGTCTCGCGATTGATCGTCTGATCCGGACAGAAATCACCGTCAATTCCATTGATAATCTTCTGTTCCGCCGCCCATTCCAGCGCCGGCACGAACCACTCATCGCCGGTGACATCACCGAAGAGATCTTTTGCAGGAACCGGCGGACTGGACTGCTCTGCCCCGTCCTCTTCGCTCTGCCCGCCGGGTTTCGGAGACAGATCTGTTTCACCGGCCGGCATACTTTCAACCCCCTCCGTCTCCTGTTTCATCTGATAAAGCGCGGATACAAACACGGCCCGCGTCATGGGTTCCTCCGCACCGAAGGTTCCGTCTTCCAGCAGCCCTATCCAACCGCGTTCCGTCGCACAGGCCACATATTCATCATACCAGTGCACGGCCTGAGAAATACCGTCCTGACCGGCATTCCCGCCAGGAATCTCCGCGGCACAGACAAAGGAGACGGCACACAGTACCGCCGCAAGGGATACCGGCAAAAACCGATATAGATTTTTCGCGTATCGTTTCATTCGTTTCATCGCTGCTCCTCCGTCTTTATCCTACCCTGCGAATATTGCAAAGAGATTGAAAACATATTATGAAACGATTACATGACGGTCACATCTGTATTACACGATTATGAAAAATTATAATCAGCCGTTATTTCTTCAATGATCTTTTCCGCTATTTTTATCCCGTCCACCGCCGCGGACATGATACCTCCGGCGTACCCGGCGCCTTCTCCTCCGGGATAGAGGCCTGATACCGACACACTCTGCAGATTCTGATCCCGAAGAATCCGCACCGGAGCGGAGCTTCGTGTCTCTACGCCGGTCATCACCGCGTCCGCCATATCGAATCCGCGGATACAGCGCGCCATTTCAGGCAGCGCTTCTCTCATAGCCTCCGTCACATACTCCGGCAGACAGTCCGTCACACGGAACCAGCGCACCCCCGGCCGGTAGGTAGGCAAAACGCTGAGATCTCTCTGATTTCCGTTTCCCGGCGCCGGACTGTCTCTCCCCTCGAGAAAGTCGCCGACGCGCTGAACCGGCGCGCGATAATGTCCGCCTCCGGCTTCGAAAGCGGCGCGCTCCAAAGCTTCCTGAAAATCGATACCCGCCAGAGGATTTTTGTCTGCATCCTGAAAATCTTCCGGACGCACATCGGTCAGCAGAGCGCTGTTAGCATTTTTTCCGGCCCTGTCATGATAACTCATTCCGTTAGTGACCACTCCTCCTTCGCAGGAAGCGGCGCCCACCACATAACCTCCCGGACACATGCAGAAAGTATAGACACCGCGGCCCGAACTGCTGTGATAAGACAATTTGTAAGACGCTGCTCCCAGTCTCCCCTCTTCGCCGTTGGGCTCGACACCGTACTGGGCCAGATCGATCACAGACTGAGGATGTTCAATGCGCACGCCTACTGAAAACGGCTTCGCTTCCATCTGCACTCCGCTGTCAAAAAGCATGCGGAAAGTATCTCTGGCGCTGTTTCCCGGCGCGATGACCGCCCTTCTGCAGATCATCCGCTCACCGCTGTTGATTTTCAGAGCGGTCAGATATTTTTTGCTTTCCAAAGCTCCGGGAGAGAGATCCCGCTGCCCCCGGTCCGGTTCGTCCTCTTTCAGACAGATACCGGTCAGCCGGGATTCAAAGCGGATGTCACCGCCCAATGCGATAATCTTTCCGCGGATCTTTTTGACCACCTCCCGCAATACGTCCGTTCCGATATGGGGCAACTGACGGTATCCGACGGCCGGATCCGCGCCGGCCTGTATGAGCTCTTCTTTTACCTTTGAAATGCGCACATCTTTAATTCCCGTCGTCAGCTTTCCGTCGGAAAAAGTACCGGCGCCTCCCTCCCCGAACTGTACGTTTGATTCGGTATCCAACTCGCCGGTATTCCAGAAGTGTTCCACATCTTGGGCCCGCCGGTCCACGTCCCTTCCCCGTTCCAGAACGACAGGACGCAGCCCGGCCTCCGCCAGAATCAGAGCCGCGAACATGCCGCAGGGACCGAACCCCGCGATAACCGGCCTCTCCTCTTCAGACAGGGACAGTGACGAAAGATCCGGCACGCGGTAAGTATGATCCGGCGCCTTTGTCAGAGAGACGCCTCGCAAGAAAGACGCCCTCGCAAGCAGCTCGTCCTCATCATCGACATCAAAATCCACGGTATAGATCAAACGAATGCGAGGTTTTTCCCTGGCATCGATCGACTCTTTGACAATCTTCCAATTCTTCGGCTGAAAATTTCTGATCCGCAGCTTTTGCCCGATTTTCTTCGGAAGCAGTGAGACAGGCTCTTCCGGATTTAACTTTATCTGACTGATTCTCAGCATCGTTCTCTTCCTTTCTTTGCTGCGGCGCTGCCCGCCGCAGCTCCGGAGGACCAGGCCCACTGCAGATTAAAACCGCCGCACCGGCCGTCGACATCGATAACCTCGCCGCAGAAATACAGGCCAGGCCTCAGTCGGGACTGCAGCGTCGCAGGCTCCAGTTCTTCCCGTCTCACGCCGCCGCAGGTCACCTGAGCCTCCTCCCAGCCCCGGGTATGAGACACGGGTACATCGAAATTCTTCAGCATCTTCACAGCGCGTCGGAGGTCTTCGTGCGCCCGCCCGGCAATCACTGCTGCCAGCCGCTCATTTACGATTCCCGCCAGCGCATCGGAAAGAGAGCGCGGCCTCCAGCGGAAAAGGTTCCGGCTGTTTTCCTCAGACGATTTTGTCCCCGCGGTCCGCATCTGCTTCGAAAGAATCCGATATAATTCCTCCTCGTCTTTTTCCGGTACAAAATCGCAGACGATCGTATATTCCTTACGAATTTTCGCCGGCTCTTCCGCAGAGCTTCCGCTTTCTCTTCGCTTTCTCTTCTTCGCAGGAGGAAGAAGCTCGTCCATAAAACGGGTGAGATCAAAGACACAGATCCCCGAGATTCCGGTTCCCGTAAACTGGATTTCTCCCCGCTCCTCCGCTATTTTTCCGGCGGACCGTTCCCAAAGCTGCACACGTCCTCTGGCCCGGACGCCCTTCAGCCCCGCGAGAAACGCCGCGCCGGACTCCGCCGCGGTCAGCGCGGGACGGGGCGGCGTCAGAGTATGTCCGAAAGCCCGGGCAAAACCGTAGCCGTCTCCTGTGCTCCCGGTTTTCAGTCCGGCACGGCCGCCGCAGGCGATAATCAGATTTTTGCCGTATAACGTCTTTCCGGACTGCAGACGGACGCAAAACCGGCCCGTCTCCGATCCGCTCTGCGAGACAGAGCCGGCCGCGGCGGCCGCATCAGCATCATCCTCAGCGACACCGGCTGCACTATCCTCCGCCGACACACGCACCGCATCAGGAGACGCACCGCAAAAAGAAATCTCCTCTGCCCGATCGGAAAACAGAAAGCGGCAGCCTGCATTCTCCGCCGCTCTGCGGAGCGTATTGACTACAGCGGAAGCCTGTCCGGAATAAGGATAATACCGGCCGCCGTCCTCCAGGCGAACCATCATGCCCTCCGACTGAAAAAAGCCAAGCGTCTCTTCCACGCCGAAACGCCGGAAAACACTCTCCACAAAGAGATCTTCCGGCCGGTTAAAATACTGGGAAGAACAACGCAAATTCGAAAAATTACATCTTCCGTTTCCCGTGGCGTATAACTTTTTCCCGGGATTTTCATTTCCTTCCGCCACAATGACGCGGCTTCCCTGCCGCGATGCCGCGACGGCCGCCGCCAGCCCGGAAGCTCCCGCGCCGACGATCACCGTATCCGCGGAAAAAATCTCCATACTTCGGGAGTCACGATCCCCGGCAGCCGCGGACTTTGCCATCGTCGGTGAACCGCTGCCCCCTCTCTCCTCCCGGAAAGCCCGTTGAGATTCCGGCGATCGGGAGGTTTTACGGGTCTGATGGACTTGACGATGCTGAGATGCTTCACAGGCCTGATGAATCCCGGAAGTCTGAGATCTTTTGCAGCTGCCGGAAGATTGCCTGCCCTTCTTTATTCTTTCTTTTGTCTTATCGTATTTTCTCTGCGTCACAGTTTTTTTCCGACTCCTCTCTCAGGCGGTCCGCCAGTTCTCCGATGCGGGCCAGCCGGTGATTGACTCCGCTCTTGCTCACAGGCGGATCCGTCATTTCCGCCAGTTCTTTCAGCGTGACATAAGGATTCTGCATTCTCATCTCCGCGATGATCCGAAGTTTATCCGGAAGATTCCGAATCCCTATTTTTTCATCGATGAGCCGGATATTTTCCATATGCCGTCCCGCCGCGTTCACCGATTTGTCCAGATTTGCGCTTTCGCAGTTGACGATGCGGTTGGCCGTATTTCTCAGCCCTTTGATGATCCGTACATTCTCATATTCCAGCAGCTGACTGTGAGCGCCGATGATATTCATAAAATCTACGATATGATCACTCTCTTTCAGATAGACGATATGGTTTTCCCGCCGCGTTGAAATTTTTGCATTTAAATTGAAATGATTCATCAGCTTTTTTACATCTGAAGCGATATATTCATTTTTGCAGACGACTTCCAGATGATAGCCTTTTTCCGGATGGCTGACGGAGCCCGCCGCCATGAAAAGCCCCCGGAGATAAGCTTTTTTGCAGCATTTTTTGCGGATGACTTCCTGCGGAATTCCTTCCACCAGAACGTTGCTGCCCTCCTGTACGGTCATCAGACCGATTTCCCGGAGCATCTGACCGCCGGTCATCGCGTCGTCCAGAGTGATGCGATACGTCTTTCCCCGGCGCAGCGCCGTCTCCTGCAAAATATCCAGGCTGGTGGTCGTGTCGAAATAGGACTGAATCATCTGCTTAAACAGACGCGCGATAGACGGGTCCTCGGAAGTCAGCGACACATTCATACGCCCGCCGCCCATCAGACGAATCGATCCGTTCATCCGGGCAAAACCGGCGATTTCCGCCAGAGTACAGCACTTTTTCTCCGGTATGATCTTAGATAATTCCTTTTTTGTTTCAGATGAAAAAGACATACTTCACCTCCTCTGCAGCCCGAAGAAATAAAACGGCGCCCGCATAAAAAACCGAAATTCAAAAAACAATCAGAGATCCTCCGCAGAAGCTCTCTCACCGCGTACCGGCCGGATACCGCAGCCGCAGATAACGATACTTCATATCGATTCATCCGGGCATCAGCCATTATCGTCTGAGCTTCCTGCTAAAAATACGGATCCGCAATTTCATGTATAAAATCCCCTTCCTCCGGTGATGATAGTAAGGCAGACCGCAATTTATTATCCCCCGAATCAGGCAGCGCGCGGTCTCATTTCTTCATTGCAGCTGCCGCAGGAAAGGTGATTCAAATGAGCAATACAAAAGTAAAATGTAAGGTTTCTGAATGCGTCCACTTTGCAGACGAACTGTGCACAGCGGACACAATCAAGGTTACCAGTCAGAATGGCATTCTCTCCGACTGCACATGTTGCGCGGAGACAGAATGTTCGACCTTCAAAAAGAAATAAGAGGTCACATTTTCCCAAAAACAGGCGATCCCCTGCAGGGTTCGCCTGTTTTCGTTTTTGCAGCAACGGCCGCGCCCGGACAAAAGTTCCGACAGTTTCCCCGGCAGAATCCTCATAGGATTCCCGTATAACGCCGGGTTTCAAAAGATCTGCAAAGACGGTTATGCTCCGTGGATCATCGTCAGCAAAATGTTGGCGATCCGGTCGGCGTCGTGGCGAACCATTCCGTCGGAAATATCGATGAGATTGCTTTCGATGACGGTAATTCCCCGCTGCGCCAGAATTTCACGCTCGCCGCTTCCGGCGCACATCTGGCGCGTGCCTCTGCAGATATAAGCGTTCAGTTCTTCCGGTTGGCAGATGTGATCGTTGATCAGTATGTATTCCGCTACGCCACTCCCCAGATATTTCTCGATGGCGTCCACGTAATCGACGACCGTATAATCGTCGGTTTCTCCCGCCTGAGTCATGACATTGCAGACGATGACTTTCATCCCTCCGGCGGAACGGATCGCATCGCTGATCCCGCCGACCAGCAGATTCGGTATGATACTGCTGTAAAGGCTTCCCGGCCCCAACACGATCATATCCGCGTTCATAATCGCCTCTACCGCAGAGTTCAGAGGCTGTACGCCGGAGGGCTCGAGAAAGACTTCCTCGATCGGACTCTCCATCTTACTGACAGCTTTCGGAATTTTCGACTCCCCCCGGATGATCTTTCCGTTTTTCAGACGGGCGCAGAGCGTCACATCCTCTGAAGTTACCGGCACGACCTTTCCCTTGATTCTCAGGATGTCGTGGAGTTTTTCCACCGCCAGCTCAAAATCTCCGTAAATATCGGTCAGGGCGGCGATAAACAGATTTCCCATATTCTGTCCCTTCAGCCTTCCGTTTCCAAACCGGTACTGAAGAAGCTGCTCCATGATGTCTTCCTCGTCTGCAAGCGCGAGAATACAGTTTCTCACATCGCCCGGAGGCAGCATGCCCAGATCTTTTCGCAGCATCCCGGAACCGCCGCCGTCGTCAGCTACCGTGACGATCGCAGATATGTGGAGACCGCTGTTTTTTTTCAGTCCCCGCAGCAGAACAGACAGACCGGTTCCTCCGCCGATGACTACGATTCTCGGCCCTTCCTCCGAATTCCGGGTATAGGATGGGTATTCATATTCCATAGCAGCATTCTCCCCTAACGCTTCAAAATATCGCGGTGAACCGTAGTCACATTACAGCCCTGCTCTCTGAAGATCTCCGAGAACAGATTTGCCATGGCCACTGACCGGTGCTGTCCACCGGTGCACCCGAAAGCGATGACCAGCGTCCTCTTTCCCTGCTTGATATAATACGGGATCAGTCCCTGGATGAGATCCGCCGCCTTCCGGATGAAATCCTGCGTCTCCGGAAACTTCATCACATAATCCCGGATTTTTTTATTATTTCCCGTAAGGTGTTTCATACTTTTGAGGTAATACGGATTCGGAATAAACCTGGCGTCAAAGACCATATCCGCATCCATCGTCATCCCGTGCTTATACCCGAAAGACTGCACGGTGATGGAAAAGGTATCGCTCTCTTCTTTGCCGGAGAGCATGGTCTGCAGCAGATTCTGAAGATCCGCCGGTTTCAGGCCGGTGGTATTGATGATCAGATCCGCATTTTCCCGCACCCCCTTCAAAAGCTCCCGCTCCCTTCGGATCGCTTCGGAATTCGTACCGCTCTCTTCCGCCAGAGGATGAACTCTTCTCGTCTCTTTAAAACGGCGGACCAGCGCATCGTCGGTAGCCTCCAGAAAGAGCACCCGCACATTTTTACCGGCGCCTTTCAGTTCCTCCAGTACGCGCACCAGATCTCCGAAAAACTCTCTTCCGCGGATATCCATGACAAAAGCGGCTTTATCCATATTGATTCTGTTTTGTTTTTCCAACGTGATAAAAGACTGGAGAAGCGCCGGGGGCATATTGTCGATACAATAATATCCCATGTCTTCGAGATAATTCATCGCGTTGCTCTTTCCCGCACCGGAAAGTCCTGTTACGATTACAGCTTCCATTTTTCACCATCCTGCTCTTCTGCGGCCGCCGGCGGTCTTCTTCGGCTCCGTTTTTTGTCCTGAATTTTCGTCCGGCAGTCAAACTATCTCCGATTTGTAATTGGTGCAAATTTCTGATGCGTCCGCTCGATCTTGGCGTGCAGACGATTCAACACAGCGCCGGAGATTCTGCGTCTCCGGCGCTATATTATAAAAATTACTATTTATTTTCTATATTTTTGCAAAAAATATTCCTTTTTTGTCGTTTTTTATGTATGGTACAGCACTGATATACAGCGCTGACAGAATCCCGGCACGCATTTCGCCAATTCTGTGAAAAATGAATTTTTTCTCTATTCTTCCCCGTTTTTTAAATTGACAACTCTGGCCGGATCCAGCCCCGCTTCGATCACCCGGCGTACGGCGCCTTCACACGTTCCCACGCCTTCAGGCACATGGGCGTCGCTTCCGATGATGAAACTCACATCATATTTGGACGCGATCCGGATCTCCTCCACCGTCAGCTGCCTGTGGCGGTTGCTGATCTCCATCAGCGTACCCGTCTCGGCGCAGGCCTCCGCCACTTCGTCCAGATAGACGGCGCCCTTATCTCCCGGATGAGTCAGCACGCGTACTTTGTTTTTTCTCAGAGAACGGATGACCAGATCTGTATTTTTTCTCGTCAGAGCAGCGGAATAAACTTTTCTCTTTGCCGACAGCAGATTCCTGCCGTGAAGCGCCAAAGATCTCAGCGGATTGCTTCCCACAGTGCCGAAATGATAGCCGGCGATGACAAAATCATAGAGTTCAAATTCCTCCGGTCTCACATCGAGATTTCCGGATTCATTAATGATATTAGCCTCTACCGACATATAGATCTGTATCTGAGGGTATTTTCTGCCGAGAGCCTCGATCTCCGCTCTCATCTTTGCGATTTCTCTTCTTCGGAAACCGTATCCCACATGACCGGGACCGTGATCTGTAATAGCGATCGACGTGAGATTTTTCTCAATCGCCACCTTTACATTGTCTTCGATCGTACCTTTTCCATGAGAATAGACGGTATGCGTATGCCAGTCAAATTTCAGTCTGTTGTTCTGCTCTTTCTCCTGCATTTTTTCCATTTAATTTTCTCCGATAATCCGCACCTCCGGCTCCAGATCTACGCCGAAGCAGTCCCTGACTCTCATCTGCACCAGCCGGATCAGCCGTATCACATCTTCTGCCGAAGCGTCCGCCTCATTCACCACAAATCCGGCATGTTTCTGCGAAATACGGGCTCCGCCCACGCGAAGCCCCCGGCATCCGGAATCCTGAATCAGTTTTCCGGCGAAATAACCCTCCGGCCGCTTAAAAGTGCTGCCGGCGCTGGGCAGATTCAACGGCTGCTTTTCTGTCCTGCGGCCCGCCAGCTCTCTCATGTAACCGTAGATCGTTTCTCTGTCGCCCGCCTGCAGCTTCATCCTGCAGGAAGTGACGATCCCGCCGTTCTGAGAAAAGACACTGGTGCGGTAGCCCAGCTTGAGCTCTTCTTTGGAAAATTCGCGAAGCGCGCCGTCGGGCATCAGAGCTCTGCAGGAAACGATAATCTGACTCATCTCTCCGCCGTAAGCTCCCGCATTCATGAACACGGCGCCTCCCACACTGCCTGGGATTCCTGCGGCGAATTCCATACCGGTCAGACCTCCGTCGGCGGCGGCCAAAGCCGCCGCCGACAGAAGCGCCCCCGCTTCCGCCGTAAGCTCTTCGCCTTCTGTGCGGATATTTCCCATATTTTTTCCGATTTTAATCACTACGCCGCGGATTCCTCCGTCTTTTACCAGGACGTTGGAACCGTTTCCGAGAACCACCGCCGAAATATCTTTCTGCCGCAGATATGCGGCGATTCGGATCAGTTCTTCCTCCGAAGACGGCTGAATCAGGAGGTCCGCCGGACCTCCGATTCTAAAAGTCGTATAATTTTTCATCAGAGCATCTCTCACGATACAATTCTCATCGCGGACCAGACCGGAAAGATCTCTGTAGACCTGTTCTGTATTCATAAAATAGAATTCTCCTCTGCCGAACGCTTGCAACGTCCGTTTCCGTGTATTACAGCGTATGCTTCCGTTCCTTTTTCCGCGGATTCCATACTAGCGCATAGGCCGCCAGTCCCGAAAAAGCTCCGATCAGCGCTCCAGCGATCACGTCGGTCGGATAGTGGACATAAAGATAGAGGCGTGAAAACGCGATGACCGCCGCGAGGATCATCGCCGCCGGCCATCCCCGGGCTCTGGCAGCCGCAAGAGCCGTAGCCGCCGCGAACGAAGACGTGGTGTGTCCCGACGGAAAGGAAAAATCCGACGGCGGGTCGATCAGCAGCTGCCGCATCGTATCGGCAATCTCAAACGGCCGCAGCCGCGCGACCAGCGGTTTGAGCGTCACATTGCACAGGAGCGCGCCGATCACCAGCGCCAGCGCCGCTGCGAGCCCGTATTTTCTCGTTCTCGGAAATAACAGAAGAGCCGCCGCAAGGACGATCCAGATCACACCGCTGTCGCCCAGCCGCGTCAACGCCGGCATCACCGTATCCAGAAAACCGCAGCTCAGATGAGCCTGCATAAAATCGAGAATCGCCAGATCCCCCCGCGTCACAGCGTCGATCATTTCTTTTTCTCCACTTGCATCCGTTCTGTCTCCGCACCGTCAGAAAGACGATGAAGGACAAAACACCGATCTTCATAAGTCATATAGGAATTCTGCGTACCGCCTTTCGGAATCGACACAGAACCCGGATTCGCATAGTAAAATTCCTCCAGATTCTGCAGCGCAGAAATGTGGGTATGCCCGTTCAGCATCACGTCGAAGGCCACGAAAGGCGGCGGAGAGGACGGATTATATACGTGACCGTGAGTGGCGAACAGCACGAGACCATCCGTTTCTATCATCTCGTAAGTGTTCATCAGAGGAAATTCCAGCACCATCTGATCCACCTCGGAATCACAGTTTCCCCGAACGGAGATGATGTGCGATTTCAGCGAATTGAGAACCTCCATCGTTCTCTTGGTATCGTAATCCTCCGGGAGATGATTTCTCGGTCCGTGATACAGACAATCTCCCAGCAGAAGTATTTTATCCGGTTTTTCACGCTCCCAGGCGGAAAACAACTGCTCGCAGTGCTCTGCCGATCCGTGAATATCGGATGCGATGAGTAATTTCATATATTTTATCCTTTATTTCCTGTTTCTGCACCGGCGGATCTCATCCGGCACTGCCGCGGCACATTTGACTATAGACCCAGCTGCATACCGCCGCATTGCTCAAAAAGATTATCCACTACCGCTGCGTAAAGCTGATGCGATGCTCCGCTCTTCACAAATTCCTTTGCCAGCGCCAAATGCGCCTTTTCATCGATATCCAGAGCGGGAAGCGGATACCCCGCCGTGAGCAGTTCATAACTCATAGCCGCGTAAGCTGTCTCTCCGTTTCGTTCTTCAAACGGCCAGACAGCCATAATCATATCATGAGTCCGCACCGCGCCGCCCACGCGGTCCTCATAATGCTCATCGGAGATAATCTCTCTGCAGGCCGCCTTCATCAGTTCTCCGATCTCAGACCGGTGAGGCGGATTATATTCCATATCTCTCAGCACCGGATTGGATCTGCGGTATTCCGAAGATGGATTTCCTGCCAAAACTCCATGAATCTTCCGAATGTATTTCTCGTCGAGGTAGATATCGAATTCCACCATATGCCGAAACTCCAGATACAATTCCACGCAGGAACGCAGATAACGGTACTCCTCCACGGTAGCTTCGCGCACGGTACTGCCGTCCAGCATAGCTCCGATACGGGCTTTGGAAAGCAGTGATCCGGAGATTTTCATCATCGAACACACCCAGTGAAACAGATTGACTTCTTTCATGGCGGCGGCCTCCTCCTCGCTGAGAGAACAGAGACGGGCGACGGCATGATCCAGCTGACGGCGGCGTTCCGCGGTTTTTTTCATTTCTTTCGGCCGCTGCGCCGAGCGGCTTTTGCTTCGATTTAACATGCGGCGTCTCCTTTCCGTTTCACCTGAAGACAGACACGAAAGAACCTAACCTCGGCACGATATTATTTCAGGCTCTCTAAATAAGCTTCCGCGCTCTGCAGCATTTTTTTCACACTTTCAAAGGAAGTGGAGCCTTCCGATTTCTTCGCTTTGACGCAGGCCTTCAGATCGATGTTCTCATAGATATCCGGCCCGAATTCCGGAGAAAAATCCTGCAGCTGCTGAAGAGACAGTTCTTCGATGGCCTTGCCGTGAGAGATGCAATATAAGACGATCTCTCCGATGACGGCGTGGCATTCCCGGAACGGCACTCCCTTAGAAACCAGATAATCCGCCGCATCCGTCGCGTTCATATAGCCGTATTTCGCGGCTTTTTCCATAGTATCTGTCTTCAGCGTCATCGTATCCAGCATATCCGCGAAGATATTGATACAGGATGAAAGCTGTTCCGCCGCATCGAATACCGGCGGTTTATCCTCCTGCATATCCTTATTATATGCCAGAGGCAGACCCTTCATCAGCGTGAGAAGGGTGATCAGATCCCCATAGACCCGACCCGTCTTTCCCCGAATCAGTTCCGCCATATCCGGATTCTTTTTCTGCGGCATGATACTGGAACCCGTGCTGTAAGCGTCGTCGATTTCGATAAAGCCGAACTCCGTACTGCTCCAGAGAATCAGTTCTTCACAGAATCTGCTCAGATGCATCATACAGATCGAAGCGCCGCTGAGAAATTCCAGCGCAAAATCTCTGTCGCTGACGCCGTCCATGGCGTTCTCGCAGATATCCGCAAACCCCAGACGCTCCGCCACAAAACGGCGGTCGGTGTGGTAAGTCGTGCCCGCCAGAGCTCCGGAACCCAGAGGGCTGACATCCATTCGGTCAAGACAGTCCTCAAAACGGCTGTAATCTCTTTTAAACATCTGAAAATACGCCATGAAATGATACGCCG
>CAJLHL010000052.1 GCA_905206455.1 uncultured Eubacteriales bacterium
TATCCCCCTGATAACCTCATTAATCTCTAATCCCAATACCCCTTTTGAACAAAGAAACCCGCGCCCCTGCGGGTTTCTTTGTTTTTCAAGTGAGAGCAGGATTTTCGATTTTGTCAAGTCAGATGATTTAATTATAAAGTGTATTACTTGTTTATTCATTGTAAGAAAAGAATCCGATGACGGTAAGTGAAAGGGATTTTAGTTGCAGACGATGTTATTGACAGCGCGGCGGTCCGCGTTCCGTCTTCTTTTTGCGGCGTAAAATCAGCGCAGTACAAAAACGAATTTATCACTCCTGTATACTGTTCTCGCCACTTCCAGGATTTTATGATCGTTTTGGCTGATACATTTTGTGGTAAGGATCAAACAGGGAGCGAATCCCTGTATATTCAACAGCTTTCGCTCTTTTGCGGTGAGAGAAGAGACTGTGATATCGCTGTTCTCATTGGAAAAGTCAGTGTAACCGCAGTTTTTGATATATTCAAATAGAGAGGTGACGGAGGAAGCGTCTTTCGAAATTTGCGGAAAATTCTCCTGTGAAACATAGCTCGTATGAATGGCGACAGGATTCTGATCGACCAGACGGAGCCTCGTGATTTTGTACACCGGCTCGTCCGGCTTTGCGTTCAGCAGGCCGAAGACCGGAGAAGTTTCCTTCAGTCTCTCCGCACCCAGATTGACACTCCTGTAGTTTACGTTTAATTTTTTCATTTTTTCTGAAAAACTCGAAGAATCCGTCAGAACGAGACGGATTTTTTCTTTTTTCCCGGAGAAAAAACTTCCGCATCCCTGTATGGAGTAGATGTAACCCAGTTCTTTCAAACGTTCGTAGGCTCTTCGAATCTCCGCTCTGGGAACGCCGAAACGGATCGCCATTTCATTTTCACTCATCATTTTTTCGTCCTTTTTATAGTCTTTTTTCGTGAAATCCTCGATCAGAATATCGGCAATCTGCTCCCAGCTTACTGTTTTTTTGCTCATGTGCGCCTCCGAAGAAAATGATTATCTTGAACTGCTTTCTACTATAGCAGCGGAAAAATGCGGAGACAACAGGACTCCCTTATCTTTAACCCATATTTTACAGGGACAGAGTTGGCAACTTTACATTGGTTTTCTATCATACGAAGCGAAGTTCACTAAACTGACAGTTTGCGGAAAGGAATTTGAAGGATGAAAAAAAAGGAAATATCTTCAATATTGTCGAGAGCTTCCAGAGATGATATCGAAGAAATCGCGGCGCCGCTGAAAGAAGAAAGCAGGATCCAAATCGTGAAGGACCCGCAAAAGACACTGGTCATGGTTAAAGTCAGAGAATCCGTCGGGAGATCTCTGTTTTATCTCGGGGAGGTCCTCGCCGCGGAGTGTATGGTCCTCGTGGACGGTACAAAGGGTTTTTATGTGACGGCCGGAGACGATTTTGAACGCGTATTAAATGGGGCGGTGATCGACGGTTATTTGAATCATAACAGAGGAAATGAGAAAGAGCGTAGCGTGATCGAACAGATCCGGCGATTAGATGAAAAACAAAAAGCGGAAAGAGGATGGAGAAACGCACAGATTTTGAAATCAAAAGTCAATTTTAATGTAATGGGGGAATCGTAACATGACAAAGCAGGAGGAGAAGGCGTGCGGATTTGACTTTGTTCACGATGGGCAGCGGGTATTCCGAAGTCTGATGAAAGCGATGTCGAATCCCGGAACGATACAGGATATCGGAGAACAGGCGGAAAAGTTCGGAGGAGGGTATGCGCCGCTTACCGCGGTGGGATGTACTCTTCTCGACAATGAGGAAATCGCGTATGTGGAAAAAAAACCCGTGCTTTCCTCGGAACTGCATGATTTGACTCTCTGCCGGCGGGGCGCGTTGGAGGAAGCGGATTTCATTTTTTTATCTTCAGAGATGAATTACGGTTCTCTGGAGCAGATATTGAGGAATGTAAAAAAAGGCTCTTACAGCGATCCTCAGGATTCGGCGACGCTTGTGATTTTGTGCGGAGAAATCCGCGGAGATGTGCCGGTGACGGTGAAGGGGCCTGGAGTGAACGGTGCGCTGACAATACGGGTTTCCAAGTATCTGGAGACGATTCTCTTTCTTCGGCAGTCGCTGGATATCGAGTATCCGTTGGGTACGGATCTGATATTTGTTACGCCGGAGGGGGAAATAATATGTTTTCCAAGGCTGTGCAGAGCGGAGAAATAGAGGAGGGCAAAAATGGCTTATGTAGCGGTAAAAGGCGGCAGAGAAGCGATAGAACAGTCGCTGAGGCTTCTGAAGGAATTTCGTGAATGTGAAGAAGATCTCAGTGTTTCGTCGATTAAGGAGAATATGCCGCTGCTAATCGATAAGATTATGAGCGAAGCCGGTTTTTATTCTGAAGAATACGCAGCGCTGGCTTTAAAGCAGAGCGAGGGCAGTGTGGAGGAAGCGGTATTTCTGCTGCGGGCGTATCGTTCCACCCTTCAGAGAAATTATTATTCCAATCCCGTCGATACGGGACAAATGAGGCTGATCCGAAGGATATCGGCAGCGTTTAAAGACATTCCCGGAGGGCAGATTTTAGGACCTACATACGATTATTCTCACCGGCTTTTGGATTTTTCTCTGATGGACGGAGAAAACGGTGGAGATGCAGAACGATATGAAGAAACGGAATCTGCGGAGGATATCGTCTGCGGCAGGGTTTCGGATCTTCTGCGGGAGGAAGGTATTCTCAAAACTGCTGAGGAGGACAATACTCCTCCCTTTGATGTCACATGCAATCTTCTGACGTTTCCCGCGCCCCGCAGCGCCAGGCTCCAGACCTTTGCCAGAAGCGACGCAGGGTTTCTCGGAGGTGTGGCGTACAGTTCCATGAGGGGATACGGAGCGGTTCATCCCACTGTTTCGGAACTTCGCAGCGGTTATGTTGAAGTCTGCATTCCGTATGCGTTTGATGAAGAGGAGGAAATCTGCATAGGAGATATTCTCGTAACAGAAGTGGAAGCATTGGTTCCGTCCAGCGAACAGACAGAAGAGGAATTTGACGAAATAACGCTCTCCAGCGGGTATGGACTCATTTTCGGCAGAAATGAAAATAAAGCGATCGCGATGTCGATTGCGGATGCCAGTCTCAACAGCAGAGGAGACGCGCCTGCTCAGGATGAGGAATTCGTCCTTACCCACGGAGATTGTCTGGAGATGAGCGGCTTTATTTCACACCTAAAGCTTCCTCACTATGTCACATTCCAGTCGAAATTAGACCGTGTGCGCGAGAAGGAGAAGAAAAAATGATCGATCAGAAACATTACAATTTTGCATTTCTGGATGAAGGTTCCAAGAGAGAGATCAGGCGGAGCATATTGAAGGCGATTGCCATTCCTGGATATCAGGTGCCTTTCGGTTCCCGGGAGCTTCCCATCGGACGGGGATGGGGCACCGGCGGCATCCAGCTTACCCTGTCGATTATAGGAAGAGATGATGTGCTGAAGGTGATCGATCAGGGAAGCGATGACAGCGTTAATGCGGTGAACATAAAGAAACTGGTGCAGAAATGTACCGGAGTGGAACTCACCACGGACTCAGAGGAGGCGACAATCATCCAGAGCCGGCACAGAATTCCCGAGATACCGATGCGAAATGATCAGGTTCTCGTTCTTCAGGTGCCGACGCCGGAACCTCTGAGAATTGTAGAACCGAGGGAATCTGTTACGAAGCGGATGCATGCTGAAGCGGAATACAGCGGCATGTGGCTGTCTCTTTTCGAGGATCTGACCAGGTACGGGCAGATCAGCATCAGCTCCGAATATCCGATGCTGGCGGAAGGGCGTTATGTGATGAATCCGAGTCCTATTCCGCGGTACGACAATTTTAAACTGAATGGCAGCGATACCCTCTATCTCTTCGGCGCGGGGAGGGAGAAAAAGATCTATGCCATACCGCCGCATACAGACGTGGTCTCCATGTGTTTTGAAGATGTGAAATTCAAGACGGAAGATTTCAGCGGAAAGCGCTGCCGTCTGTGCGGAGCAGCCGGTGTATTTTTGGATGAATTCATCGATGAAGAGAGCGGGGAAACGGTTTATGAGTGCAATGATACGGGATTCTGCAGAAAGAGAAGGGAGACGGGAGAGCATGGAACAGCCGATCTTAAGAATTGATCATCTCACTGTGCGCTATGGAAAAACATGCGGATACTGCCGCGGCGGAGGAAGATTGGAGAAAAACACATGTCCCCGCTGCAAGACTGTCTGGGCCTGTAATGATGTAAATATACAGCTTTATGAGGGAGAGATCCTGGGGATTGTAGGAGAATCCGGCTCGGGGAAATCGACCCTCATGAAAAGTCTTTATTTTGATTTTGATGTGACAGAGGGACAGGGATACCTGAGAGATTTCAGGGGAGGAAAAGAAGATATCTTTTCTCAGAGCCTTCCGCAGAAAAAGTATATTAAAAATCACATTATGGGTATGGTGTATCAGAATCCGGTCCTCGGACTCCGCATGGATTATTCCAGTGCCGGGAATATCGCGGAGAAATTAATCGCCGCGGGT
Organism: uncultured Eubacteriales bacterium; assembly: GCA_905206455.1. GTDB lineage: Bacteria > Bacillota > Clostridia > Peptostreptococcales > Anaerovoracaceae > Alangreenwoodia. Next base: position 4,532 of record CAJLHL010000052.1, read on the forward strand.
CACAGAAATTACGGAAAAATGAATGAACGCGTCGAAGAGCTCCTGAACGCGGTGGAAATTTTACCTTCGAGAAAAAAAGAGCCTCCTGCGAATTTCAGCGGCGGAATGCAGCAGAGAGTACAGATCTCAAAGGCTCTGGCAAATAATCCGGCGATTCTCCTTTTGGACGAGGTTACGACGGGGCTTGATCTGTCAGTACAGGCCAGGGTCTTAGAACTCATACGTGAAATCCGGCGGGAGTTTCATGTCTCCATCCTGCTGGTATCCCATGACCTCGCTGTGATACGGATGCTGGCAGACCGTACCGTCGTGATGCTGAACGGAAAAATCATCGAACAGGGCCTGACAGATCAGATTCTGGACGATCCGCAGCAGCCGTACACACAGCGCCTCGTTCATTCACTGATTTAAAGAGAAAGGGCTGTTTTTATGAAAATATTGATAAAAAACGGAAATATCGTTCTGCCCGATCGCGTGGTCTCTGGAAGTTCAGTCCTGATACAGGATGATCGGATCGTCGGGATAGACGTGCCGGACGACGGGAGTGCGGACACGATCACAGACGCTTCGGGGAGATTTGTGATGCCGGGTATGATCGATATACATTCCGACATGATAGAAAGTTACATTCAGCCGAGAAGTACGGCGATCATGGACTTTTCCATGGGATTTATGGAAGCCGAGCGTGTGCTGGCAATGTGCGGCATTACCACGATGTTTCATTCCATTTCCATGTACAAACCCGGCGCGTGGGATGTAAAAGAGATCCGAAAGGCGCCTCAGGTGAAAAAGCTGGCGTCTCTCGTTCAACGCTATCAGAAAGAACTGCGTCTGATACGTCACCGGTATCACCTGCGTTACGAAATCGACAATCTGGACTGTTATGAAGAAATAAAACAGATGATAAAATCCGGTCTTGTCGATCTGATTTCATTTATGGATCATTCCCCCGGACAGGGACAATACAGAAATCTGGAAATCTATCGAAAGCATCTTCCGGATGCGGGAACAAATATTACAGACGAGGAATTCGGTGAGTTGATTCACCGCGAGCTCAGTAAGGACTCTCTTTCTTTTGAACAGCTGAAAGCGCTGGCTGACCTGGCGCGGGAAAAGGGAATTTCCGTTGCGAGTCATGATGACGATTCTTTGGAAAAACTGGAGGTAAACGAAAAATTCGGCGTAAAAATCAGCGAGTTTCCGGTCACGCTGCAGATCGCCCGCGAGGCGGCGGAAAGGGGATTTTTAACAGTGCTGGGCGCGCCGAATATCTTGCTGAGAGGATCTCATTCCGGAAACCTTTCGGCTCTCGATGCTGTTCGTGCCGACGCGGTTAGTGTACTCGTATCGGATTATTATCCGCAGGCGCTTTTGCAGGCGGTGTTTCAGCTGTTTCATGAAGGGGAACTGCCTCTTTGGAAAGCTGTTCGTCTTGTCACAGCGAATCCCGCGGAAGCGGCAGGGATAGACGGCGATGTCGGAACGATCGAAATCGGAAAAAAAGCGGATCTGTTGTTCGTTAATGACGACCCCCTTTTTCCTGTCATTGAAAGAGTCTACGTAGACGGAAAGTGTATTCTCGATTGTACCTACAGAGGCGGGAAAGGAATCTGATATGGAACCTATTTTAGAAATTCAGAATATATCAAAAAATTTCTTTCTTCACGAGCAGGGAAGAAAGATAAAGAGCTGCAAAGGGATCTCTTTTTCTCTGAACAAGGGAGAGTTCATCGGTATCGTCGGAGAATCGGGAGCGGGGAAATCCACGGTTCTGCGCTGTATTTACCGGACTTATCTGGCGTCGGCGGGAACGGCGGTTTACGATTCCCTGTCTTTCGGGAAAATCGATCTGATCACCGCTTCGGAAAGAGAGATAATTCAGCTTCGCAAGGCGGAGATCGGCTATGTATCGCAGTTTCTGTCCGCACTGCCGCGGACGGCAGCGAAACAGCATGTGGTCAGCGGCGCTCTCGATGCCGGATTTTCGTACGAAGAATCGGTAAAGAAAGCGGAAGAAATGCTCCGGTATTTTAAATTGCCGGAGAAGCTATGGGACATCTATCCTAATACGTTTTCCGGAGGTGAAAAATTGAGATTAAATCTGGCTCACGCTATGGTAAAAGCACCCCGGCTGCTGCTTCTGGATGAACCCACCGCGTCTCTGGACAATAATACAAAAACTCTCGTGAAAGAGCTTCTTCTGCGGATGAAGGCGGAGGGTACGTCGATGATCGGCATATTTCATGATTTAGAATTTATGGACGGCCTGTGCGACCGTGTCTACAATATATCGGACGGAAGTTTTATATCGGGAGAAAAATAGATGTATTTTGCGGATTTACATGTGCATACGACAGTATCAGACTGCAGTGAAGACGTGTCGGTAATTCTGAATATGGCGAAAGAGACCGGGATCACGCATATTGCTTTTACCGATCACGATACGACAAAGATGGCGCCGGAACATATATCCAGGGCAGAAGCGATGGGAATCAGCGCGATTTCCGGCGTCGAGATGTCCGCGTGTGATTATGACAGTGGCATCAGGGCTCACATCTTGGGATATGGCTATGTCACCACCTCTCATATCGAAAAAATCGGAGCTGAAACACTTCGGAAACGCAATGAAAACTGTCTCAGACAGATGGAGATATTAAGGCAGCTCGGCTATACCATTGAAGAGGAAAAGATCAGGGAAATGGCGTCGGGCTGTATTTACAAACAGCATATACTGGCCTATTTGCTGAAGACGGGACAAACTTACGCTATATTCGGCGATGTGTATCAGAAAATTTTTAAAAACGGAGGCCCGTGTGATTTTGATATCGAATATCCGCGGCCTGAGGAGTGCGTGCAGGCCATATGCAGCGACGGCGGAACCGCGGTTTTGGCTCATCCCGGACAGCAGAATAATTACTATCTCATTCCCCGTCTTGTGGAGTCTGGGCTGAAAGGAATCGAGTACAATCATCCTTCCCATGATGAGGCGCAGAGAAAACAGGTGCAGCGGCGGGCGGAAGAATTCGGACTTCTGATGACCGGCGGAAGTGATTTTCATGGAGCCTATGAAAGGATCAAGAGCAAATTGGGGGCTTATCCCGCGCATGAATCAAGTCGGGCGTTATTTCAGAGAACACGGCCGTAAAATTTATTTTACAAACAGGCGGGCTGATTTAACGAATATCTAAACTCGCCTGAAATGCGATTTGATTTTCCAATGGTATTCTTTATAACATAGTGCAGGTGTTCTCGCACTCCGGCCGGGCGAATCCGCAAAAGCTTCGGTTCGGAATACCGTGAAATGCAAATTTTTATAGCGATGCAGGAGGTTAAGAAAATGAAAAAAATAGCAGTTTTAGTACTGGTTATTGCTTTGGCGGCAGTTTCACTTACCGGATGTGTAAAGAAAGCCGGGAGCGGGGAAAGCGGCGGTGAAGGCGCCGCGGAGGAAGATGTGTTAAACGTATATACCGCGCTGGAAGATGAACAGATCACCGAATATCTGAAGGAGTTCAAAGAAAAATATCCGGACGTGACTGTAAATATCACAAGAGATTCTACCGGAGTCATCACCTCGAAACTGCTGGCGGAAAAAGACAATCCGGTGGCCGATGTCGTCTGGGGACTCTCTGCTACGAGTCTTCTGGTTCTTGCGCAGAATGATATGCTGGAAGCTTATGCGCCGGAAGGAGTTGACCGGATTCTTCCGGAGTTTAAGGATGATGCGGATGTTCCGGAATGGGTAGGAATCGACGCGTGGGAGACCGCGTTTATCGTCAACAAAGAGGTCTTGCAATCCAAAGGAATTGATACTGTACCGAAATCGTACCAGGATTTGTTGGATCCGAAGTACGAAGGACTCATCGCTATGTCAAATCCAGCATCCTCCGGAACGGGTCTGCTGACGGTCAACGGTGTGCTCGCCCTGTACGGAGAGGATGAGGGATGGGAGTATCTCGACCAGCTGGACAAAAATGTCGCCGTCTATATGCATTCCGGTTCACAGCCGGCAAAATCTACGGCTGCGGGTGAATACGGCATCGGCGTATCCTTCGGCTACAGATGTATCAAGTCGGCCGAGGAAGTCGGAAGCGACATCTGTGAGGCAGTCTTCCCGGAAGAAGGCTCCGGATGGGATATGGAGGCAAACGCGCTGATCAAAAAAGACAGTGTAAAGGAGACATCCAAAAAATTCCTCGACTGGGCTATTTCAGACAATATTATGCAGAAATATGCACAGAATTATCCTATCGTAGCCACCGGAACCGGCGACAACATACCGGCGGGTTATTCTTCCAATCCGTTGGATCAGCTGATGGACAACATCGATTTTAACAAAGCTGCTAAGGAGAGAGATTCTATTCTGAAGAAATAGTCTGATCGGTACGACGGCAAGAGCGAAGCGGCGGAAGAATGAGGAGTAAACTCAGATGAGCGTTGGTTTAAGGGTTGAAAATATCAAAAAAGTATATGACAAAAATATTGCTCTGAACGGAGTGAGTCTCGATATCAGACCGGGGGAGTTCGTCTGTCTGCTGGGTCCGTCCGGATGCGGAAAATCTTCACTTCTCCGGATTATAGCGGGACTCGACAGGCCGGATGAAGGCAGTGTCTATATAAACGACAGAAATGTGACGCGGCTTCCTCCGCAAAGAAGAAACTTTGGAATCATGTTTCAGTCCTACGCACTGTTTCCGAATCTTACTGCCTTTGAAAATGTAGCTTACGGGCTGAGAAATAAGAAGATAAAGACGAGAGATGCGGACGAGCGCGTAAATCGTTTGTTTGAAATGATTAAATTGTCAAATGCAAAAAACAAACTGCCGGCGCAGATGTCGGGCGGAGAGCAGCAGAGAGTGGCTCTCGCCCGCGCTCTCGCTACCGAACCGGATTTTCTCTTATTAGATGAGCCGCTTTCCGCACTGGATGCAAAGGTACGGCTTTCTTTAAGAAAACAGATCTGTGCGATTCAAAGAGAGATGGGGCTCACGACGATCATGGTTACTCATGATCAGGAGGAGGCACTGACTATGGCGGATCGGATTGTCGTCATGAACAAGGCTGAGGTTATGCAGTGCGGAACGCCGGAGGAGGTTTATCAGACGCCGGAAAATCCGTTTGTGGCTGATTTTATCGGATCGATCAATTTTATCAGTAAAAGAAAGGATCATATTTATCAGGCAGATGATGATTCCGGCATCTTCGCAATACGTCCGGAAAAAATTCATCTGAGAAAGCAGCCGGAGGAAAATTCGGTGAGAGGCGTGATAGAGGATATCGAATTCAGAGGATCCTTTTACCGGGTCAGTGCAGTCATCAGACATGTTGCCAGGAGAGATACCAGTATCTGTGTGGACGTTCCTTTTATGCAGGCGAAGAAAATGAAGCTGACCGCAGGAGAGACCGTATATCTGCAGTGGCCTGAGGAAGAGATGCTTTCCTTTCAGACTGTAAAAAAGTTCACAGGTTCTGATCGGGCGGACGTGTGAAAGTTTTGTTCCGATTTAAGACAAGGAAAGGTGCGCTTATGAACAAAATCAAAGAACGGCTGACAGGATATACAGGAGAGGATTTCGTAAAAGGTATCATGATATATGCGGTGGCTGCGTTTCTCATATGTTTTATGGTACTGCCTCTCGGGACGCTGTTTTCCAAAGCCTTTCAGGACAGAGAGGGGAATTTTTCCGGATTTTCCCAATTTGCAGAATATTTTCAGAGCGAGACGATGGTTTATTCTGTGGGCAATACATTTTTTGTGGCTATTATGTCCACATTAGTGTCGGTAACACTGGCGTTTTTTTTCGCCTATTCGCTGAGCAGAAAAAATGTTCCTTTTAAAAGTTTTTTTCGCTATATAGGGATGATTCCCATTTTCGCTCCGACGATGCTCCTCGGCATCGCTCTGATCTATCTCTTCGGAAACAAAGGCATTTTTACAGCGATGGGATTTTCGATTCCTCTTTACGGAAAAACAGGAATCATCATCGCAGAGAGTATTTACTGTTTTCCTGTGGCGACGACTCTTCTCATGGTGGCTTTCTCCTCCGCGGACAATCGTCTTTATGAGGCGGCGGAAACGATGGGAACGTCTGCGGTGAGAAAAATGTTTACAATTACGATTCCAAATATAAAATATGGCCTGATCAGCGCTGTATTTGTTTCGTTTACATACAGCTTTACGGATTTCGGCGCTCCTTCGGTGGTAGGAGGAAATTATAATGTCCTGGCGACAGATGTATATAAACAGGTGGTAGGTCAGCAGAATTTCAATATGGGTGCAGTGGTGGGAATCGTACTGTTGTTTCCGGCGGTGCTGTCATTTGCGGTAGACCGCATTACGAGCAGAAAACAGAATTCATCGATCAGTTCGAAAGCGGTGCCTTATGTAATCAGACCGCACAGGGCGTCAGATATCGCCGCGACGATATTTTGCATCGTCATAACATCCGCGATGCTGTTGTTTTTTTTCGTCGCATTTTTCGCTTCCGTTATCAGATTGTGGCCGTACGATCTCACTTTTACTCTGTCCAACTACGACTTGACGAAAGCCGCGTCCGGAGAGGGATTCCAGGCGTTTAAAAATTCCGTGCTGATCTCCGTGATCTCCGCATTTCTCGGAACAGTCGTCTCTTTTGTCGGAGCGTATATGATTGAGACCAACCGAAAGTTTCAGAAGATCAGAAAGGCGACCTATTTTTTGTCTGTGGCTCCTCTCGCTATTCCGGGAACCGTCGTAGGACTGAGTTTTATCATGTTTTTCAACGCGGGTGAGTTTTCGATTCCCTTTTTGGACGGGTATGTAATCACTAATCCGTTTCATGGAATCTACGGGACGATATGGATCATCGTGCTCGCAAATATGATACATTTTTATTCTGTTCCTTTCACCACGGCGACAACGGCTTTGAAGAGGCTCGACAGAGAGTTTGAAACAGTTTCGGAATCTCTTGCGGTTCCGTTTTATAAAACGCTTCGAAAAATAACGATTCCTCTGTGTCTGCCGGCGATCTGGGAAATGTTCATCTATTTTTTTGTGAATTCCCTGGTCACCGTATCCGCTGTCGTATTCCTGTATTCTCCGACAGTAAAAATCGCTGCGGTGGCGATTGTCAATATGGAGGGCGCCGGACAAACTGCGCCGGCAGTGGCTATGTGTATGCTCCTGCTGTTCATCAATCTGCTTGTGAGACTGGGATATGAAGCGGTAAACAGATTATTGCTGAAAAAGAGGAAACGCTGCTTATCATAGAAAAAAGGCACGTCTGATACTTCCAGGCATGATTTATGTGATCTTATGTCGAAAATTGTATTTCGATTTACAGGTATTTTTTGAGCTTTTCCGCGTAAAATTAGATGAAAAGTAAATGCGGCAGCATTTTAGTTTTCATGATAATCGTTGCTGAAAAAATTCACGTAATCGGAGATTTCGGAATTTTCTTTATGGATCCGCGTCGGGCAGACCGGGTTTCAGATTGTAAACTTAAAGTAATAAGAGATCTAAAGGAGGTCACAATGGTAGAAGTATTGAAGGTGTCAGGAAAGTCTAATCCCAATTCAGTGGCAGGAGCCCTGGCGGGTGTTCTGAGAGAAAAAGGCGGAGCGGAAATTCAGGCGATCGGAGCGGGCGCTCTGAATCAGGCGGTAAAGGCGGTAGCCATCGCAAGAGGTTTTGTGGCGCCGGGAGGAATCGATCTGGTCTGCGTTCCGGCTTTTACGGATATATTTATCGAGGGAGAAGAACGTACCGCGATCAAACTGATTATCGAACCGAGATAATCAGACGGTTTCTGCGGGCGGCTAAAAAGAAACAAAAGCGAAGGCGTCAAAGCTGCCTCCGCTGAAAATAAGAATTCGATAGAAGGTGCTTCGAAACGAATAGGATCCTCTCAATGGAGTTTTCGGCTGCGGCCGTAATCTCGCCTGAGAGGATCGTATCACTGCGGAGCATTTTCTCGTTTTTGCAGAAAAGACGGGAATGCCGGGCGTCTGCTACTTTTCGGAATTGGTTGCCTTTTCTTTTAAAATATCCCGGATTTCCGTGAGCATTTGAACTTCAGGAGAGATTTCCGGCTCTGCGGCGGCTTTTTCTTCCGCTTTGGATTCGTCCTTTTTTCTGCGCAGTCGATTGATCAGTCTGACCATGCAGAAGACGACGAATGCGATGATCAGGAAATTGACTACCTGCTGTATGAAAGCTCCGTAATTGACGGTAACAGGGTCGGCTCCCGGGATCATTCTGGGCAGTGTGATGCTGAGGTCGGTGAAATTGACACCGCCGATAAAGTAACCGATGACAGGGTTAAAGATATTGTCCACCAGTGAAGTTACGATAGCGGTAAAAGCGGAGCCGACGATGACGCCGACCGCCATGTCCACGACGTTGCCCCGGGTAATAAATTCCTTAAATTCGGCAGTAAAGCCTTTTTTTCCGTCTTTTTTCATTTTTTCTCCTCATGTTTATGCGATAGACAGTAAAAATATCTTATGTAAACGATTGCTGTATTCAGTATAACAAACCGAAGTTCTATATGTCAATTCGAGGTCCGGGACGAATGATTTGTCCCATTGGCGCATATGAATAGAAGGAAGCGAATGCGGCGGAACTGGTACGAAAGATAGAGGAATTCAGGGAGGTCTGAGAATGAATACATATGATATCAGAAATAAGGAAGTCATCAATATTTACGACGGGCGGAGTCTCGGTTTTGTGGAGGATGTAGAGCTGAATCTGGAAAAAGGCACTATCGAGGCCATCATCATACCGGCAGAGCGGGGCTTTATGGGGCTTTTCCCGCGGGGAGAAGATCTGGTCATCCGCTGGAGGGATATCAAGCGGATCGGCGACGACGTGATTCTGGTGGACTTTTCCGGTGTGCGGGACGGCCAGTATCTCTATGAGAGCGGCGCGTCCTCCAAAGACCGGTTTGAATAGAGGCGCAGCGTTTACAAGGCGACGGTAGCGCGAAAACGGACTGACGGCGGGATTGCCTCGCAGCTGATCTGCCTGCAGTTTTGTGTCGATATCTGATATATGCTTTTTTTCGGCAGAAAAAATTTTTTCCGACGAACTTTTTGCAGCCGCTTGAAAGGGCATTACTATATATAGTATAATTTATCCGAAATTCTCGGAATTATACTACTATTTACAGGAGGAATGAGGATGAAGTGTCCTTTTTGCGATAATGCGGATACGAGAGTAATCGACTCCCGTCCCACGGACGAGGGTCAGGTGATCAGGAGAAGAAGGGCGTGCGACAGCTGTAAGAAACGCTTTACCACATATGAAAAAGTCGAAGAAATCATGTTTATGGTCGTTAAAAAAGACGGAAGCCGAGAGCTTTTTAACCGTTCCAAAGTGAGAAACGGTATCGTAAACGCGTGTAAAAAACGGCCGATTACTACGGAGCAGATCGAAAAGATCGTGGACGATATCGAACGGGGGCTGAATAATATGATGGAGAAAGAAATCTCCAGCACGGTCATCGGCGAAGTCATTTTGGACAATCTCAAAGAACTGGATGAGGTGGCTTATGTCAGATTTGCCTCGGTCTACCGGCAGTTTGAAGACGTGGATACTTTTATGAAAGAGATCGAGAAACTGAACCGTAAAAAGAATTGAGATGCGGTGATTCGAAAGGATTGTCTGCGGCGGGCAGAGGTTTGTTAAGCGGCGGAAGAGCTGCGGGGAAGGGAGAAAACGCATGGCAGAGGAGATTTTCAGAAGCGAGAGAACGGGGGATGGCGCGGAATTTCTGCAGATTCATCCGCTGGACAGCCGGTATCCGGTAAAAACTTTCTTTACGGCGCGGTCGGGAGGCTGCAGCACCGGAAATTTTTCCTCTTTAAACATGGGATTTTCGACCGGAGACGACCGCGCGGATGTGGCGGAGAACAGACGCCGGATATTTGATTTTGTCGGGAAACCGGGCTATTGTGAAGCGGTGCCGCATCAAGTGCACAGAGCGGAAATCGCCTGTATACGCGCCGATGAAGGAGGGTTGCGTTCTTCAGGCGGCGGAGATCCCGACGGTATCGTACAGGAAGAATCACAGGCGGGGGAAAAGCGGGCCTGTAAATTATCTTTTCCCGATACCGACGCTCTGATCACCGACGCAAAAAATGTGATTCTCACCAGCCTGCATGCGGACTGTATTCCGGTGTGGCTGTATGATCCCGAACGTCATGCGGCAGGGCTCGTTCATGCCGGCTGGCGGGGAACGAGAGCGGATATCGCGGCGAAAACCGCCCGGAAGATGTGCGCTGAATTCGGCAGCGCTTTGGAAGATCTGCTCGCCTTTATCGGACCGGGTATCTCGCGCTGCTGCTTTGAAGTAGGAGCCGAGGTCGTGGAGGAATTCGCGGCGATGCTGGGGACGGAGGTATTTTACGGGGAAAACGGCAGATACAGTATCGATGATAAAAACGGAAAGTTTCATCTCGATTTGAAAAAAATCAATGAGAGGCTCTTACAGCGTGCGGGACTTACGAAGATCGCGGCTACGAACTACTGTACCTGCTGCAGCGAAGATCTGTTCTACTCTTATCGCAGAGACCGCGGCGTTACAGGCAGGATGTGCGCCGGCATCATGCTGCTTTAAAAAGAGCCGGAGGTTCTTGCCGCAGAGTGAGGATAGAATCTATTGCTTCGGATGAGGAGGAGAGAATCCGTTCGCTTCGGCGCCGGAAGAAATGTCTCGTAAAGATGACCCGGAGACAGTCAAAGATAAAGAAAAATCGGCAGCGCTTCCGCCGGTATGGGGCAAGCGCCTGCATCATCGCAGTCAGCGATGTCACACTCCGTAAAGTTGCGGACCTTGAATGAAAACAGGAAGGGAAGAGATCAGAATGATGGAAAACTTAAGCATAGCAATCGACGGCACCAGCGGTTCGGGCAAGAGTACGGCGGCGAAAAATGTGGCGAAAGCTCTTGGCATCGAGTATATCGATACGGGAGCCATGTACCGGGCGGCGGCCTATAAAGCTCTTTCCTGCGGCGTACCGGTCAGCGACGACGAGGCTGTGGGTGAGATGCTGAGCGGTACAGAGATTGATTTTGTCCAGGGAAATATTATTCTGGACGGAGAAAATGTCAACGATAAAATCCGGACACTGGAGATATCGAAGGCGGCTTCACAGGTTTCGAAACTGGTCAGCTGCAGAAACAAGCTGGTGGAGATTCAGCGCAGAATCGCTGCGGCAAAGAGCGTCGTCATGGACGGCAGAGATATCGGTACAAACGTTCTTCCCGGCGCTTCCCATAAGTTTTATGTGACTGCTTCGCTGGAGACGAGAGCGCGGCGCCGTCTCCGGGAGCTTCAGAGTAAAGGCGAAGATACCACCTATGAAAAGGTTTTCGCCGATCTCAAAGCCCGTGATCACAACGATATGACGAGGGCGCTGAACCCCCTCGTTCAGGCGGAAGACGCGGTCTTTATCAGTACTGACGAATACGGTATCGAAGAGACGACGAGAAAGATCCTTTCCTATATCAGATCCTGACGGCTTCTGAGAATCCAGAGGCTCAAAGGAGTAAAAAACATGTTGCGTCCGCAGTTCCATTTTCTGCCATACAGCATCAATGTCAGGTGTTTTCTCCGCAGTATGAAGGCAGACCCGAAC
>CAJLHL010000053.1 GCA_905206455.1 uncultured Eubacteriales bacterium
CGGGGAACACCCCGCCGTATGGCCGGAGAACAGAAGGCTGTTCTCCGGCCATACGTTTTTCAAGCGCAGGGCGCCCCCGTTTTTGCTCATTTTTTACAATTTATCCCTGATAGCGAATCCTTTCCACCAGAGACTCCTTTTTGACGTTTCGGCTCAGGATCCAAGAGAGAATCAGCTGGAGTGCCGCTAAAGCGACGATCATGACAAGAATTTCCGTTAGAGGCACAGTATATTCATCGAGCCCCATCCAGCTGTGGTTCTTGCCGTACAGAAACAGACCGTAGCCCAGCGGAAGGCCCAGAAGCAGAGAGATCACCACCGTACCCAGCGAAAAGAAAAGACCTTCTTCTCTCAACATTTTATTGAGCTGACGGTTCGTCATACCTATCGCCTGAAGAACGCCGAATTCCTGTTTTCTCGTGACGATACCGGTAATCATCGTATTCGCCATATTCATAAAACTGATAAAGGCGATCAGAGCGGTCAGACCGTAGGAAAAGAGTTTCATCATCTTCATTCCCATATTCGCAGTATTCAGACTCTCCGTATACGAACGCATTTCGAGATGTTCTGTCCCCGAAGTAAGATTATATAATGCCGTCTGGACTGACTCCGTATCTTTCTGCTCACAATCAACCCAGATGATCCCCGTAGAGTCCCCTGAAAATCCGAGATTTCGATAAGTATCTTCCGTGACAGCCCAGCTGCCTTCGGTATTGCCGAAAGCGCCGGCCAGCGGCAGACTGACTTCCCGGCTCTGATCCCCGGACTGAAGTGTGATGTTTACCGTATCTCCTATGTCAAATCCGCTTTCATCCAGGAAATGAGACCAGCCGTAGAGAATCGCATTCTCCTCGGAAGCCTGATCATAATCTATGGTGCCGATGTAAGAACCGTTCTCTTTCTCCCGTTCAAAATCCTCCCGGTCGAGAACCACGACAGAAGTCAGTTCCCGGCGGTCCGCGTCTGCCGCGTCCTCAGAAGATCCTCCGCGGAGATATCCCGCCAGCATATGCTGTGTCCTGACCGACGTGACATCGGGAATCTGACGGATCTGTTCTATCAGCTCCCCGTTCAGCGGGTTCGATTCTAAAATCTGATCGAGATTATTCTGAGGATATGCCGTATCTCTCAGATCATATTCCAGTTCCAGCTGGAACTGACCGTGAGGAATATTTTTTCTGGCGTCAAATTCCGGATCTATATTTCCGGCAAAATTAGCCATAGCGACAAACAGCACGCAGGAAAGTCCCATCGTCAGAATCGTCATCACAGTTCTCTTTTTATTATTGGAAAGCCCTGCCATTGTCAGTCCTCTGACATCGATATTTTTTCCGCCCGTCCTGCGGCCGTTTTTCTTCTGTGAAGCCCCCTGATATCTCATAGCTTCCACCGGAGAAATTTTAGATACGATGCTCATCGGTCTCTTCAGGGACAGCCAGACAGAAAGAGCGGAAACCGCAGCTACCAGCACCGCGGTAATCGGCGTAAGAAGAGAAATATCCTGTGCGCCGTCTCTCATGGTCGCCGTCATCGACTCCTCTATCAGCCAGTCAAAAGACAGGGACGATACGAAAAATCCTGCGACAACGCCGGCGGGAACAGCGGCAAGAGCGAGAAGCATTCCCTCCCGGAACACGATTTTTTTCATCTGTCTGCGCGTAGCCCCTATTGCGCGGATCTTTCCGTATTCCTGCACACGGTAGGCGATACCGGTCTGGAAAATATTATAGATTACCATGACGGAGAAAACGATCACCATCAGCGCGATCAGCACACATCCCGCGATCGTTTCGGTTCCGGGGTCTCTGGACCAGATGAGATAAGCGCTGTTGGGACTGGCATAACGCTCGTCTATGCCGCACTTTCGAGCCAGATCTTTTATGACCTCATCTCCGTTGTCACTATTGATCCCGGAGGTGTCCGATAAGCGGAAGTACGCGCTGTATGTCATCTGCTCCGCAGGTATTTTGCTTTCGCAGTACGCGAAAGAGACAAACGCGGAATAAGCGCCGGATGTTCCCTGAGAATCATCTTCCTCGATGAGACCGCTGATCACAAAAGTCTCCGGCGTGAAAGGAAAAGACTTACTCTGCCGCGTGCTCATCTGAACGGTATCGCCGACCGAAGGATGATCATACCCCAATTTTTTAAAGAATCCCGGCTGAGCGGCGATTTCACCGGCCTGTTCCGGAAAACGGCCCGCTTCCAGTTTTTTATCGGTATTGGTCATCTCTAACGTCGTATCATCCGCATACATCAGAGACATATCTCTTTCGCTCTGCTGCACTGTACCGGCGGCAGCCGCAAGTCCGATCTCGCTGATTTCCCCTCTGAGTTCCAGCTCATTCAGCTGTGTCGGACTGACGCCGGAGAAAGAACCGTCATAATTCCCGTAAAAAATCGGAGCGTTTACATGATTCCATTTTACCAGTCCATAGCCATAAGACGCGATCACCATCAGAAGAACGGTAGTCAGGAAAATCGAAATAGCGATCAATATACTTCGCGACTTGTTTTTCTTTATCATGCTCAGCGAAATCTGAGTTACTGTATGATTGCTGCCCTGCTGTCTCATCCCCTGCTGACCACCTTTCCATCTTCGATTACAAAAATTCTGTCTGCGATCTGCGCAATATCTTCATCATGCGTAATCACCACCAAAGTCTGTCCGTATTTTTTCGCTGACATCTTGAGAAGCGCGACTACCTCGTCACTGGTCTTCGTATCCAGATTGCCGGTAGGTTCGTCTGCAAATATGATATCCGGCTTGGAGGCCAGCGCTCTGGCAATCGCCACTCTTTGCTGCTGGCCTCCGGAAAGAGTATTGGGCAGACTGTGAACCTTGTTTTCTATATTCAACGTATGAAGGATATCCTGCACGAAGTTTACATCGATCTTCTGACCGTCCAGCCCCATGGGAAGCACCACATTCTCCCACACATTTACAGAAGAGACGAGATTGAAGGCCTGAAAGATAAATCCGATTTTTCGCCGCCGCATCACCGCCAGATCGTCCTCTTTCAACTGAAAAATGTCCTCATTTCTCAGATAGACTCTGCCTGACGTAGGATAATCCAGACCTCCCAGCATGTGAAGCAGCGTGCTTTTGCCCGATCCGGATTTCCCGATTATCGCTGCGAATTCTCCCTTTTTTATCTCAATGTCTGCATTTCGCACCGCATAAACCTGATTTTCTCCGGAACCGTAAATTTTGCACAGATTTTCTGTTCTAAGTATCGTCTCCATAAATTACTCCTTTTGAATTTCTTACGCCGCAGCCTCTCAGACAAATACGGAGGGCTGGCGCGCCGGCCACCGCTTTGTTCTGCGGAAAATGCGGACGCTCTGTTCAGCCGAAACCCGCACGAAGCTCCCGCAAGGCCGGCGCTTCTCACTTACAGGAATTACGATACGACAATAATCTTTCATATAACTTTCAAAAAAGAAAAGAAGTCTTACATTTTCGTAAGACTTCCTAATTTCATTATGCGATCCGCTTCGGTTATTTCCGTACCGCTGTTATCCGCACCTCTTCAAAACGCCCGGTCCCGTTTTTCATTTTCATAGGGAAGCTGAATGATAAAAAGGCTTCCTCCCGAGGACGATTCTGTCACGCGAATCGTCCCTCGGTGAGCATCGATGATCTGTCTCGTAAGGTAGAGACCGACACCGGAACCGCTCTGCTCCTTTACCTCGGGAGAAGAGCCTCGGAAGAAACGCTGAAAAATCAGGTGGCGGCTTTCTTTCGGAATTCCGATTCCCTCATCTTCGATTTCTATGCGAAGAAAAGTGATCCGCTTCACCAGACCGATACGTATTTCCGTGTTTTCCGGGCTGTATTTCACAGCGTTTTCCAAAATATTGAGGAGAGCCTCACACAGCCATTTCCGATCGTGGTCAATGCGCAAAGTTTCCGTGTCTTCATTGTTTTCCACGGAAATTTCGATCTGTTTGCGGGCGGCGATCGGATAAATCCGGCTGACCGCCGCAGCGACAGTATCGAAAATATCGGCTTTTGTCAATCGGATTTCAATCATTCCACTTTCGAGACGAGAAATATTGATCAGTGCATCCAGAAGTTCTTTCAGCCGCTCTTTCTGAACGAGACAGCGAGTCGTAAACTCCCGTCGCTCCTCCTCGGTCAGATCATTTTGTTCCAGAATTTCCAGACTCGTGCTCAGCGCTGCTACCGGCGTTTTCAGCTGATGAGAGAGGTCGGTCACAAGGGACTTCGTAGCCTCTTTTTCATTTTTCGCCATTTCACCGGTAAACCGAAGATGTTCCGCCAGAGAATCAAGCCTTGTATACAGGATATCCGCCGCGGAATCTTTCTCTGACAGTTCGTTTCGATGCAGCGCTCCATACTCTCCCGCCGTAAGGTCGGAAAGAATGGCAGCGACGTCTTCGATACGCTTTCGCTCCTTCCCGCGCGCTCTTCTTCTTTGAAAGATATACAGGGCGCACAGGAGGAGATATATCAGCACACAGAACGCCGCGGTCGCCGCCCAGGAGATGTACAATCTTCGAAGATAATAATTGGCCTGCGCCCATCCGGTGAAGATTCCGTCGCTGTAACCGTAGGAAGAAAGGATTTCTCTCCCCCGGATATGCTCCTCGCCGTGTCCCTTCAGAAGCTGTACCGCCTCGGTCAGCACCGGATGTTCCGGACTTTCGTCCGGGGAATTCCATTCCTCTGCAGACATCTCCGCTGCGACCAGCTCGCTGATAATCTCTATCTTTTGGCGGTAATCTTCATACTGGATCTCTGCCGCCGCCAGTCCCGCCGCTGCGGTCAGAATGAAGAGGATAAGAAGAAAAATCAATGGATCTCTAAGTAGAAACCGCCTCATCTTTCACGTCCTCCCTCTGTACTATTCGAGGAATCCCAGACATAGCCGAGACCGCGGATATTTTTGATATACTTTGGTCTGGAAGAGTCCTCCTCGATCTTGCTGCGAAGGCGCCGTATATTGACCGCCACAGTATTTTCGTCAGAGAAATTCACCTCGGTATCCAGAGCATATTCCAGTATCTGATTCTTCGACAAGACCTGACCGGGATTCTGCAGAAACAGACGCAGCAGCTTCCACTCGTTTTTCGTCAGAGAAATTTCATCCTCCCCGTTCCATATCTTCATAGAAGTCAGATCGATTTTCAGTTTGCCGTACTCTGCAATATCGGCAAAATTTCCTTCCTGCCGGCTGAAAAATGCCCGGATTTTCAATGTCAGCACGGAAAGGCTGAAAGGTTTCGTGACATAATCGTCGGCGCCGGACTCATACCCCATCACCTGATCTATCTCCCCGTCGAGAGCGGTCAGGCAGATGATATGCACACTGCTGCGCTCCCGGGCGTACCGGACCGCTTCCAGCCCGCTGCCGTCCGGCAGAGTGATGTCGCAGATCATCAGCTGCGGATCGAAAACGTCAAACGTCCTGCACGCCTGTGCCACACTTTCACAGGAAACCACCGCATATCCTTCTTTTTCCAGCGTGAAGGAAATCCCTCTGCTGACACTTTCCTCGTCTTCCAGCAGAAGAATCCTTTTCTTTGCCTGCGCCACAATCATCCCCCCTTTTTCCGCAATCCTTCCGGTCAGAGCAGCTGTTCCGCCAGTCCTCTTATTCCGTTTTCTTGCAGTATTTTCTTATAATAAGCTGCTTCTGTTTGGATCAGTCCGTCGATCACCTGGATTCCCAGAAGCTCCACAGGCGCTTTATCATCTGTCAGAATAAAGTCTCCGCCGGAAGCGAAAGACAGAGAGCCGGCCACATCATTCATGGCACCGCGCAGCTGCAGATCTTTCAGCTCTGCCGCGCTGCTTTTCAGAACCTCCGCGATCTTGGGATTATCCGAAGCGAAGAGCTCCCGGTTCGTCGTTCCTTTCACGTCGGCGGTACAGACCGTTCCAAACACCGATGCGATGGTGTCCGTAAGGTAATCGTTAATATTTCCCTCCCCCGCGGAATGCATATTCATATTCACCACCATCACTCCGCCTTCTTTCAGATGCTCCTTCACAAGCGAAAAAAACTCCCGGCTGGACATCTGAAAAGGAATTGTAATATCCTGATATGCGTCCACCATAATCACATCATATTTCCCGTCTGTCGCCTGCAGATAGGCTCTGCCGTCGTAGGTCGTCACTTCCACATCCTGAGGAAGATCGAAATATTGACGGGAAAGGGCCGTAATTTTCTCATCGATTTCCACACCTTCGATATTCATATCGCCAAAATACGATTTACATTGACGCGCATAGGTACCGCTTCCCATCCCCAGAATCAGCATATCGAGAGGTTCTTTCGAGCCGATTTTTCCGGTCATCAGCGGAGCTGCCATCGCCGTATCATAATACATCCCCGTCAGCCCTTCTTCCTTCTGCATCACCGACTGTACGCCAAAAAGCACATTGGTGGAAAGGATCACACTGTCCGCGGTATCCTTTACCTGAAGATAATTATAGACGGACTCTCCCTCGTACATCAGATCCTTTTCCCAGAAAGCAAAACTCCCGGAATTGCCGAAAACACTGCAGAACAGAAATGCCGCCAGCGCGGCCGCACAGGCTCTCCGTCTTGTTTTTGCGCTGAAAAAATAAATCAGACCCAGCAGCAGCAGAATCCCTGAAAAAATCAGAAATGTCACCGCAGTTCCTACCGCAGGAATCGTCACAAAAGTAGGCAGAAACGTACCGATGATACTGCCGACGGTATTAAATGCTCCCAGCGTTCCTACTATTTTTCCGTTTTCTTCCAGATTTTCCACGGTATACTTGGCCAGAGACGGCGTCACCGTGCCCAGAAGAAACAAAGGGAATACGAAAATAATCATACAGGCCGCAAATGCGGCGATAATCAGAAAGTTACTGCTTACGGTAAAAATCAGCAGTGCGGAAACTCCCAAAATGATGTATTTTCCAACCAGCGGAATCGCCGCGATCCACACAGCGGCGATTAAAATCCTGCGGTAGAGCCGGTCAGGATTCGGATCTTTATCGGCGCTGCGCCCGCCCCAGATATTTCCCAAAGCCATAGCGATCATAATCGTGCCGATAATAATCGTCCACACGATCTGCGACGAACTGAAATATGGAGCCAGAAGCCTGCTGGCCCCAAGTTCCACCGCCATGACAGACATCCCTGCAAAAAATTCCGTCAGATAGAGATAATATTTATTTTTTAAAATCGGTCTTTTGTCCATTTTCCCGTCCGTTTCTTTTTCCCGGTCTCTTCGGCATCAGATGATGCGAAAAACTACGGTTTTAATTTGTTCGTTTTTCATTGTAGCAGAAAACAAAAAAAGAAAAAAGCCTTCCGGACAAAGCCGGAAAGCTCAAAATCAGTATATTTCTGCAGGATTTTGTCCTTAAGAATCGAACTGCGCCGGTGATCAGATGAATTTCACTGCTGTACCATAAGCGAGAACTTCCGCCGCGCCCTGCATCACGGAAGCCGAAACATAACGAATATTCACAACAGCATCCGCTCCGAGAGCCTCGGCCTCCTTCACCATGCGCTGCGTCGCCAGATTACGCGCTTCCATCATCATCTCATTGTATGCTTTGAGCTCGCCGCCTACCAGGGTCTTTAACCCCTGAGTGATATCCCGGCCCACATTCTTTGACTGAATCGTACTGCCCTTGACGAGCCCCAGCATCTCAAATTCTTTTCCCGTGATATAATCTGTGTTGACTAAAATCATTTTTCTTCCCCCTCTACCTGTTTTATTGTACATACCAACTTATCTTTATTATTATATCATATCTCATCACTGCCCTGCGCAATCGCGCCCGGGAATGAGAGAAATATGCGAGCCGGACAATGCCCGGCGTCTATGACACTTCTTTCAACTGCCGATACCACTCCTCAGCCTCTCCCGAAGACTTGCTGTTCACAAATACGGTGAGATCATTTAACTGAATTTTCAGGATCGGCTGATAACCGCTGTAGAGGAACATCATGCATTTGCCCGTCTGCTTGCCGCGGTAGTACCCGAAATCATACCGATCCGTCGAACCTCCGTTCGTTCTGATATATCGGTCATCCGGCAGGCGGCCGATCAGCTCGGCGGACTTTACCTCATCAACGGCAAATTTGCAGTCATATCCCGCCGCTTCGATGGTTATGGTATCATTCTCCCTTACAAAGGTGACTTCCGCATTTTCAAAATTCAGTATCACGGCAGCCACAAACAGCAGCAGTGCGACTACGGCCGCCGCCGTAACAGCGACAATCGCCTTCGCCGCCGGACGGGCCATATTCATAGTGAACTGCATATCATTCATACGGTCCATCACGAAGAGATGCGGGTCATCGGGATTGCTGTACCATCCGTTTTTCCAGTATTCATCGTCATCCACCTCTAAAGACGACTGATCCGCCGCGAGAATATCCGCTCTCCTGCCCCTGATCCGCAGAATCGGAAACAGAAGGGCAAAGGCGATAAACAGCTGTAACACGATGTATACAAAAAAATCGATCTCATTGAGCCAATCACCGCAAACTGTGCGAATCGTCATATAGATAATGGAGGCAGCGGACAAAAAACCACTCACTATCAGCCCGATACCCCAGGCCCGCTTGGACAGCATATTTACGAGATAATTCACGCCGCTGTCCTGGCTGTACACTATATTAGGACGCCTGCCGACAAGCACATGAATTCCCAGAAATAGGAAAACTTCCATGAGACCGACGGCAAGAATCACCACAGCCGCCATATCTCCGTCCCGGTCCTTCAGGAACAGAACCGGCAGACACAGCAGTATGATAGCTGCCGACAGCAAATGCCACTTCCAGGAGAACATCATCTTCTGTGACCGGGCAGAAACGCCTGTATCGATTCTGACAATCCGGCGGCCGCTTTCCCTCACCCAGCCGTTTTTCATTTTGATCCGGTATAAGACTCTGTGAGGATGATAGACCAAATACATCATTCCCGCAACATATTGTATCAGCCAAATCAGCCAGATCGTCATAAACAGAGCAAAACTGAGAAAGCAAATAAAGCATACCCCTGCTCCGGCCAGGAGATTCAGCGTCTGAAACAGAATCCACCTCCTCCTGTACTTATCTGTGAGCTCCGAGATCTCCTGTGTTTCAAGTGCATCCCTGGGTATATGCACTCCGAAGAGCATACCTTCCCGATATTCGTGCTTTTTCCCATAGGCTGCCCTGCAGACCAGCACGACAATCAGATCCATCAGTATAAATATCATAAACATTGCGATATCCATCGTATATTCCCCCCTTCTTGGAATTCACTCTCCGGCCCCGCCGCGATCTGTCTCCCTCTTTTCAGCGCCGCGGGGATTCATACCGCTGAACATCTTTTCACATATGCCGAGAAATTCCTTCTCACTCATACCTTTCAGGCAGGCCTCTGCAGCCAGAAGCTCCACTTCCGACTCCAGTTTCGCCAAAAACTCGTCATCCCTGGACTGTACCGCCCGGACAGTCGCCCCTTTTCTCCGGTCGATATCGATAAAGCCTTCTGTCTTTAGAATCTGATACGTTTTATTTACCGTCATATTATTGATACCTGCATCCTGCGCCATCTGACGTACGGTAGGCAGCTTCTCGCCAGCTTTCAGCTCCCCTCTCCCGATTCCGGTCACGATCTGATTTCTCAGCTGAACATAGATCGGGATACTGCTGACCGTATCCAGTGTGATAATCACCGTCCTCACCTCCCCCATTCCTTGCTATCCCCTGAGAAAAATGTTTTCTGATTTCAGATAAGTCCTTTAATTCCTTCCATCATTTGTATTATATAATATAATACAAATGATACTTAATGTCAATCCTGTAATAAAAAAACGGGAAGCCTATCTAACGGCTTCCCGTTTTATATATATCTGTCATTATCTCCGAATCAGTTTCCCGGATAACGCTACCCTTCGATTTTCGGAAGCTGCTCCATCGCCGATTTCAGTTCTTCATCCGTAGGAATATAATCCTCCATCTCGCCGTCGTTAAAACGCTGGTAAGCTACCATATCGAAATAACCCGTACCCGTCAGACCGAAAACGATATTTTTTGATTCTCCGGTCTCTTTGCATTTCATCGCTTCATCGATAGCGACCTTGATGGCATGACTGCTTTCCGGAGCGGGAAGAATACCCTCTACTCTCGCAAAGGTCTGCGCCGCTTCAAATACCGCTGTCTGCTCTACGCTTCTTGCGGTCAGAAGTCCCTGATCGTACAACTCGGAAACCACGGAGCTCATTCCGTGATAACGCAGGCCGCCGGCGTGATTCGCCGATGGAATGAAACCGCTGCCCAAAGTGTACATCTTCGCCAATGGACAAACCATACCCGTATCGCAGTAGTCATAAGCATAAACGCCTCTCGTAAGGCTCGGACAGGAAGCGGGTTCCACTGCGATGATCTCATAATCCGCCTCGCCTCTCAAAATCTCTCCTGCAAACGGCGAAATCAGCCCTCCCAGATTGGAACCGCCGCCGGCGCATCCGATGATCATATCCGCCCGGATACCATACTTGTCAAGAGCAGTCTTCGTCTCCAGTCCGATAATCGACTGATGCAGCAGTACCTGAGAGAGTACCGATCCCAGCACATAACGGTAAGAATCCTGACTTACCGCCGCTTCCACCGCTTCCGAAATCGCACATCCCAGACTGCCGGTGGTTCCCGGGAATTTTGCGTTGATCTCCCTGCCCACATTTGTGAACATGGAAGGAGACGGTGTCACCTTCGCTCCGTAAGTGCGCATGACTTCCCTTCGGAACGGTTTCTGCTCATAGGAACACTTTACCATATAGACCTGACAGTCCAGATCGAAATAAGAACAGGCCATGGACAGCGCTGTACCCCACTGGCCGGCTCCCGTCTCCGTAGTTACTCCCTTCAGCCCCTGCTGCTTCGCGTAATACGCCTGAGCGATAGCGGAATTCAGTTTGTGGCTTCCGGAAGTATTGTTTCCTTCAAATTTATAATAAATATGAGCCGGTGTATCCAGCCTTTCTTCCAGACAGTATGCCCTGACCAGCGGCGCCGGCCGGTACATGCGATAAAAATTTCTGATCTCCTCCGGAATTTCAAAATACGGCGTCTTATCGTCTAATTCCTGCTTTGCCAACTCTCTGCAGAAAATAGCGGAAAGTTCGTCTTCCGTCACCGGCTGAAGGGTCTCCGGATTTAAAATAGGCGCCGGCTTTTTCTTCATATCCGCCCGGACATTGTACCATTCTTTCGGCATTTCGTGTTCTTCGAGATAAATTTTATAAGGAATCTTATGGTCCATTGTGTTGTCCTCCTTTTAGATAATAAAAAACTCCTGACCTATCTTTTCCGATAGGACAGGAGTATTACTCTTCTGCGGTGCCACCTAACTTCATTCTCTCGAATGCGCTCTGCCATGTACTGACATACATGCTCTGCTGTAACGTGCAGTCACGTCTCCCCTACTTCCGGCTTCCGCCCTTTTCAGTTCGCCCTCGCGGGTCCATTCACCTCTCTTTCCGCTGCCGCGCTCCCACCATCCGCGGCTCTCTGCAAGTTTTCAGAAAGGCTACTCCTCCCGGTCACAGGTTTAACATTTCAAAAGGATTTTCCCTTTATCGATTTAATTAAATAAAGGATAAGGGATTTTTCATATATTGTCAAGAAGAGATTTTATTTTTTTTCGAAGGAATTTACTTATGGCAAAATTGTTTCGGTATATACAATATCTATACCGAGTACACAAAAATGCCTTCGTCGTTTTGTTCTGCAACGATCTGGCCCTTCGCAGCCAGATATTTCAGAGTCATGCAGGCAGGCAGAAAGAAAAACCACTTGGATACATCGGAAAGACTGCTGAGTTCTCTCGGAAGTTCCAGCCTCGTAGTATATTCCGCTGTCTTCCAGGCGTTCATCGGACCGTACTCCTTCAGAAGACCTATGATCTGCCGCGCTTTTTCTCCATAATGCCGACGCAGTTCTGCGATGCGTTTATATACATCGATTCTGATTTCTCCATGACCGGGCAGAAGAGTCTTTACGTTCAGTTTTTCGATGATATCGAGACTCTTTAAATACTCATTCAGCGGATTATCCATGCCCTCCTCAAAAAATAAAATCGGCGCAGCATCGCTCAGGATCACGTCACCTCCGAGCAGCGTCCCCGTCTTTTCATCGTAGAGACAGGTATGAGCCGGCGAATGTCCCGGTGTGACGATGCAGCAAAAACTGTAGCCTCCGACATCGATTCGGCCGCCGTCCTCTACAATCGCAAAATCCACCGGCGCCTCCGGGAAAAATTCACAGCCCGGATGAGATGCGATAAAAGTTTCATAAGACATGGGAAGACCTTCCGCCCAGTACTGCCGGTAGCGACCCCGCCAGTAATCGTCGGTGCAGAGAGCATTTGCAGCCTCCGCCTCCTCTTTTACCGCAAAAACCTTGTTGGAATCTCTCTTTAGCCTGTTCAGCGAACCGCTGTGATCCGCATGGATATGAGTGAGAAATATATCAGTATTTTCCATATCGATACGTAACTGCCGGAGGTCCTCCGTGAGCAGTTCAAAATACTGCGGTTCATTCAGCCCCGTATCTATGAGAAGATTTCGCTCCCCTCCTCTGACGACATATAACTTTATCTCGTTGATCGATTTGACTCTGGTGCGCGGAAAAGGCAGCGAGATCATATGGATTCCGTTTGCGACTTCAGAAATCATGTTTATCCTCCTCTCGAACAGCCAATTTTTGATAATCTTATTGTATCATGCCGGTCATGGTTCAGTCTTCGTCTTTTTAATCCCCGATGTACCTCTTCCGCCGAGGCGCAGGTACGCAGCCATATTGATAAATCTGTTTTACCGGCCTATATCGATACAGGACAGATATGACTATTGATTTCAACTGCATATATGAAGAAATACAGACCAAAAAACCCCGAAATCCAGTGGATTTCGGGGTCTGCAAACGATTTTGAATCTGTTTCGCGATTATCTCTTGGAGAACTGGGAAGCTCTTCTTGCCTTCTTTAAGCCGTACTTCTTTCTTTCCTTCATTCTCGGGTCTCTTGTGAGGAAGCCTGCAGCCTTCAGAGAAGGTCTGTTTTCAGGATCCGCCTGGCAGAGAGCTCTGGAGATGCCGTGTCTTAAAGCGCCGGCCTGGCCTGTCGTACCGCCGCCGTTTACGAGCGCGATAACGTCATACTTGCCTTCGTTTCCTGAGATGGAGAACGGACGCTTCACTTCGTTCTTGAGGATTTCCATCGGGAAATAATCGTCAAGATCCTTCTTATTGACAGTGACCTTACCTGTACCAGGGATTAATCTTACTCTGGCAATTGCGGACTTTCTTCTGCCTGTACCGATATACTGTTTCGCCATTTACGATTCCTCCCTTCCTTACCAAGTCCATGTCTCAGGCTTCTGAGCTGCATGATTGTGCTCAGGGCCGGCATAAACCTTTAACTTCTTATACATCTGTCTGCCGAGAGGACCCTTCGGAAGCATGCCCTTTACAGCGTGGCGGATGATTTCATCAGGCTTCTTTGCCTGTAACTTTTCGAAAGTGATTTCGCGAAGACCGCCCGGATAGCCGGTATGTCTCTTATAAATCTTTTCTTTTCTTTTTTTGCCTGTCACTTCAATCTTTTCAGCGTTGATGACGATGACATAGTCGCCGGTATCAACGTGCGGTGTGTAGATTGGCTTTCTCTTACCTCTTAAGATGGATGCAGCTTCTGTAGCGAGACGGCCGAGAGTCTTCCCCTCTGCGTCCAGTACGTACCACTTTCTTTCCACTTCCTGAGGCTTTGCGATGTAAGATTTCATTTTAACCTCCTGAATGTCTACTCTGATCTCTGAAAAGAGATACGATTTCGACGCCTACTCTGTTCTTCATAAAAAACGGTTTCGGCACTAAAAAATAACTTTTGTCGCGGCCGGCAGTCCCAGCCTGACGCCTGCGGGAATGCAAGCATTACTATTGTATCCTGCACCGATGGGAAAGTCAAACTCTTTTTGCCATCAGAAGCGGCCCTCAGCAAATATCTCTGATCAGAGTATACGAAGGATCTCGGTTCCCGGCATAAAACCGTGCTTTCCCGCCGGAGCTCGGAAATGAAATCCGTCGGTTCTGCCGGTATCGAAATGCCGACGCTATGTCATCTTCTGCAAAATACGAATCCGCTTTGTAATTTTTCACTTGATTAATCCCTGAAACAGATTAAAATATATATTACAATATATTTTGATAATCAAAACAAAAATATGATATTTCTTTTTTCACTTACTAAAAAACGGAGAAAACATATGATTTTTCATAAAAATAATCCGCTGAAAATCACGGAAACCGTACTGCGAGACGCACATCAGTCCCTGATGGCTACGCGGATGAGAACCGAAGATATGCTGCCGATCATAGAAACGATGGATGAAGCTGGATACGATTCTGTGGAATGCTGGGGCGGAGCTACTTTCGACGTCTGCATGCGGTTTCTCGACGAGGATCCGTGGGAACGTCTGCGCGTCCTTCGGAAAGGATTCAAAAAGACAAAACTTCAGATGCTCCTTCGGGGGCAGAATCTTCTGGGCTATCGCCACTACTCCGACGACGTAGTCGACGCCTTCGTCCGGAAAGCGGTATCCAACGGTATCGACATTATCCGTATCTTCGATGCTCTCAATGACATCCGGAATCTGGAACGCGCAGTTCTGGCAGCAAAAAAAGAAGGCGCCCACGTCCAGCTGGCAATGGCGTACACCACAGGAAAAGCATATACGCTGAATTATTGGAGAATCCTGGCACGCCAGATGGCGGACATGGGGGCAGACTCCATCTGCATCAAAGATATGGCCGGCCTGCTCACACCATATAACGCGGAAAAGCTGGTAAAGGTCGTAAAAAAGACGACAAAACTCCCTGTACACGTACATTCTCACTGCACCAGCGGACTGGCGCCCATGACCTACCTGAAAGCCATAGAAGCGGGCTGTGACGGCATCGATACCGCGATCTCCCCTTTCTCTATGGGAACGAGCCAGCCCGCGACAGAAGCGATGTACACCGTGATGAAAAATACGGACCGTTGCCCGGAATTGAAAGAAGATAAGCTGCTTCAGACCGCAGAATATTTCAGAGAGTACCGGCGGTGGGCGGAAAAGGAAGGTCTCATCGATATAAAGATGATGGATGCGGATACGAAAACGCTGCATTATCAGATTCCGGGAGGCATGCTGTCAAATCTGTATTCTCAGATCAGAGAACAGGGAATGGAGGATCGCTATGCGGAAGTGCTTCGGGAGGTTCCCCGGGTGAGGAGGGATTTGGGAGAACCGCCTCTCGTCACCCCGTCCTCACAGATCGTCGGCACTCAGGCGGTATTGAACGTAGCGACAGGCAAGCGCTACAAAATGGTCAGCCAGCAGACAAAGGCCCTGCTGAACGGCGAATACGGAAGGACAGCGCGTCCGTTTAATGAAAGTCTGCAAAAAAAGGTGCTGGGAAATAAACCGCCCGTCACCTGCAGACCTGCGGATCTGCTGGAACCGGAATGGTACCGCATGAAAATACGTCAGGGAGATCAGTTTAAAAATGACGAAGAACTTCTGTCCTATATCCTGTTTCCACAGACTGCGGAAGCCTTCTTAAAAAAACGTGCCGGGGAACAAAACATCGCTCCGGAAACGGCTCCGGCCGCAGAGCACAATTCGGAAACTGAAGAATAAAAACAGCTTGCAAAGAC
>CAJLHL010000054.1 GCA_905206455.1 uncultured Eubacteriales bacterium
TTCCGCTACTGAATCCCGTAGAATCCCCGGACCATGACATAACCGTCGGTCTGCATCCGGATGCCTCTTCCGTCGTCTCTCGGGATGAGCATGAGGTGATTTGCGTAAACAGTATAATTGTTTTTCATGTCGATCCCACGCGTCATATCGGATACACCGTCAGAACCCGGAGCTACCGTCAGCGCGCTCCCCGACCGGAGAATCATCTCGGTAGAGCCGGTTGCAATAATCTTCTGCCCCGCTTCAGCGAAGACGACTTCATAGGAAGCGTCTCCCGAAACGGAAGGCGTTCCGCTGCCCAGAGCGTTCGCGATAGCGCTGTCCACATAACTCTTGGTTACGATAGGATCGGAATCGCTTCCGGGATCCGCCGTCGCCGCGGTTACACCGAAGGCGCACGCCGCCAGCGCTGTCAGCGCCGCCGCGGTGATCATTAACTTCTTGGATTTCTTAAAAAATTCAGGTGCTTTCATAATTATCCCCCTTACGTCTGCATTTCCTGAGTTTCTCCGGCCGGATTCTCCGCCCGGAGCCGGTGTTTTTCTAATTCAGCCTGCGGCTCGGAGCCGCAGCCGTAATTCCGAGACTGACGCTGAGCGCGTCGTCCACCGTACCGATCACTTCATGATTTACTGTACCGATATGTTCTCTGAGTCTCTTCTTGTCGATCGTCCTCAGCTGTTCCAGCAGTACGACGGAATCCCGGTCGAGTCCGCTGCCGTCCGCGTGAATAGGTACGTGGGTCGGCAGTTTCGCCTTCTTCAGCTGCGACGTCACCGCCGCTACGATAATCGTCGGCGAAAAGCGGTTTCCCACATCGTTCTGCACTACGAGCACCGGCCGGACGCCGCCCTGTTCCGATCCTACCACCGGACTTAGATCTGCGAAATAAATATCTCCTTTTCTGATCTGCATTTTGTATTCCTCCTGATTTTTGTTTCCGACTTCCGGCCTGCGGCCGGGACGTCTCTCATGTACATCAGTGAGTATTTACAGACCGCGGATTTTTAATCGCCTGCGCCGGAAAAATCCGCACCGCTTTTTTCGCCGGCATACGACCAATCAGCGGAAACGGTTTCAGAGACGAATCTATACGGCTGTGAGAATCCTTCTGCATTTTTCTGACTGTCTGCAGACTGAGAACAGAGCCTTGGAGTGCGGCGTCAGATTCCGAGAATCATCGTAGCGCACAGGAAGTAAATCGCCAGAGAAAACATATCTGTCAGCGAAGATACCACCGGACCTGCCATGAGAGCCGGATCGATTCCCACCGCTTTTGCGGCCATCGGCAGAAGACCTCCGATCGTCTTCGCTATGACGACGATGATGAGCATCGCCACACATATGGTAAGCGCTACAGAAGCGCTGTTGCCATCGATAAATATGACCCGAAGGAAATTCAGAACAGAAAGACAGGCCCCCACGCACAGACTGATGCGTATTTCTTTCCAGGCCACTTTCGGAAAATCCTTCAAATCCACTTCTCCCGTAGACAGTCCCCGTATGATGAGAGTTGCCGACTGAGAGCCGGAATTGCCGCCGGTGCCCATCAGCAGCGGCATATAAGATACCAGCGCGATGACCTGCGACAGCATATCCTGAAATTTAGTGATAATCGCTCCCGTAATCATATAGGAGCACATGAGAATAAACAGCCAGGGCAGTCTCGTCCTGACGTGCTTCAGGACACTCATGTCCAGATATTCATCGTCGCCCGCGCCGGTTACGCCGGCCATCAGCTGAATATCTTCCGTCGTCTCGTCTTCGATGATATCGAAGATATCGTCTACCGTGATCATGCCCACCAGCCGGTCTTCCCGGTCGACGACAGGCATCGCCAGAAGTCCGTATCTCTTGAAAATATTGGATACCATCTCCTGATCCATCGTGACGGGCACCGACATGACATCTGTATGCATGAGTTCACTGACCAGAGTATCATCGTCAGCCAGCACCAGAGAACGCAGAGACACGACTCCTTTGAGCTTGCGCTTACCGTCCATAACATACACGGTATAGACAGTCTCAGAATCCAGACCTACCTCTTTGATATGAGCGAGGGCCTGTTTTGCGGTAAGCGTTTCTTTGACATCGATATAATCGATCGTCATGAGACTCCCGGCGCTGTTTTCCGGATAATTCAAAAAAGTATTGATCAGCTTGCGTTCTTCCTTAGAAGTATTGAGGAGAATTTTATCCACCAGATTGGCCGGAAGCTCCTCCAGAAGGTCGATCATATCGTCGAAGGCCAGTTCATCGATGATATAATCGATTTCGTGCTGTGTAATGCCGTGGATGATCTCTACCTGCTCGTCTTCGCCGATATAGGCGAAAACCTCTACCGAGACATCTTTTGGGAGAAGACGGAATGTCAGAATCGTCTTGTCCAGACCCAATTCTTCATTTATATTTTCCAGAGTCTCCGCGATATCTACTACGTTGGTCTCAGTCAGACGGTTCCGCACTGCGGCATAGCGCTTATGTTTCAGCAGATCGATAATCTCGTCCGAAATGGCATCGATATCCATGTAGTCTACATAATCGTCTACCATTTCTTTTTTGTTCTTTTCATTGCTCATACGGTCCGCCTCCTTTTCACGTTATTTTTGCAGATTTCAGCTTCGTTTCAACCCGGAGGGCGCGTCTTATGTGAGGCGTCAAACGAAAATCATGCATTAAAATTATATCGCATGAATATTGAACATTGCAACTCCGTAGTGTAAAATAATCACTATTATAACAGAGTGCTGATACCGTTCGCCTCTGCAGGCGGCGGATGTCCCTTTCGGACTCTTTTTCTCCACTCTGCCCCAATCGGCTGCAGTCTCTGACCGAGCTGATCTGTCAGAATTTTGTTCCGATTTAACTCCTCTTAACAAAGATAACTTTAAGAAAGGCACAGACTATGAACAGTGATAAAATAAAACAGGGCCCGGGCGGAGCGCCGGTGCGTTCTCTTTTCTACGGAATGGGATATGTAAAGGAAGAAATCGACCGTCCTCTCATCGGCGTCGTCAACGCGCAGAATGAATTGATTCCAGGACACATGCTTCTGGACCGCGTCGCGCAGGCGGTAAAAAGAGGAATTCTTCTGGCAGGCGGCACACCTTTGGAATTTCCTGCCATCGGCATCTGCGACGGCATTGCTATGGGACACGAAGGCATGAAATACCCGCTGGCCAGCCGCGAACTCATCTGCGATTCCATCGAAGCCATGGCCAGAGGACACGCTCTTGACGGTCTCGTACTCATTCCGAACTGTGATAAAATCGTACCCGGTATGATGATGGCTGCAGCCCGCCTGAATATCCCTGCCGTCATGGTATCCGGCGGTCCGATGCGCACGGGAAATCTCGACGGCGACATTCTCGACTTCAACAGTATCATGGAAAGCGTCGGTTCCTTTAAAAACGGCGATATCGATGAGGAACAGCTGGAAGACGTCGCGGAAAGATGCTGTCCGGGCTGCGGTTCCTGTTCCGGTCTCTTTACGGCCAACAGCATGAACTCTCTGACCGAGGTTCTCGGCATGGGTCTTCCGTACAATGGAACAGCCCTCTGCGACAGCGGCGAGAGAATCCGTCTGGCAAAGAGAGCCGGCATCCAGGTTATGGAAATGCTGAGAAAAGATATCCGTCCCCGCGATATTCTCACAAAAGAAGCCTTTGAAAACGCCGTCACGGTGGACATGGCGATGGCCGGCTCCACAAACACCGTGCTTCATTTGCCGGCCATCGCTCACGAAGCGGGCATCGAGCTGAATCTCGACATGTTTGACGCGATCAGTGAAAAGACTCCGAATCTGACAAAGCTCAGTCCAAGCGGCCATCATCATATGGAAGATCTCGGTCTTGCAGGCGGCATTCCCGCTATGATGAACGAACTCACAAAAAGAGATCTTCTCCATACGGACTGCATGACCGTCACCGGAAAAACAGTAGGCGAAAATATCGCTCACTGTCCGGTGCTCAACTATAACGTCATCAAACCGATCGACGCTCCTTACAGAGACAGGGGCGGTCTGGCGATCCTCCGGGGCAATCTCGCTCCTCTGGGCGCAGTGGTGAAAGAATCTGCGGTAGCTCCGGAAATGCTGGCACACAGCGGCCCGGCTGTCGTATTTAACTCCGAGGAAGAAGCCTCCGCAGCCATCTGGGCAAAGAAGATCAAAAAGGGAGATATTATCGTCATCCGCTACGAAGGCCCGAAGGGCGGTCCGGGTATGAGAGAGATGCTCTCGCCGACCTCCTCCATCGCGGGCATGGGTCTCGACAAAGACGTCGCGCTTATCACAGACGGCAGATTCTCCGGCGCCTCCCGCGGCGCTTCCATCGGCCATGTTTCTCCGGAAGCGATGGCTGGTGGTCTGATCGGCCTGATCCGGAACGGCGATACGATTCATATCGATATTCCAAACCGGATTCTCGAGGTGGAACTCTCCGAAGAGGAAATCGAAGCCCGCAGAGCAGACTATGTAAAACCGGAACCGAAAGTCAAGTCCGGTTATCTGGCCCGCTATGCAAAGCTGGTCACCTCTGCCAATACCGGCGCCGTTCTCAGCCTGGACTGAAGACCGGCTTTCCGATCCGTAAAATCACAGAGTCATTTAAAACGGGACACCGTGCAAGCCGGCACTGGCTTGCACGGTGTCCCGTTTTTCTGCGGTCTGAAAGACTCAGACACGGCCCCGTCCGAATTTACATCTACCGGTCCGCTATTGCTCTTCCCCGCACTTTTTCATCGCTCTCACCGAAGACTTCTTCCTGCGTTCTTTTTCATCATCCGTCGGAGATTTCAGCTGACTCAGAATGTTCCGATTGACCCGGGCGAAAAAGAAAATGCAAAGAGTCAGGGAGAGCAGTTCTGCCAGAGGATAACTCCACCATACCATATTCAGGCCGCCGATTCTCGAAAAGAGAAAGGCCAGAGGCAAGAGTACCACGATCTGGCGCGCGAAGGAAATCGACAGACTGTATAACCCTTTGCCCAGCGCCTGAAAGACGGAAGACAAAATGATGGAAATCCCGGCGATCGGAAAATGAATGCTGATGATTCTCAGCGCGAAAACACCCATCTGCATCATATCATCCGAGGCGTTAAAGATTCCCAGCAATTTTTCCGGTATCAGCTGAGCGATGATCAGTCCTATGACCATGATACATACCGCATAGACGATACTCAGCTTTACGGTTTTTAAAAGGCGGTCTCTTCTTTTGGCTCCGTAATTATATGCCGCGATGGGAACCATCCCGTTGTTGAGTCCGATGACCGGCATAAATACGAAACTCTGCAGCTTAAAATAGACTCCGAATACCGCCACCGCCGTCGACGAAAAAGAGATGAGAATCGCATTCATTCCCAGATTCATCAGCGATCCGATCGCCTGCATGAGCACCGACGGTATTCCTACTGACAAGATACTTCGGAAGACAGACCATCTCACTTTTATTCCTTTCAGCGACAGAGAGATGTCTGAATTGAATTTTAAATTAAAGAAAAACGCCAGAAGCGCAGCCGCCGTCTGACCGATCACGGTAGCGGCCGCCGCTCCCGCCACACCCATCTTCGGAGCTCCCAGAAGGCCGAAAATGAGAATCGGATCGAGAATGATATTGATCACCGCTCCCACGCTCTGCGTAATCATGGAAAAGATCGTTCGTCCCGTAGCCTGCAGCAGTCTCTCGAAGAGAAACTGACCGAAAAGACCGAAAGAACAGCCGCAGACGATGGAAAGATACGCCGCGCCGTCTGAAACGATTCCCGACGCGCCTGTCTGACTGGCCATAAAAGGCCGTGGCAGAAAGATTCCGATCAATAAAAAAATCAGATAAACGGCCGCGTAAATCATCATTCCATGGGTAACGGAATCCCTGACATTTTCCTGATTCTTCTCTCCCAGACTTCTGGAAAGCAGCGCGTTGACACCGACGCCCAGACCCGCGCCGAAAGCGATCATCAGACTCTGAACCGGGAAGACCAGCGTTACGGCCGCCAGCGCATCCTCGCTGAGCCATGAGACAAAGATACTGTCCACCACATTATATAAAGCCTGGACGACCATAGAGATCATCATGGGCAGCGACATAGTGACCAGCAACCGGTTTACCGGCATCGTTCCCATTTTATTTTCTTCCTGCATAACATTATCCCCTCCTCTTTTATTCCCAAATCCGCAGACACCTCCGTCCTTTCCACGGAGGGATTTCCGACGATTCAGAAATCAAAAAGTTCGTCATAGAACTAATACTCGATATCACACTTTCTTTGATATAACATACTCTCCCTGCGACACTTCCCTTCATCAGCGACGGACAAAGTCTGTCTCCGGCTTTCTCCGTTCAGCGAATCCCGCCGCGGAAGATACAGAGACGGTCTGCCGCCGCTGCAAAAGGTTCCGTCACCCCAGATTTTCGCGCATCTGTCTCAGCTGTAAGAGAAACCATCGCTGTTCTTCCGGCGTCATATCCGCGGCAAGAGCTTTTTCACATTCCTGAATGATTCCATACATCGTCCTGTGAGCTGAAATGCCTTTTTCCGTCAGCACCAGTTTTTTCAGGCGGGCGTCTGAAGACACTGATTCCCGGCGGATTAACCCCTTACGCTCCATCAGTTTCACGACGCCTGTGACCGTAGACCGGGCCATACCGCATTCCGTTTCGATATCTTTCTGGAAAATATCCCGGTTCTGATTTTCATAAAGCGTCTTTAAGATCCAGCCGTTGGACTGTGTGACTTCATCCAGCCCCTCTGCCCTCGCTCTCTGATCGATAAAACGTACTACCTCATTCTGCAGCATCCGCAGCTGAAATCCTATATGGTTCTGTGACATATCCCCACCTCGCAGCGCATCTGCGCTCATATAGTTTTATATCAAACAATACGATAACGAACTAATTATAGACGGCAGATCTTTTTTTGTCAACCTGAGAATGCGGTTTTTTGTGTCTTTTCGCCAAAGCAAAATTGAGATAGCTGGATCACAAAAGATATGATACAATGATTTTATAGTTAATATGCACAACAACAATATCTAAAGGAAGTGAATAAAAATGAGTGACATCAAGATTGTAAATTTAGACAGAAGTTCCCGTCATGACCTCTGGCACGGCGGCGAACAGGACACCAGCGCATCCGGCGCTCCTATTTATTTCATCTGCGAATATCTGGAAAAACTGCATCACGACGAGGAGACAGATGAATATTATAAATTCTGCAAACACAAAAAAATCCGTATCGAAAACGTCTCTGAATTCTGTAATATGGACTGCGAAGAGTATGGACGATGTCGTACATGCGCCGGCTTCAGCGCGGTGAGATGTCAGGACTGCGATATCCCGAGACCTGAACGTTAAACATAAAAATCTGACTGAGCGCCGTGTATCTGAAAAGACGGCGCTTTTTTCCGGTCTGCGGAATCCAGATTCCGCTTCATTTTTTAATATCACCATTTCTGCAAAATCGCCCGGTCTCCACGGGTGATTTTGCACTTTCCCCACTCCAATGCGCCTCATATTTCCATAAATAGAATTATTTATAACATCTGACCGATATATCCTGATTTCTGGAAAATATTTTCTCCTCCCGAGCAAAAAAATTAACCAAAAAGGAGTATATTCTTCCCTTGCCTTTTTCGCTATAATACTCTACGCAAAGCATAAATTTCGCATGTACATATATTTTTTATACATATAATAAGTATATATAATATATGTGTTGTAAGCTTTGCAAAAGCGTTCTCCTATTCGTAATTCCGCTGAACAGCAGGGTGCATATGTGTGGCGTATGTGTGCCGGAGATCGGAATATCTCAAAGCGCTTCTGCCGGAAAGAACGCGGACTCTAATCCACAGCGGGCAGACTGTATCGGCAGCGCCCGTCAGCGTAAATATCAGATTTCATCTCATCCGGTTTTCGGAACAGCTTGAAACAGTTATTTGCGAGTTGTTATTTTTATAACTATTTGTGCGTGCGTATTATATGCAGAATAAGAATGAAGGAGATTATCTACCAATGAAAACAAACAAGATGGACACTCACACACTCGTCGAACAGCAGGTATGGTACACCGGAAACTATTTCGAACAGGAATCCGGAGAAAAATGCTATTTCTCATGTCAGCACCTTCAGGAGCAATACAACGCTTCTCAGGAAAAACCGTTTACAATGGTCTGTACACACAAAAACGAAGAAGTGGACAATCCGGCAGAATTCTGTACCATGGACTGCGAATATTTCGCGAGATGCGAAAGTTGCAACGGATTCAGCGCTGTAATCTGCCAGTCCTGCGTACATCCTGCAGAATGTTAAAGACAAAAAATAGATTAGAGACATCAAAAGCGATAAAAGCCGAAAGCGGCTTTTATCGCTTTTTTTATCCGTACCGCCGCAGTCTGGACAGACGCTTAAACTGCGCTTGCCTCCCTCTCTGAAGCAAGTTCCGCAATGTTCTGCGGGCTTCTTTCTACATTCCGAGATCTTCGCCTACGAGAACGACTTTGATCTTTTTCGGCGGACGGCAAATTCTCGTGGTGACCATATAAGCACAGACACAGTCCTCCGATTTGCAGTCCCCGCACTGTCCCGTAACCGTACAGGGTGTTTTGATATCGAAACGCTGAGTATTCATCGGCGCGGCCGTATTTCTGGCCCGCACCCAAGCGCTCTCTACGGTTGATGCAGTTTTGTTCATACCGGCAATGACGATAACGCTCTTCGGACCGTAGATCATAGCCGCTACCCGGTTTCCGTTTCCGTCGATATTCACCAGCTGACCGTCCATACTCAGAGCGTTGGTACTCATCAGAAATGTATCGCAGGTGAGCGCCTGGCGCATAAGATCATTTCTCTCCTCCGGTGATCCGGCTGCATCCCGGTCAATCACCGGATTGCCTCTCTCCGCGAGAAGTTCTATGACCCCCAGCTCTCTGAGAGTCATAGAACCGCCCCAGGATACCGTATCTTCCGGCGGAATCAGTTCCAGCACTTTTTGACAGGCTGTCTCTTTATCGGAACAGTAGTAAGCCTCAAAATGACGTTTTCTAAAATTTTCCGCCACCCTCGGGCCTGATTTATCATACATCGCTTTCTTATTTTCATCCATCGTATCTCCCTCCGTCGGATCGATAACATCACGCCGCCTGCCCCTCCCCGGCAGGCAGCAGTTTCACAGCACAAAAAGCCGTGAGAAAATGCTTTCCTACGGCTTTTCGCGTCTATGATGTAAAATGCTTATCTGTTTTTCAATTTAAAGAGCCTTCAGAAGATTTACCGTTTCGATAACGGAAAGAGCGCAGTCATATCCCTTATTGCCCGCCTTAGTTCCCGCGCGTTCGATCGCCTGCTCGATATTCTCTGTGGTAACCACGCCGAACATAATCGGAACGCCGGTCTGCAGACCCACCTGCGCGATACCTTTTGCCGCTTCGTTGCATACCAGATCATAATGAGAAGTCGCACCCCGGATCACCGCGCCCAGACAGATAACTGCGTCATATTTGCCGGACTTCGCCATCTTCTGCGCCGTCAGCGGAAGCTCAAACGCTCCCGGAACCCAGGCCAGCGTGATGTCTTCTTCTTTTACATCGTGGCGGAGCAGACCATCGAGAGCGCCTCCGATGAGCTTGGATACGATAAATTCATTAAATCTGGAAGCGACAATCCCCACTTTAATACCGTCGGCGACTAATTTTCCTTCGATCACATTGATATTTGCATTTGACATTCTCTTTTCTCCTCTCTGAATAACAAACCTCTTTCTTCACTCTTCAGCGGTCGAAACCTCATTCCGCCGGCTTCTCCGCCTGACCCGGCGCTGTGTACAGCCGCGTCAATAGGTCTTTAAAATATGACCCATTTTGACTTTTTTGGTCTTCATATAGGCGTCGCTCGCGCTCTTATGAGTCGTCTCGATCGGAACCCGTTCGACGATCTGGATGCCAAAACCCTCCAGGCCCGAGATTTTTTCCGGATTATTCGTCAAAAGCCTCAGACGTTTCGCTCCCAGATCGATGAGCATCTCTGCGCCTACCGTGTAATCTCTCATATCCGGAGGAAATCCCAGCGCCACATTGGCTTCCACCGTATCCATGCCACCGTCCTGCAGATGATAAGCCTTCAGTTTATTGATAAGACCGATTCCCCGGCCTTCCTGGCGCAGATAGACCATGATACCTCTGCCTTCTCTCGCGATAGCCCGCATCGCAGCGTCAAACT
This sequence comes from uncultured Eubacteriales bacterium, assembly GCA_905206455.1. Lineage (GTDB taxonomy): Bacteria > Bacillota > Clostridia > Peptostreptococcales > Anaerovoracaceae > Alangreenwoodia. The sequence goes on from CAJLHL010000054.1 coordinate 10,212, forward strand.
GATCTCCGCAGTCACATTTGGCGGAACCGAATACATCGCCCGTCAGACATTCGGAATGAACTCTCACCAGCACCGGCTCACCGTCGCTGAAATCTCCCATAGTCAGGGCCACATGATGTTCTCCGTTCAGCCGGTTCACATAACCGTGGATTTTAAAGTCTCCATACTTCGTCGGCATGTTTGCCTCTACGACATGCTCCATAATCGGCCTGCCGTCTTTCTCTCCGCAGTCTCCCTCCGAGGCCTTCTTCGCCATCTCTTCTATCATGATTCCGGCCTTGCATAAATCGTCTGTCATGCCTGGACCTCCTTTAAATGTTATGTTTTTCTCTGTACTCCCTGAGCGCTTTTATAGTGGCAAATTTCAGATTGTGAAGCTGCGCAAACTCGATCAGCTCTTTTGTACGCATCATCTCGCCGTCCTCCCGCATAATCTCACAGCAGAGACCGGCTTCTTTGAGACCTGCGATTCGCATCAGATCGACCGTACCCTCTGTATGACCGCCCCTTTCGAAGACGCCTCCCGCTTTCGCCTCCAGAGGAAACATATGACCCGGCCTTCTGAAATCCTCCGGCTTCGCATCATCATCCACACACCTGACCGCGGTATAAGAACGTTCCGCAGCCGAAATACCCGTCGTGGTGTCCACATGATCGATGGAGACAGTAAAAGCGGTGGCATGATTGTCCGTGTTGTCTTCCACCATCTGAGGCAATCCGAGCTTTTCGCACATAGCAGCGCTCATCGGCATACAGATGAGACCTTTCGCGTAAGTCGCCATAAAATTCACATTATATTTCGTAGCAAATTCTGCAGCGCAGATCAAATCCCCTTCATTTTCACGCTCGGGATCATCCGTCATAATGATGATCCTGCCTTCCCGCAGATCCTGTACCACTTCTTCTATCGTATTGAATTCAAACATTTTCTGTCCTCCTGTCGCATATTCTCTTCCAAAAATCCATTGTCCGCTGTTCCGGCAGACCTGAAAACCTTTTTATTCGAAATTATTTCCCTGCAGTCACCATCTGTCAAATCTACGAAACACAAAGATAAAAACCGTCTCCTGCAGACGCGCGGGATATGCCGGCGCTGCGCTATAAGAATCCGTTTTCGGAGAGCAGGTTTAAATCGATTCCTCCGGCTTTTGCCTTTTGTCCGAATGCCTCGCCGTTTCCGGCGCTGAAATTCAGCAGACGCTCCACATACTTTCCAACGACGTCGTTCTCCAGATTGACGATATCTCCCGGACGCCGCCGCAGAAGTGTCGTCTCTTCCCCTGTATGAGGGATAATTGAGACCTTAAAATAACCGGGGCCTGTTTCCGCCACCGTAAGACTGATCCCATCGATGGCGATGGATCCCTTTTCGATGATATACCGGAGAATTTTATCTTCGGCATCGATACGCACCCATACGGCGTTTTCCTCTCTCACGAGAGAAGACACACGCCCCGTACCGTCGATATGTCCGGAGACAATATGTCCGCCGAACCGCCCCCCAGCCGCCATCGCGCGCTCCAGATTCACCCGGGTCCCGTTGGAAAATCCGCCCAGATTCGTCCGGCGCAGAGTCTCCGCCATGACATCCGCTTCGAAAATATCTCCGGAAATCGAGGTCGCTGTCAGACAGACGCCGTTGACCGCCACACTGTCTCCCAACTTCAGATCACTGAAAATTTTCTTTCCCCGGATCGCCAGCCGGGAAGAAACCTGTCCGCGTTTTACACCGGCGATCTCGCCGATTTCTTCTATGATACCGGTAAACATTCTATGATCACTCCTGTTCTCTGCCGCAGTTCTCTCTGTCCTTCTCACCGTCCCCTTATTTTTTCATCGGTTTTTACGACTCCCGGCTGCCGCGCGTCTTCGGCCTCACAGGGCAGCACGTCAAAGGTCAAAAGGATATCCTGTCCATATACGTCAACCCGTGGCTGAGAAAGTCGAATACAGTCCGCCATCTTCTGTATCCCGGCTCCGCCTACCGGAGACTTCGCTCCGGCTCCGCCTGCGATCTTCGGCGCGATGTACGCCTGCACACAGGAGACGATCCCCGCCTTGAGCGCTGAAAAGTTCAGTTCTCCTCCGCCTTCCAGAAGAATGCTGTCGATTTTCTTTTCGCCCAGAATTTTCATGAGCTCTCTCAGATCCACATGCCCTTCTTCATCAGCATTCACGGGAATCAATTCCACACCCAGATCAGCCAGAAGCTTCGCTTTCTGCGCTGCCTGCCGCTGCTCTCCGTTTCCCTCTTCATCCGCAGCGTCTTTTCGATAGGCTACCATAACCGGCACATCTTTTGCCGTCTGCACGATACGGCTCTCCAGAGGAATACGCAGCCGGCTGTCGCAGACGATCCTGACGGGATCTACCGGATCCTCTTTCCATCTGCAATTCAGCATAGGGTCATCCTGAAGCACCGTATGGATCCCTACCATGATACCGGTCACCGCTCTGCGGGTTCTATGCGTATGCTCACGAGCTTCCTCCGCTGTCACCCATCGGGAATCTCCCGTAACACAGGCGATTTTTCCGTCTGCTGTCATCGCATATTTCATGATGACATAAGGTGTCTTTTCGGTGATATAGTGAAAGAAAATCCTGTTTTTCTCCAGACATTCCGCTTCCATCACGGGACCTTCCGTCTCGATCCCCGCTGCTCTCAGAATTTGAATCCCTTTCCCCGCTACCACCGGATTGGGATCCCAAGCGCCGAAGACGACCCGGGACAATCCGTTTTCTATAATCGCTTCGGTACAGGGAGGTGTCTTACCGTAATGACAGCAGGGTTCCAGCGTGACGTAAATCGTCGCGCCCTCCGGATCGTTGCCCCGCTCTCTGCAGTCTTTCAGCGCGTTTCTCTCCGCGTGCAGACCGCCGCAGTACGCATGCCACCCTTTGCCGATAACTGTGTCCTCTTTTACGATCACAGCTCCTACCAGAGGATTCGGATGGACGCGGCCCTCACCATTCCCGGCGAGATCCAGCGCCATTCGCATCCATTTTCTGTCCGTTATCTCCTGATTGTTCATAAAAATCACCAATAAAAAAACCCTGAATGATCAAATCTATTCAGAGCGTACAAAAAACGAAATATAGTTTGTATCTTTCGAAAGGAAAGACTATATTCATCACCTTCTCCCATCCAGACTCTGACTGTCGGCTCCGGAATCTCACCGGATCAGCCTTTCGGCTCGCGGGCTCTTACCGCCGGTAGGGACTTTCACCCTGCCCTGAAGATCCTGTTATTAAAATTTAAGAGGATATTCTCACTATGTTATATCCAAAATTATAGTAGCACTGATGATATGCCATGTCAATAAAAAATAAAAAAGAAAGGAAAGAACGCGATCGTTTTTCGGTGTTCCGTTTCTTTCCTCTCCTCTTATCGTTTTTTTACTATCTATCGTCTCCGCGCCATCGCGGCGCAGGAAAACCTATCCGGTTTATTCAGACAAGAATCGCTCTCCTGTGCTTGTCCATTTCAGCGTTTCGCACGCTGCGTGCTGTCCGCAAGTCTCGCGATTACTGCGGACGCTTCCGCTCTGCTGATGGAGTCCGCCGGGTGGAACTTGCCGTCGCTGCTGCCCGTAAGAATTCCCGCCTCGCAGAGCTTATACACCGCTTTGCCTGCATCGCTGGTCGAAGATACGTCAGGGAATTCTCCTGATTTCACCTGATTGATCGGCTCCAGCGCTTTGTCCGGCAGACATTTACTTAGAATTTCTGCAAACTCGAGACGGGCCGCCTTCGCATTCATATTAGCGTTTCTGTATTTATCGCTGATGATCCCCTTCTTATACGCATAGTCCACGTAAGGCTTGTACCACGGATCACCTTCCTGGACGGAGAAATTGTAACCGTCCTGCGCGTAAGTGCTGTAAATACGAGCCGCGATAGTGATCGTCTGCCCGATCGTCATATTTCCATTAGGATCAAACTTTCCGTCGCTGCCGTTCATCAGTCCCATCTCGTAAGCGGACTTTGCATAATCGAAATACCATTCGCTTCCGGTCAGATCGGAAAATTGACCGCTGCGGTATGTATTTACTTTGGAGAGCTTGACCACTTCAATCTGAGGTTTGTCATCGCCGCCTGCGATGATATCGTCGTCAGACGCTCCGCCGTTATCATTGTCGGCTGTCCCGCCGTTTCCCGACTGACCTCCCTGAGAAGATGAAGGCTGGTATTTATTTGAAGAAACATACCAATAACAATCTACCGCGTCTATGATTTCCTCCTGCGTCGCTCCGGTCTTCAGCGTTCTGAGCCATGATTTTTCTACAGCCATCTCGCTGGTGGAAACAGCCGGATCCGCACAGTAGAACGTATCTGTCTTAGAGTCATATCTCGTCAAAAGCACTGCGTGAGGAACCGATCTGAGATAGATTTCGATTCCCTCCGGATGCTGAGAAAGCAGACGGATCAATTCCGCAGACTTGTCCTCTACCGTCAGATTTTTATAAGATACGCTGATGCCGCTGTAAGAAAAAGAATGGCGAAGGCCTACGCCCTCCACCCATGCGGCCTGTTTCAGCGAAGTCTGCGTGATCTGTTTCCACTGGTCGGAAGACGCGCCGCTTTCGATAGCCGCCTGTCTCACCAGCATGACCGCCGATGCGAGAGTACATTTCCCGCTGCCTTCCTGCATGACATACACGGACTCCCCGCCGGAAGCCGCAAAAACTGCGGCCGTACTAAACGGAATCACAGCCGCCGCCAAGCACAGCGTCAAAAGAACGCTGGTCAATTTTTTTATCATTGGAACTTACCTCCAAACAAAACTCAAAACTTGTTTCAACTTATGCCGAACCCGCGAAAATGCCGTTTTCCGCAAAACGGGCGCAAAGTGCTCTTTTCCGTCTTCAGTATGCATAACCATGCGCATACGTGTATCTGATAACGTTAATATTTTATTTTATTTTCCGCTTTCTGTCAATATTTCCTTAGAAACAGGCTCCTTTATTTTACAATTTATTCCATTTATAAGTTATTTCTTTTTCTTATATAAGGGAAGTTTTCACCGTTTTTCAATGTTTCCCGATTTTTCCGGATTTTTCATATCGTCTATCGACGAAATGTATATTTTTTTCTTCCATAATATAGAATCTGACGGATATGGCATATTTTTCGGGAATGAACCGCAGAAATTAACAGAAATTTTTCAGATTATTTTCCTGAATGAGATAAATAGATTTTTTCACTCATGTTAGAATAATATAAAAAACAAAATTCAAACGACACGATTTTTCCGGATTTCAGAAACCCGATTCCATTTCCAATTTTTCCCTGATTCTGTACCGATGTGATCCGGAAAAGGAAAAAACGAGACGAGGTTGATCAGAATGAACAGAGATAAAGTGATCTGCCCCTGCTATCAGGTCACAAAAGGCGATATCGCCGACGCAGTGGAACAGGGAGCAAAAAAATTC
>CAJLHL010000055.1 GCA_905206455.1 uncultured Eubacteriales bacterium
CTCGGAGATGAGGAAGCCAAGAAAAAACTCTGCGAAGCCAATTTGCGCCTGGTCGTCAGCATTGCAAAGAGATATGTGGGAAGAGGCATGCTCTTTTTGGATCTGATCCAAGAAGGAAATCTCGGTCTTATCAAAGCGGTGGACAAGTTCGATTGGAGAAAAGGATATAAGTTCAGCACCTATGCAACCTGGTGGATTCGCCAGGCGATCACGAGATCTATCGCCGATCAGGCGAGAACGATCCGAATTCCCGTGCATATGGTGGAGACGATCAATAAACTGATCCGTATTTCCCGCCAGCTTCTGCAGGAACTGGGAAGAGAGCCGACGCCGGAGGAAATCGCGGCGGAGATGGAAATCTCCGTAGAAAAGGTGAGAGAAATTCTCAAGATCGCGCAGGAGCCGGTATCGCTGGAAACACCGATCGGAGAAGAAGAAGACAGCCATCTGGGCGACTTTATTCCGGACGACGATGTGCCTGCTCCGGCAGACGCCGCAGCTTTCTCGATGCTGAAAGAACAACTGGTGGAAGTGCTGGATACATTGACCGAGAGAGAACAGAAAGTTCTGAAGTTGCGATTCGGTCTGGAAGACGGACGCGCACGCACTCTCGAGGAAGTAGGACGGCGATTTGAAGTGACGAGAGAACGCATCCGTCAGATCGAGGCGAAAGCGCTGCGCAAACTTCGCCATCCGAGCCGCAGCAAGAAGTTGAAGGATTATCTTGAGTAAAAATATGGAGCTGAAGTTATCAGAAAGACTGCAGATGATGGCAGACGCTGTTGCAGAAGGCGCCGCTGCAGCCGATATCGGTACGGATCACGGTTACCTGCCTATCTGGCTCGCCTGCAATAAAAGATGCCGCAGGGTGATTCTCTCAGATATCAACCGCGGGCCTCTGAGGAAAGCTCAGGAAAATATACAGAACTATCTGCCGGATTTTCCTTTTGATCTCCGGCAGGGCAGCGGTATTTCCGTCCTGGATCCGGGGGATGCGGATACGGTTATCATCGCGGGAATGGGCGGTAATCTGATTTTGAATATTCTTCTGGATAATCCTGAAAAGACGTTCTCCATCTCCCGTTTTATCCTTCAGCCGAGAAATCATCCGGAGCTTTTGCGGCGGTGGGCGGCGCAGACGCCGGAATTCGTGATAAGCAGAGAACTGCTGGCGGAAGAGGATGGGCGTCTGTGCGAGATTATCGTTGTGGAAAATGCGTTAGCCGGCGGAGACAAAGCAGCAGATCTGTTTTTTCAAGACGGTGAATCGTCGGAGGAATGCGATTCAGAAGAGTCGCCGCGCGTTTCTGTCGCCGGTGACCGCGGGACTCTCTTGGGCATCCGGCAGGATCGGATCGATGCTGCGGAAGAACTGCGGCGCAGAGCGGATGTGTCGGAAGCTGTCGCATACGAACTGCCGCTTTCGTATTTTACGGATGGCGTTCCTTATGCGATGAGGTTTCTGCAGAAAAAAATCCGTTCCGAAGAACAGATCATCCGCAGAATTGAGGACAGTGGAATCTCTGCGGCTTCCTTAAAACGGCTGAAGGAGAGCAGAGAGCGACTCGGCGCTTTCCGGCGCATCGAAGACTGCGTCGGAGAGATGTTTCAGAAAGGAGATAAAAATGGCAGATATCGGCAGGATTGAAGAGGCAATCCGGCAGATCGCTCCGCCGCATCTGGCGGAGGAATGGGATAACTGCGGTTTTCAGATCCGCTGTTCGGCAGATCAGCAGATCCGAAAGATCCTCGTAAGTCTCGAAGTCTCCGACGAACTCGTCACCGAGGCGATTTCCGCAGGAGCTGACCTGATTGTGACACATCATCCGATGATTTTCGGGAAGATTGATTCAGTAGACGATAATCATATTACGGGACACTATATTCTTCGTCTGATTCAGGCGGGAATCTCGGTGTATTCCGCTCACACGTCCTTTGATTCCGCGAAGAGAGGAACGAATCAGTATCTGGCGGAACAGCTTGGACTGACGAAAATCGTTCCGATGAAACCGGCAGCTGAAGAGGGCTGCGGTATGGGCCGCACGGGAATTTTTCCCGAACCTCTTTCCTTCGGGAGATTTGCCGAGTGTCTGAAAGAAGTCTGTGATGAAAATATCTTTCGGGTTTCCGGCAGATGTCCGGAATTTATTTCGAGAGTCTCCCTTTGTACAGGAGCTGGTGCGGAATTTGCCGCGCAGGCGAAAGAAAACGGCTCCGATGTTTACATCACCGGAGATGTGAAGTATCATGATGCAAGGACAGCTTGCGAAACAGGGCTGTGTGTGGTCGACGCAGGTCATTTCGGAACGGAAAATATTTTTACGCCGAATTTTGCCGGCCAGCTGAGAGATCTGTGTCCTCCGGAAGTGGAGATCTTGGAGGCGAAGACGGATCTCAATCCTTTTAAACTATTTTGAGTGTTTTATTTGTAAAAGAGATGGAAATTCCCGCGGTCTGCACCGTTCCGTGAAGATAAGCGGCGGTGAAGAAGGCTGGGATCTTCAGAAAAAATACAGAGATCAGAATGTGAGTAAGCCAGACAATCGCATCCGTATCGAAACAGAGATTGCCCGGCGTCTGCCGGCTGCAATTCGCGGTATAAGATGAGGAAAGTCCGAGCTCCGCAGGGCAGAGGTGCCGGATAACGTCCGGTGAAGGTGACTTCAAGGAAAGTGCAACAGAAAATTACCGCCGCTGAATCAGCGGTAAGGGTGAAAAGGCGAGGTAAGAGCTCACCGGCGCGCCGGTAACGGCGCGCGTCCGTGTAAACCCCACCTGGAGCAAGACCAAGAAAGGGCATAAAAAGCGGCTGCCCGTCGCTGCCCGGTAGGTAGGTCGCTCGAACGCGCCGGCGACGGCGCGTCTAGAAAGATGATTGTTTAATACAGAACTCGGCTTACAGGTTTGCTCACATTGATTTTTTTGATGAATATAGTAGTATATTATATATGATGCGGCGCCGATACCTTCCGTTTCCGGAGGCGGCGGATTTCATCCGCGAGTCTCGATGAAAATCGCAGGTCTCATACGGAGATTCGGAGGAGCAGATGTGTCTGCGCGCTGTGTTGAAATCATTCGTGCGCCCGGCAGGGGAAACTGCCGGAGTTTTTGTCCGATTTGAAGAAGAGATCCCTTGCGGGACCGGAATGCGCCGTATCTTTTCAGCGGCAGATTCCTCTGAATTATGAAAAGACATCAAAGGAGGTTGGCTCATGGCATTTTTAGACAAATTAAGCGATATCGGCAAGTCTGTCGCCCAGAAATCCGGAGAACTGGTTGAGACGGGAAAAATTTCCATGGATATCAAGAAGAAAGAAAGAGATGCGAAAACTCTGAAATTCGAACTTGGAAAATATATTTATCAGCAGTTCAAGAGCGGTCAGGAAATCGACGATAAGGTAAGGACGATTTGTTCGGAAATTGATGTGGTCTATGCGGAAATCGCGTCTCTCGAAAAGGAAAAAGACGCTGTAGGCGCGGCGAACGTCGATGATATTGAAGTAGTAGATGCGGGCGTTTCTGACAGCGATGATATCGAGGCGATTCTCGACGATATCGATCTCGACTGACGGCATGTGCAAGAGCGGACGAACCTCGCGGAGGTGTCCGTTCTTTTTGTTTGATTTTATAACATAGCGGTGATGCCGCTGATTCAGTCAGACAGCGGGTTTCCGTTGAAAACGCGAAGTAGGCGGGAAGGAATCTGTCTCCGCGGGATTTATGAAAAGATAGATAAAATGGTTTTGGAACATGGTTTTAAAATGGTAGGGTCAGATATTTTCGGGTATTTTCTATTAGATAAGATATTTTTTCAGATGAGGAGTAGCATTTGTTCTTTCCGGTAAGCAGAGTGCAGGCGGGCGATCTATTGCGGAACTTTCAGGTTTTCTTTACGGCTTACATTGTCAGGAATGTCCCGAAGCGCACTGCCGCAGACTGAAGAGATTATGAAAACGGCAAGCTGCGACGGAGACTTTATCCGCGCCGCGGCGGGCTGTGGATGTATGAGTACGCAGATGAAAAGCCGGAGACCGTGATGGAATAATTCCGTATGCTGCGGGTGAGATGACGGAACTTGTGACAGCGGCGCTCGAAGGGGATCCGGACGGAATCATCATGGATACCGGTGCGGTGTACGTCATGGAAAATTCGAAGACGCTTCTTTCACGGAACATGTGGACAGCGAGGCGGCAAAGAGAGCGGCGGATCTGCCGGGCTGGAGCGCAGAACGGATCGCTGAGCTGACTGTGACCGGTCTTCACACCGTTCTTTTTGAAGCGAGACTTATGGGGGAAGAATAGGATGATGAGGAATTTCCCTAAAATGTCATCTTCTTTCAGGAGGACTTATAGAGAATGAAATTAGGAATCGATGTAGGGTCTACGACAGTAAAACTGGTATTGCTCGATGATGAAAATAAGATATTGTATAAGCGTTACGAACGCCATATGTCCAGCGTATTTGACAAGGTGGCGGAACTGCTGACGGATTTCAGGAAAGAATATGAAGGTGAATTTCATGTGACGATCACCGGTTCCGGCGGCCTTTCTCTGTCCAATAAGCTGCAGATTCCTTTCGAACAGGAAGTGGTGACATGTTCGGCCGCTGTGACGGAGATGATTCCTCAGACCGACGTCGTTATCGAACTGGGCGGGGAGGATGCCAAGATTACATTTTATGAAGGAACGATCGAACAGAGGATGAACGGTACCTGTGCCGGAGGAACCGGCGCGTTTATCGATCAGATGGCTGTGCTGCTCAATACGGATGCTTCCGGTCTTAATGAGCTGGCGAAATCATATCAGACGATCTATCCCATCGCGGCGCGTTGCGGCGTGTTCGCAAAGACCGATATTCAGCCGCTGATCAACGAAGGCGCGTCTCATGAAGATCTGGCGGTATCGATCTTTCAGGCGGTGGTGAACCAGACGATCAGCGGTCTGGCGTGCGGCAGGGTGATCCGCGGCAATGTGGCTTTCCTGGGGGGACCTCTGTCCTTCCTGTCGGAACTTCGCCGGCGTTTTATCGAAACTCTGGGTCTGGCGGAGGATCAGGTGATCTTTCCAGAGGATTCTCAGTACTACGTAGCGGTGGGAGCAGCGCTGATGTCGGAGAAATATCCTGCTGCGGATCTGGATACGCTGATTCAGAGGATCAATGAACCCGGAGGGACTGAGAGCACGGATACGAAATATCTTCCGGCTCTGTTTGAAGACGGCGGAGACTACAGGGAATTCTCTCGGCGTCACAGTCAGCACCGCGTTCCGAGAAAAGATTTTTCTCAGGTTTCCGGTCCGGTGTTTCTCGGTATCGATGCAGGTTCTACGACGACCAAGGCGGCGCTGACAGACATAGAAGGAAATCTGATCTATACTTTTTACAGAAACAACGAAGGCAGCCCGGTGGAGACGTCGAAAATTCTTTTGAAGGACATTTACTCAAAAATGCATGAGGATATGTTTATCGCCTATACCGTCACCACGGGCTACGGCGAACATCTCATCAAGGCGGCTTTCGGCGCCGACTACGGTGAGATTGAGACCATCGCTCATTATAAGGCGGCCAGATCCTTCCTGCCGGATGTGGATTTTATCCTGGACATCGGCGGACAGGACATGAAATGTATCAAGATCAAAGACGGTGCGATCTATAATATTATGCTCAACGAAGCATGCTCTTCCGGCTGCGGATCTTTTATCGAGACTTACGCCAAGTCGGTGGATATGAGCGTTTCGGATTTTGCAGAGGAAGCGATCCACTCCCGGGAACCGGTGGATCTGGGCACCCGCTGTACCGTCTTTATGAATTCCAAGGTAAAACAGGCGCAGAAAGAAGGGGCGACCATCGGAGATATCTCCGCAGGGCTGTCGTATTCTGTCATTAAAAATGCCCTCTATAAGGTGATAAAGCTCCGCGACGTATCCGAGGCGGGAGAACATATCGTCGTTCAGGGCGGTACGTTTCTCAACGACGCGATTCTCCGGAGCATCGAGATGATTCTCGGCAAGGATGTGATCCGTCCGGATATCGCCGGCAATATGGGCGCATACGGCGCCGCGCTGATCGGTATTGAAAGATTTGACGGAAAGACGCCTTCCGGCATCGTCAGCCGGGAAGGTCTGGATCATTTCTCCATGACCAATATGCATACCCGCTGCGGTCTGTGTGAAAATAACTGTCAGCTGACCATCAGCCGGTTTAACGACGGCAGCCGCTTCATTACGGGAAACCGCTGTGAGCGGGGCGCCGGTCACAGCAGGAGCGCCGGAGACGAACTGAATCTCTTCCGTTATAAATATGAAAGATTATTCAGCTACGTGCCCCTCAGCGAGGCGGAAGCGCACCGGGGCGTCATCGGTATGCCGAGAGTTCTGAATATGTACGAAAATTACCCGTTCTGGTTTACTTTTTTTACGAAACTGGGATTCCGGGTGGAGCTTTCTCCGGCGTCCTCAAAAGAAATATATGAGAAGGGGATGGATACGATTTCCTCCGATACGGCGTGTTATCCGGCGAAACTGGTGCACGGCCATATCAAAGCGCTCATCGAATCCGGCGTAAAGCGGATTTTCTATCCGAGCATTAATTATGAGCTCGTCGAGGACGAGGGGGCAAACAATCATTATAACTGCCCGATCGTAGCCATGTATCCGGAGGTTATCGCCGGCAATATGGACGATGAACTGGAAGCCGGGGGAGTGGAGCTGATCCATCCGTTTCTGCCGTATTATGATGACAAGCGTCTGGTGCAGCGTCTGACCGAAGAGCTGGCGGGCATGGGTGTCCGGGCTTCTGAAGTGAAGACCGCCGTGGCGGCCGCCAGAGCGGAAGATGAGGCATTTAAAGAAGATATTCGGAAAAAAGCGGATGAAATCATCGATTATATCGAACAAAATGACAAGAATGCCATCATTCTGGCGGGAAGACCTTACCATCTGGATCCGGAGATCAACCACGGCATCGACCAGGTGATTTCTTCTTTCGGTTTTGCAGTGCTGACGGAGTCCTCTGTAGCTCACAGAGATCACATCAACCGGCCGATCCGCGTGCTGGATCAGTGGATGTACCATACGAGACTGTATCGGGCTGCTGATTTCGCGGGGACGCGGGACGACATTGATCTGATTCAGCTCAATTCTTTCGGCTGCGGTCTCGACGCTGTAACCACCGATCAGGTGGAAGAGATTCTGTCGGCGCATAATAAATTATATACCGTTCTGAAGATCGACGAAGGCTCTAATCTGGGGGCGACGCGCATCCGTATCCGCTCGCTGAAAGCGGCCATCGACGAGAGAAAAGAGCACGAAATCGAACATAAAGGTGAAATCGATAATTTTGAGCGTGTCATCTTTACGGAACAGATGGCGAAAGATTATACTATTATTATCCCGCAGATGGCGCCGATGCAGTTCGATCTCCTGGAGACGGCTTTCCGGGAAGGCGGTTATAACGCGGTCGTCCTGCCCGCGGTCGATAAAAATGCGGTGGATCTGGGTCTTCGGTACATAAATAACGACGCCTGCTATCCGACCATCGTTTCTCTGGGGCAGATCATCAGCGCCCTTCAGTCCGGAGACTTCGATCCGGACCGTACGGCGGTCATCATGTCGCAGACCGGCGGCGGATGCAGAGCAAGCAACTACATCGCTCTGCTCCGGAAAGCTCTGAAGGAGATGGGAATGGAACAGATTCCAGTGGTCTCAGTCAACTATGTGGGACTGGAAAAAAACCCGGGACTGAAATTTACGCCGAAGCTGATCTTCGGGGTGCTGTACGCTGTGCTGTACGGGGATCTTTTCATGCGCGTCACCAACGCCACCCGGCCGTATGAAGCGGAACCGGGCAGCGTGGAAAAGCTGTATCGGAAATGGAATGAAATCGCCCGGAAAAATGTGATCGACCGCAGTTTTTCGCAGTTTAAAAAGAATGTGAAACAGATCGTTAAGGAGTTTGATGAGATTCCTCTGTTAAACGTCGAAAAACCGAAAGTCGGCGTAGTGGGCGAGATTCTCGTGAAATACCATCCCAATGCCAACAACGACATCGTGGGTATCATCGAAAGTGAAGGCGGAGAAGCTGTCGTGCCGGATCTGCTGGATTTCTTCATGTACTGCCTGAAAAATAACGACTTCAATTACGAAAAGATGGCGGGAAGTTATTCCATGCACATGATTTCCAGAATCGGAATGAAACTGATCTATCGGTACCGCGACGTGATTTCGAAAGAATTAATCGCCAGCAGGCGTTTCGAGCCGCCCATGCATATCGATAAGATCGCGGAAAAGGCGGAAACCGTCACATCTCTGGGAACCCAGTGCGGCGAAGGCTGGCTGCTGGCCGGCGAGATGACAGAACTGCTGGACAGCGGCGTGGAAAATATCGTGTGTCTTCAGCCTTTCGCCTGCCTGCCGAACCACGTCACCGGCAAGGGTATGATAAAACCGCTGAGAAAACACAACCCACTTTCCAACATCGCGGCGATCGACTATGATCCCGGCGCCAGCGACGTCAATCAGCTGAACCGGATCAAACTGATGATGGCTACCGCTCATGCCAATCTGGAAAAAAAGAAAAAAGGAGAAAAATGAATATGAAAGCAGTGATTACCGTAATCGGTCAGGACAAAATCGGCATCATCCATCAGGTGACATCCGTTTTGACGGAGTATGATGTCAATATCCTGGATATCAACCAGACGATTATGCAGGATGTGTTTACCATGATGATGGTGGTGGATACTTCCAAAACGCCGGTATCCTTTGAGGAACTTCAGAAGAAGCTTGAAGAAAAGGGAAAAGAAATCGGCATGTCCATCAAAATCCAGCACGAGGGCATTTTCAATGCCATGAATGAAATTTAGGAGGGCTTCTGTGATAAACGTAGACAAGATACTCAGCACTCTGAACATGTTCGAGAAGGAAAAGCTGGACTGCAGAACCATAACCATGGGAATTTCTCTTCTCGACTGCGCTCACTCCAACGGTGAGATCGCGAGACAGAGAATGTACGATAAAATCACTCAGAAGGCGGAGAACTTGGTCTCCGTAGGGGAGAGCATCGAAAAGGAGTACGGTATTCCCATCATTCACAAGAGAATTTCCGTGACTCCGATGTCTATCGCGGCCGGTTCCAGTACGGATGACAGCTATGTAGAATTCGCCAAAATGATGGATCGCGCCGCAAGAGAGACCGGTGTAAATTTCATCGGCGGATTTTCCGCTCTGGTGCAGAAAGGTTTCACCAAGGGAGACCGGATTCTGATCGAATCGATTCCGGAAGCCCTGAAAGAGACAGAATTCGTCTGCTCTTCGGTAAATGTCGGTTCCACGAAGAGCGGCATCAATATGGACGCGGTGAAACTGATGGGCGAGACTATCGTTAAGACGGCGGAACTGACGGCGGATCAGGACAGCATCGGCTGTGCCAAACTGGTAGTATTTGCTAATGCGGTGGAAGACAATCCGTTTATGGCGGGAGCTTTTCACGGAGTGGGCGAGCCAGATACTGTCATCAACGTGGGCGTCAGCGGTCCCGGCGTCGTAAAAGTGGCGCTGGAAGCCTGTAAGGGTCAGCCTTTCGATGTGGTTGCCGATACGATCAAAAAAGCTGCTTTCAAAGTTACGAGGATGGGCATGCTGGTCGCCAGCGAAGCTTCCAGAAGACTGGACATGCCTTTCGGTATCGTAGATCTTTCTCTGGCTCCGACGCCGGCGGTGGGCGACAGCATCGCCAGAGTGCTGGAAGAAATCGGCTTGGAGGTCTGCGGCGCTCCGGGCACCACCGCGGCCCTGGCCATGCTCAACGACGCGGTGAAAAAGGGCGGCGTTATGGCGTCTTCTCATGTGGGCGGTCTCAGCGGCGCGTTTATTCCTGTCAGTGAGGATGAAGGCATGATCGCCGCGGTAAATTCCGGCGCACTCTCCATCGAAAAACTGGAAGCCATGACATGTGTCTGCTCCGTAGGTCTGGATATGATCGCCGTTCCGGGAACGACGACTCCTGCGACGATCTCCGGAATCATCGCGGATGAAGCTGCCATCGGCGTGATCAACAATAAGACCACGGCGGTGAGAATCATTCCTGTCATCGGAAAAGACGTGGGCGACAGCATCGAAATGGGCGGTCTGCTGGGTACGGCGCCGGTGATGCCGGTGAGCAGGTACAGCTGTGAGGACTTTGTCGCCAGAGGCGGCAGAATCCCTGCGCCGATCCACTCCATGAAAAATTAGCGACAAAATATGACGATAAAAATTTGAAGTTTCGGAAATATTCAGCCGATTTACGGCGATATCATTTATATTTTTCGAAGTTTTTCGGAACTTTCCCGGTATTTTTACGGCGGCAGATCGTAAAATCAGAGAATATATGAGCTGACAAACGATTCACACATTGAACTCAGACAGCAAATGTGCTATACTTCTTCCGGGAATTATAATAAAACGAAAGTCTGAAGCATCTCTTTTCAGGGCTGAAAAGAGATGCGCGGTTTTTCGTTGGTATTTTCAAATATATTGATTGAAGGAGATGGAAGACAGAATGGGCAGACATGGTACGATTGCCGGCAGAAAGGCTGCACAGGATGCAAAGAGAGCAGCTAACTTTACGAAATACGCCCGTGTAATCACGATCGCCGCCAAGGCAGGCGGAGATCCCGACTATAACGTGGCTCTCAAGCATGCGATTGACCGGGCAAAAGGCATCAATATGCCGAACGACAAGATTCAGAAAGCGATCAAAAAAGGAACCGGCGAACTGGACGGTGAACTTCTTGTGGAAGGTTCTTTCGAAGGTTACGGAGCCGGCGGTGTAGCTGTTATCGTCGATGTGCTCACGGATAACAATAACAGAACCACAGCTTTTGTGAAGCATGCTTTTGACAAATATAACGGAAATCTCGGCAAACCGGGATGTGTATCCTACATGTTCGAGAGAAAAGGTCTGATTATCATCGAAAAAACAGATGCGGTGGATGAAGACGCTCTCATGGAAGTCGGTATGGAAGCGGGAATGGAAGACATGCAGGTCCTCGAGGATTCCTACGAAATATACACTTCGGTAGAAGATTTTAACGCGGTGAGCAGCGCTCTCAGAGAAGCGGGATATGAATTTGTGGAGGCGGATATCGAATATCTCCCTTCGATGGAATCCACACCGACGGAGGAATCCGACATCAAAGCGCTGAAGAAAATGATCGCAGATCTGGAAGATAACGACGACGTTCAGAAAGTCACGACAAACTGCAGTCTCGATCTGGAGGATTGATGAAAAAGACCGGCGCTGTATAAAAGGGGAGTATACTCTTTAAACAGGCCAGTCTGCCGGAGTTTGCACCGATTTGAATTTTCAGTCGGGAGCTGCCTGCAGCAAGCTGCAGCGCGCAACAGACGGCAGAAGCCGTCTTCCTCCGCTCATATTATGAGCTTCGCTGCCGTATTTTGCGATACAGCTGAAGCTGTGTAAAATACGCAGTTCCCATACAGAAATTGCCCGGCTTTAGCCGGATTGCAATTTTTCAGTTGTCAACGGCTCATATAAATTGTATTATAAGAGTAGAATAAAAGAAGTATCCTAGGATGTGCGTTATGGTCATGTAATTTAACCTACAATACGTTCACGGGAATTCGCGTTCCGTCATTCAGAGCCATGCCCTCCGCTTCGGCCGGGGGAAGATTCGATGTGCCGGACAGAATACCCACCTATCATATGATAGGGAGTGAATTAGTGGCCGGACGGCATTTTGGGATACTTTTTTTATTATAAATTCAAACCGAAAAGGCAGGGAATTCGCTGCGCCTGTACGGGCGGCGAAAGGAACTGCCGGGGAAAGATTTGACAGCAGTGAGGGGCGGAGAGGCACCGGTATCCCTTCACGGGCAGAAAACAATACGCGCATATGAAGTCGCGGTCAGCGAAGTCATACTCTGTGAAATACCAGGCGCGGATTGGAAAACACAGATGATGTTGACGTGACCCCGTCTTCGGGGCAGGGAAACATGATAATTTCACTCTATTTTTTATGAAGCAAAGGAGAAAGCCAATGGGATTTAAATCAGACATCGAAATCGCTCAGGAAGCAGAACTTATGCACATCAACGAGATAGCGAAGATTGCGGGTGTGAGTGAAGACTACCTCGAATTATACGGAAAGTATAAAGCGAAGGTGGATTACAACATCCTGAACGACATGAAAGACAGAGAAAACGGAAAGCTTATTCTCGTTACAGCCATCAATCCGACACCTGCAGGCGAAGGCAAGACAACCGTCTCAGTAGGTCTGGGAGACGCGCTGAAAAAGATCGGAAAAAACACGGTAATCGCGCTGAGAGAGCCTTCTCTGGGTCCGGTATTCGGAGTAAAGGGCGGCGCTGCAGGCGGCGGCTACGCGCAGCTGATTCCTATGGAAGACATCAACCTGCATTTTACCGGTGACATACATGCGGTAACTACCGCAAACAATCTCATCGCCGCTATGCTGGACAATCATATTCAGCAGGGCAATCGACTGAATGTAGACGTAAGAAGAGTCGTGTGGAAGAGATGTCTCGATATGAACGACAGACAGCTTCGTTTTATCGTAAACGGGCTGGGCGGCAAGGCAAACGGCGTGCCGAGAGAAGACGGATTCGATATCAGCGTGGCTTCGGAAATCATGGCAATTTTATGTCTGGCCAGCGATATCGATGATCTGAAGGCGAGAGTGGGCAGAATTATCGTAGCTTACGACCGGGAGGGTCAGCCGGTCACCGCGGCGGATATCAAAGCTCAGGGTGCTGTGGCGGCTCTCATGAAAGACGCTCTGAAGCCGAATCTGGTACAGACGCTGGAGCATACCCCGGCGTTCGTTCACGGCGGACCTTTCGCTAATATCGCTCACGGATGCAACAGTGTGATGGCGACGAAGATCGCTCTGAAGTTAGGCGATTATGTGGTGACGGAAGCCGGTTTCGGTGCGGATCTGGGTGCGGAGAAGTTCCTGGATATCAAATGCAGACAGAGCGGATTAAAGCCGGACGCTGTCGTCGTAGTGGCTACCGCAAGAGCTCTGAAGCTCCACGGCGGCGTTCCTAAGACAGATTTAAATAATGAAAATGTTCCTGCTATCGAAAAGGGAATCGAAAACCTGCTGAAGCATGTGGAAAATATGCAGAATGTATACGGCATGTCGACGGTGGTAGCTATCAATCGTTTCCCTACCGATACTGAAGCGGAACTGAAGTTTATCGAAGATAAGTGCAAAGAGATCGGCGTAAACGTAAAACTGACGGAAGTCTGGGGCAAAGGCGGCGAAGGCGGCGTGGCTCTGGCGGAAGAAGTCGTGCGTCTCATCGAAGAAGATAAGAGCGACTTCACATTCTCCTATGACGATTCTCTCTCCATCAGAGAAAAGATCGAAGCGATTGCAAAGAAAATATACGGCGCTGACGGCGTGGATTTCATCGGCAAATCCGCGGCGGAAATCGATACGATCGAATCTCTCGGATTCAGGAATCTGCCGGTATGTATCGCTAAGACGCAGTATTCTCTCTCCGACGATGCGAAGAAACTGGGCAGACCGTCCGGATTTAGAATCAGCATCCGCAGCGCGAAGGTGTCAGCGGGTGCGGGCTTCGTCGTAGCTCTGGCAGGAGATATCATGACTATGCCGGGTCTGCCGAAGATTCCGGCTGCGGAGAATATCGACGTGGACAGTACCGGAAAGATCAGCGGATTATTTTAACCGGTCGGGAAATCTTAAGGAGAGAAACGATTATGCTTAACCGGACATGCAGAGAATTCATCGACGTTCTGGCTTCCAGAGAACCGGTGCCCGGCGGCGGCGGCGCGTCCGCGCTGGCCGGCGCCGTAGGGATCGCGCTGGGTGCGATGGTGGGCGAACTGACCGTCGGAAAGAAGAAATACGCCGAGCATGAGGCGGAAATTTCAAACCTGATTTTTCGTTCTCAGGAGCTGATTCAGAAATTTGACGAGCTGGTGACGAAAGATGCGGAGGCGTTTCTGCCGCTGGCGGCGGCCTATCGGATGCCGAAATCTACGCCGGAAGAAGCGCGGGCTCAGGAACAGGCAGTGCAGGAGGCTCTGATCGCTGCGGCGCAGGCTCCTCTTGAGATCGCGGAGACCTGTCTGAAGGCTCTGCGGATCTTGGACAGTTTTTCACTGATCGGAAGCAGGCTGGCTGTCAGCGATGCCGGCACGGGAGCGGCGATCTGCCTCGCAGCGCTGAAGGGCGCCAGATTAAATGTGCTCATCAATCTCAAACTTATGAAGGATGAAGAAAAGAGAAAGGAATTGTCCGATAAACTCGACGCGATTACAGATTCCGGCGTTCATCTTGCGGAGATCACTTATGCGAGAGTGGAGAAAGCCTGTTCTCAGTAGGCCTGCGGGCTCAAATCTGTAAAGAACGAGTGAGGATATCTGATAAGTATGACAGAAATTTTGAAGGGAAAACCGGTAGCCGATGCGGTCAAAGCCGACGTGGCGGACAGAGCTCTGAAATTGAAAGAGAAAGGAATTTTGCCGCTTCTCATGATCCTGCGGGCGGGGGAGCGGGAAGACGATATCGCTTACGAAAAAAGAGTGATCAAAAACTGCGGGGAAGTTCACATCGGTGTAAAGACGGCTGTCTTTCCTCAGGATGTGTCCCACGATGTATTTTTGCGGGCTCTTCGCGGATTTTCAGAGGATTCCGCGGTGCACGGCATTCTGGTGCTCCGGCCGCTGCCGGAGCAGATCGGCGACGGGGAGGCGGGTTCGGCGGTAAATCCCCGCAAAGATATCGACTGTATGAACCCGGAAAATCTCAGGAAAATTTTTACGGGAGATACTTCCGCGGTAGCTCCCTGTACGCCGGAGGCGGTGATTGAGACTCTGAAATTCTACGGATACGAGATCCGGGGAAAAAATGTGACGATCGTCAACCGCAGTCTCGTTCTCGGCAAACCGCTGTCCATGCTGTTTCTGAACGAACATGCAACGGTAACCGTCTGCCATTCCCGTTCGGAGAATCTGCCGGAGATTACGTCTAAGGCGGATATTCTGGTGGCGGGCGTGGGAAGACCGAAATATTTCGGCAGGGAATATGTCTCTTCTGACATGACTGTCATAGATGTAGGCATTAATTTCACGGAAGAAGGAATGTGCGGCGATATGGACTTCGATGAGGTCAGAGATACCGTCTCAGCCATCACTCCGGTTCCGGGAGGAATCGGAACGGTGACTTCCGCCATTCTCCTCCGCCATCTGGTGGAGTCCGCGGAATTGAGCATAAAGGGCTGATTTCAGTTCAGCAGATATAGGAATTATTATTGATGACAGCCGGAGAGCCGGCGTCATACCATGGAGGTAACACAAATGGCGAAAAAAACAACTCTCTCATTGAAGTCGATGAAAGAAAACGGTGAAAAGATTACGATGATCACGGCG
>CAJLHL010000056.1 GCA_905206455.1 uncultured Eubacteriales bacterium
GTTTTTCATATTTCGTTCTCCATTTTTCTTTGTCGAAACAGATAACTTCCTCTCGCGAAAATCTGCTTATCTGCTTCAGCTGTCGTCCGGCGGAACATCCAAATCGAAGCGGAACTCCGGCGAGTCCGCCTGATCAGAGAGTGCAGACCGTTTCCGCACAGCGCTGAACATTTGCCTCCCCCGGCTCCGTGAAGGACAGCGTCCCTCACGAGACACCGGAAAAGCATTCCGCCCGTCGAAGCGGAAACGATATGATGCTACGACAGCGTCTGCTGTGCTATCCCGCACTTTCTGTCGCTTCGGAGATGGTTACAGCTGTCACAGCTGCTGTAATCCCCCATGTTTATCGTTCTGGCGCTGCTTTTCGGCGAATAATTCCTGCAGTGACAGGAGACATCATATCCGCCCTGATGATCGAACACACCCGCATTATTTTCGAAATTTTCATAATCGGCTCTGCCGTTTTCTGCCAACATCGAATCACCTCCTGTAATACCCTGACGTCGACGGTTCTGTCTTTAGTATTACAGGAACTGTAAATTTTTATTCACGGCGCATGATCAGCGCATTTTCCCCCGTCTCCGCATAATAGCCGTCCCGTTTGCCGATGACGGAAAAGCCGTGATTTTTGTACAATGCGATAGCCTGACGGTTGGATTCTCTGACTTCCAGAAACTGAGTCTTTATTCCTTTTTGCTCCGCTGCAGTCAGAAGCAGCTCCATCATCCGATCTGCGATTCCTCTGGCGCGGTAAAGAGGATGAACCGCTACCCGGTTCACTTCTCCTTCGTCCATCACATAAGCGATTCCGGCGAAACCGACGATCTCGTCCCGGCTGTTGCGCGCCGTGATATAAATCGTGTCCTTTCCGCCGCTCAAGTCCCCTTCAAAAGACGACAGGCTCCAAGGCGTCCGGAAACAGAGCCTGTCCAGCGAAGCCGCATCTGCGGCATCGCCGGCCGCTGCCGGACGATAGGTGATTTCCTCGTCTGCAGGAGGAAGTTCAAAAATAATGTCCTCCGCCGCTCTGTCCTTTTTCTTCCTGCCCAGTTCTTTCGCTTCCAGTTTGCGTTCCGCCTCTGACTTTCTGAGATAGACCGGGCGGATTGTTTCACAGGATACCAGGCGGCCCGCCTGAACCTGATGAAACGCCGACAGCGCTACCGCGCGGGCATAGTACTCCGGATCCGGATCGGAAATCACACTTCTTACCGCCCGTGTCACTTTCGTTTCGAGGCTCTCCCGCTCCTCATCGCAGCGCCCTCTGTTCTCTGCCTCCGGTTCTTGCCCGGCGGTCGGAGATTCCCTCGCAAAAACGGATTCCGTGAGTTTCACTGCAGGAGAAGCATATTTTTCCGCAACATCGCCGCAGAAAATAATCCGCTCGAATTCCGCATCACCGCAGACTTCCGTTTCTCCGGCACAGACCATCTGCTCTGCAAATTCCGCTCCGTTCCGAAGCTTTTCCTCTTTTACGGTCTTTGGCAGAAATCCCTCGCCGTTCTGCGCATCCGCAGACAAAAATGCCCCGCAGAAAACCTGACCGTGACGTGCGTCGATCATCGGACAGATCAGGGCTCTCTCATCGGAGAAAGCATAAGTATAACAGGACAGAGAAGACACCGCCGCCATCGGCAGATCCCAGGCCTGGGCCAGAGTCATGGCTGCAGCCATCCCGATGCGAATCCCGGTAAAGGATCCCGGACCGACCGCCACTGCGACATGGGTGATCTCCTCTTTTTTTACGCCGGCTTTCTCCATCGTTCGCTTCGCCACAGGCATGAGCATCTGAAGATGACTCATTCTGTCATCGGATAATTCCGTAAAGATTTCTTTTTTTTCATTTATCACAGAGACAGAGGCTATCGCCCCCGCCGTATCGATTACTAATATTTTCATTCTGTCGTACCTATATCGTAAATGCGCTGTCCGTCTTCTTCTCCGTAGGAAATCCGGATCAGACGGCTTCCCGGCGGAATCTCTTCCGCGATGAGATCCGCCCATTCGATGACACAGACTCCCTGTCCGTAAAAATAATCCCTGGCGCCGATCTCAAAGAGCTCTTCCGAACTGCCCAAGCGATATACATCGAAATGGTACAGGGGCAGTCTGCCGGAACGATATTCCTTGACGATATTAAACGTAGGGCTGACGATATGTTCTTCGATTCCCAGTCCCGCCGCGACAGCTTTCGTCAGAGCAGTCTTGCCCGTTCCCAGGTCCCCCACGAGACAGACGATGTCTCCGGGCATCAGCTGATCCGCCAGGGCTCTGCCGAACCGCTCTGTCTCGTCTTCATTTTTTATCTTCAAAAGCATGTTATATTTTCTCCTGCGTTTTTTCCGCTATCGCTTCGATTTTTTCAGCTCCGTCTGTCTGCGCGCAGTCTTCCACCGCGGACAGGTCCTGCCGCGGCCTCTGCAGTCCGTCACCGCACGGTCAGACGATAAATCGCGTCGGCATAAATCTTCGATGTGAGAATCAGCCGGTCGATGCGGATAAATTCGTCCGCCTCGTGCATGACATCCGGATCTCCAGGATACAGGGCCCCATAGGCGATAGCATTTTCCATCTCTCTGGCATAAGTTCCTCCGCCGATCACCAGCGGCTGAGATTTTTCGTCTCCGGTGTGTTCGCGGTAAACGGACAGAAGCGTCTGTACGATCTCGCTGTCCGCCGGATAATACAGCGGCGGTTTGTACAGACTCTTGACCACACCGATATCGTATTTCTCGAGAACCGGTCTCATGGCTCCGTAGACGTCTTCATCGCAGAAACTGATCGGCGCTCTCACGTTGACCGTCAGAGAAAGAACCTCTTTTTCCATGAGGATTCTGCCGGAATTCCACACCAGACGGCCGGAGATTTCATCTTCCATAGCGCAGCCGATCGCGCCTCCCTCCAGATCGAAACCGATGTGCTCGTTATAGAAAGAAATAAAATCGTTGACGCCGGCACAGTTAAAATCGATTCTTCCCAGAAAACACATCAGAACAGAAATAGCGTTCCGCCCTTTCCAAGGCATAGCTCCGTGGCCCGATTTTCCCGCACAGGAAATTTCCAGACTTCTTCCGCGGTTTTTCATCGCCACCGTATCCCCCGTATCTTCTTCGAATTTTTTTCCGGCAGCACGGATAGCCTCATAGCCGCTTTCGCACGTGATCACAGCCGACGCACTGTCCGGCACCATATTGGGAGCCTCTCCGCCCCAGAGCCGCTTCAGCGATACGCCGCCTTTTTCCGGTTTTCCGATCTTTTTTGCAAGATCGAAAATCAGGATCCCCTTTTCCCCGTTAACCAGGGGAAAATCGGAATCGGGTACGATAGCGAAATCGGGCATGCGCACCCGTTCCTTGTAATATCGCATGCCGGCGCTCTCTGTCTCTTCATCGAGGCCGAGAATCATCCGTATCTTCTTTTCCGGCCGAATGCCGCAGTCTTTCAGAGCTTTCATCGCATAAAAGGCCGCGATAGTCGGCCCCTTATCATCCAATGTTCCCCGGCCGTACATCCGGCCGTCTTCCACATCTCCTCCGAAAGGATCGCGGCTCCATCCTCCGCCTGCCGCTACCACATCGAGATGACACAGAATCCCCATGATTCCGTCTTCCTCCGAAGAACCGAAGTCGATATGGCCTCCGTAACCGTCCGCATCAAAGACGGAAAAGCCCTCCCTCTCCGCCAGTTTCATCATAAAAGCATAAGCTTCCGCCACCCCCCGGCCGAAAGGAGCCCCTTCCTCCGGAATCTGAGGCGTGCTCTCTTTTCGAATGAGCTGCTGCAGATCGGCGATCATCTCTTCTCTATAAGTGTCTATTTTTTTAAAATAGTCATTTTCTCTCATTTTCTACTCCGATCTATCTTCATCCTTCGCGTCATGCGCATACAGACAGCGGCATGTCTCCGCCCGCAAATTTCAGGAAACGGCGGCCTTCAAACCCGCTCGCCCGGAACAGAGACCGCAGATACGTCCGAGGCAAACGCAAAGATGTGACCTTTATGCCGCTTCCTCTCCCTCTGAATTCCCTGCGCTCGTTCCCGGCATACTCTTTCCGTTCAGGTAATCCGCGCCGATCATCGTCTCGATATCGCTCAGAGCCTCCCTTGCCCTGTCCAGGTGGCCGGAAGTCTTCAGAACTTCATTGGAATCCATCTTCTGATCCAGAGGAATAATCGAATATTTCACCGGACTGCCGTAACGATCCACCCAGGTAGGAATCACCTTCACCGTCTGCTCGATAATCTCTCCCGTACTTTTCATGACGCTGAGATCTACTACAGCCATCATCCCCTGTTCTGTATATCGTTTATTCGCGATGGACGGAAGCGTCTCTGTGCGCTGATTGGAGATAAAGTTACCCATAGAATAAAATACCGGAACATTCCTTCCGTCCGCGGCGTTCAGTGTATCCACTTTCTGAAGGACGTGGGGATGCGAGGCGAAGATGATATCCGCTCCGCCGTC
Source organism: uncultured Eubacteriales bacterium (assembly GCA_905206455.1). Classification (GTDB taxonomy): domain Bacteria; phylum Bacillota; class Clostridia; order Peptostreptococcales; family Anaerovoracaceae; genus Alangreenwoodia. Next base: position 4,466 of record CAJLHL010000056.1, read on the forward strand.
CGCCAGAGACTGAGCCAGGCGGATCTGATCGTCGTTCGGTTCTCTCTGGTATTCGTTGCCCCAGTGCATATAACAGACCACGATATCCGCTCCTGCCTCCTTGGCGGATTTGATATCGGCGGTGATCTTTCCGAGATCTTCTTCCATCTCATCTGTATTAAAAGAATTGATCAGCTCCGCCGCCTCTTTGGAAACATAATTTCCGTTGATAGAAACGGCGCCGGAGGCCGTCATCGGAGATTCGTAAGTATAAGCCACCAGCCCGATCTTCAGTCCGTTCTTCTCGATGAGAGACCAGGTATCTTCCCCCGCATAACGGCTGCCCACCGTGGTCATCCCCTGATTTCTCAGGACCTCGAGAGTCCGCTGCATCCCGTCAAAACCGGTATCCATCATGTGGTTGTTGCTGGTTATGCCCACGTCAAACCCCACATCCGCCAGAGCGTACGCCAGCTCATCCGGAGCGTTGAATGTCGGATAGCCGTGAGGCTGTCCTCCCCGGAATGTAGTCTCTACATTGCACAAAGCCAGATCCGCATCTTCTATGTAGGATCTCACGTATTCATAATTATCTGTAAAACTGTAACTGTTTCCGCCGCCCGCACTGAGAGCCGCAGTGATATTCGTGGAATGCGCCATCACATCTCCCACGCACAGGATACTGATATCTACGGGCTCTTCCGATTTTTTCAGAAATCCTCCGCCTTTTCCGTCATCTTCCCCGCCGCCTCCGGCGCCGCAGGCTGAGAAAGCCGTGATAACGACGATGATCAGAAGTCCGATCAATATTTTTGTGGTTCCTTTTCTGCTGTTTGCTGTATTTCCGCTGCCTGATCTCATACCATATCCCTTCTGACAACAACAGGGGCTGCCTGAAACAAGCGCCCCTGTATCTTTCTCCGATTCTGCTTAAACTGCTTCGATACCTGTCACTTCAGGAACAGCTTCTTTTACGATTCTCTCGACGATCGTCTGGAGAGTGAGCTGTGCGCCGGGACAACCATGGCATGCGCCCTTTAAACGTACTTTTACCACATTCTCCGGCGTGAGTTCCACGAATTCGATATCTCCACCGTCTCTTTTGAGAAACGGCTTGATTTCTTCGATGCTCTGCTTTACTAATTCTTCCATGATATTTTTCTCCTTTATCTTCCAGCGGCGGCCGAAGGAATTCCCCTCCTCCGCCAAATACGGACAATATCTTCGGCGTCCGTTTTCCTCGGACACTATGGTTTTATTTTAATTTAAATACCCATCCTCTGCAAGAACTATCTCGCGGCGTAAGATTTTATTCTGGAAATCGTGCGTTCCTCTCCCAGAATCTGCTGAATTTCCCATACATCCGGCGACTGCGTTCTTCCGGTCACCGCCAAGCGGATCACCGTGCTTACATCGCCCACGTGGCCCTTGTAATCCTCCGGGTGCTTTTTGTAATCCTTCGGTTTCGCTGCATAGCCCAGAGCGCTTCCCAGAGTCCTGATCTTTTCAAACCAGACGGACTGATCATCGGCGTGGTCGTAGGTTTCCAGATACGCGGCCAGGATAGCGTCCGCATCCTCCCGGGATACATTCTCCGGAATCTCCCCCTCGATTTCAAAATAATCATCGAAGAAATATTTGATAAATTCAAAAATCTGAGACGCGCAGACCAGATCTTTACGAGGCTTGCTGCCTGTTCTGCCCAGGTCCAGAATCTTCTCCAACAGATCTTCCTTTCCTTCAAACAGAGAAAGGATTTCAGGACGGAATTCCGCCGCCCACGCTTTCATAAAGCGAACCAGCTCCGAAGCGGGAACTCTTACGAGAACATCTTTGCACACGTCGCTGAGTTTGTTGAGATCAAACAGAGCTCCGGAATTACTCATCTTTTCCGTAGTGAATTCAAAGGAATTCAGCGGCGTTTCCGGATTGGCAATCCGCCATTCTTCAAAATTGGAATTCAGAATCGTCATGAGATATTCTCTTACCGACAGCGGATAATATCCGTCTTTTCTGTAATAATCCAAAGAAAGTTCCGGATCTTTTCTCTTGGACAGCTTTCTTTTGGTGCCTTCTTCGCCGATCTTCATCAGGTGCGCCGTATGGCAGTAGACAGGAGGCTCCCATCCCATCACGTCGAAAAGTTCGATATGAATCGGCAGAGAAGACAGCCATTCCTCTCCCCGAACCACGTGAGTCGTCCTCATGAAGTGATCGTCGATGACGTGAGCGAAATGATACGTCGGAATTCCGGTGGCTTTCAGAAGAACCACGTCCATGTTGTTCGCAGGCATGGTGATGGGACCGCGAATCGCATCGTCCACGGTGATAGTATCCATTTCCTCCGCAGGAACGTCTGTCTTTCCGGAGGATTTCAGACGAATCACATAAGGCTTGCCCTCCCTGATCTTCTCTTCGATTTCCTCATAGGAGAGATCTCTGCTCACCGCCCATTTTCCGTAAATTCCCGGATTGAGCTTCTCCGCTTCCTGTTTCGACCGGATATCGGACAATTCCTCTTCCGTCAGGAAACACGGATAGGCCAGACCCCTCTGGATCAGCCGCTTTACGAAGGTCTGGTAGACTTCCGCCCGCTGACTCTGATGATAAGGACCGTAATCCCCCCGCTCACCGTCGACGGCCGCTCCTTCGTCAAATCCGATTTCAAAATAATCCAGCACGTTGACGATCGTCTCCACTGCGCCTTCCACATAACGCTTGTCATCCGTATCTTCGATTCTCAGAAAAAATGTGCCGCCGCTCTGGTGCGCCAGTCTTTCATTGACAAATGCGCTGTAAAGATTTCCCAGATGTATGAATCCGGTAGGACTTGGCGCAAGACGGGTTACTCTCGCACCCTCCGGCAGTTTTCTGTCAGGGTAGATGTCCTCGTATTCCTCCGGCGTCTTTGTGATATGCGGAAAAAGAAGCTCCGCTAATTTCATGTAATCCATGATTTCCTCCAGAATGTAGTTAAATTTTGCAGTTTTATAATTTATACACTGTTGCAAACAAAAGCAATTTTATAATTTTCGCCCGTAAATCCGCCGGATTTCATCGGAGTAGCCGCCCTCATCTCCGTATACATGCAGAGGATCCAGGAGCTTCAGCTCTCTCCCTCCGTTCTTTCTGCATTCGATCAGCATGAGATTCGGCTTTGTTCCGGGCTTCGGAGAGATGAACTGCAGATATTTAGGCTCCAGGCGATATCGTCTGCAGGCCTCACAGATATCTACGATGCGGGCCGGGCGGTGGATCATATAAAAATATCCCCGGTCGGAAAGGAGCCAGGCCGCTTTTTCGATAAAGTCGCTCAGCGAAGCGGTAGTCTCGTGACGAGCCGCGGTCAGGCTGTCCTGACCGTTGATCACGCCGGTCCCCGCCGCCGTGTACGGCGGATTGGTGACGACACAGTCGAAACTGCCCGGAGAAAAATGAGCCGTTATGTCTAAGATGTCCGTATGACAGATGCTGATGCGATCTTTTAGTCCGTTGATTTCGATATTTCTCTCCGCAAGACGGCAGGCACGCTCCTGCATCTCGGCTCCCGTGATATGCTCTGCTCCTCCCATATAACTCATCAGAATCGGAATGACACCGTTGTTGGTTCCCAGATCAGCCGCCTTTTTATGGGAAATCCGGGAAGCGAAGCGAGCCAGTAAAACAGCGTCCACACCATAACAGAACATCTCCGTATCCTGTATCAGCTTCAGACCTCCGAATCCGATCTCATCGATCCGCTCCATCTCAGTCCTCCAGCAGATTTTTCACTTCTTCGGGAAGAACCGAAAGATCCTCTTCTTCCTTCTTTCTGCTGTTTTTTCTCCTGCCCGAGCGGCGGATTTCCGATTTTTTATATGTGGTTACGTCCGGACTGAGTTTCTCCTCCTCAGAAGAGCGGCCCTTTTCATTGTCGAGAAACAGCCGCACCTTCACCTGTTCTCTGAGCACATTGGTGTCTACGACGATACCCGGACCATCCGGCGTGCGCACCCGTTCGCCGTTGTCCGGCAAACCGGCCTTCAATGCACCGTAGGCTTCATTTTCATATTTCAGGCAGCACATGAGTCTGCCGCAGATTCCCGAAATCTTAGCGGGATTGAGGGATAGCCCCTGTGTCTTCGCCATCTTGATGGATACCGGTTCAAAATCCGGAAGCCACTTATGGCAGCACACTCCTCTGCCGCAGGTACCGATGCCGCCCAGCATTTTCGCCTCATCTCTGACGCCGATCTGACGCAGTTCGATCCGCATCTTAAAGACGCTGGCCAGATCTTTAACGAGTTCCCGGAAGTCCACGCGCCCGTCCGCGGTAAAGTAAAAGATCACCTTGGTATTGTCAAACGTATATTCGACGTCGATCAGTTTCATCTCCAGACCTCTGGCGTCGATTTTTTTCTGACAGATATCCAGCGCGCTCTGTTTTTTCTTCAGATTTTCCTCGTGTTTGACGGTATCCTGCTCGTCTGCGATCCGAATCACTTTCTTGAGAGGCTGAACCACGGATTTTTCACAGACCTCGCCGGGCGGCGAGGCGATTTCTCCGTATTCCAACCCCCGGGCGGTCTCGACGATGACACAGTCTCCGATATCCAAATCCAGCTTTTCCGGATCAAAATAATAGATTTTGCCCGCCGCCTTAAATCTCACGCCGACTACAGTGATCATATTTCTGTTCTCCGCGCATGTTTTTTTCTTCTCTATTTTAGTTCCTCCTGTCTGCATATTCGTCTATTCCTTTATCTTTTTCTGTATGTCAAATGCCATATACTTCAGAGCGTGCGCCGGACTCACGTGATAGGACAGATCCCTCTGCGCAGTCTCCGCACAGGAGGCTGCCGACGTCATCTGTTCTGCTGTGAAGTCCCCGGCGCATCCGCGTATGATATCTCTTTGTTCTGCGTTTATCAGCAGACGTCCTTCCCGATCGTAATGAGATATGAAAATATCCCGGTAAAAGAGTTCCGCCGCTTCAGCGAACTGCTCCGCCTTTTCTCTCGAAGAAGCAAAATAGCCGATTTCGCTGTTTACCGCGTAAAATGGTTTACCGTAGATTATATCTCGCGCCAGTTCCGCGGCGCGCTTTTTCTCCTCACGGGAAAGCTCCGCTTTGCCCGAGTCCTCTCCCGGCGTGGTCTCCGGCGCGGGATCTCTTCTCCCGGCGGAGACTCCGCCGTCTTTCAGACGGAAAGAAATACATCTGGAACGGACCGTTTCTGTCAGAAGTTCCGCATTTTCCGTCAGGAGCAGAATCTTGACACCGGAAGGCGGTTCCTCCAGCGTCTTCAGCAGTCGGTTCTGCGCTCTCGCCGTCATGCGTCCCGCGCCGCGTACCACCAGAAAAACGGGTCTTCCGGTATACGATTTCTTCATAGCCGCCGAGATCAGCAGCTCGATATCTTTATCCTTTACACTGCCTTCCGCGCCGACGGCGATGACGTCTTCGCTGTTTCCGGAGTCGAATTTTCTGCAGAAAGTACATACGCCGCAGGCGTCGCCGTCCTGCCTTTCGCAGAGCGCCGCCCGGACAAAATCGTCTGCCAGCCGCTCTGTCTGCTGCGGACTGCCCTCAAACAGACATCCGTGAAAAATTCTGCCGCTTCGAATCATCTGCTTTAATCTGGCAATCAGATGTTCGTTGCCCTGCCAGTCCGAAAATGACATGATATCCTCCGCTTTTTTCTGAAATATATCTTATAAAAATCCTTTTCTGATTACGCTACTTCCAGACGAACCTGCCCACCCGCTCCCGAATGGCTTTGGCGATCTCATCGACCGGCCTTTCGCCGTCGATGACAAAAAAGCGCTCCGGCTCCTCTTGCGACAGAGTCAGATACCCACGGAGCACTTCTCTGTGAAATTCGAGTTTCTGAGAATCCATCCTGTCTTCCAGAGACGCGTCGCGTCGCTTTCTCATCGCTGCCGGATCGGTTTTCAGCAGAATCGTCAGATCCGGCTTCAGCCCCTCTACTGCGGGTTCATTTATCCTGCGGATCATATCGCCGAGATTCCTGCCGTATCCCTGATAAGCGATACTGGAATCCAGAAAGCGGTCGCTGATGACGACTTTTCCTTCCCGCAGAGCAGGGCGCACGACCTGCCCTGTGAGCTGTGCCCGCGACGCTGCGTATAAAAGAGCTTCTGTTGCGGGAAGCATTTCGCTGTTTTCTTTATCGAGTATAATCGTTCTTATTTTCTCGCCGATGGCAGTGCCGCCGGGCTCTCTGGTAACGATGTGGGGAACCCCTTTTTTTTCCAGATATTCGCTGAGCAGACCGATCTGCGTCGTCTTTCCCGAAGCGTCGGTTCCTTCAAATGTTATAAAAATACCGTTCATTTTTTGTCGCCGCTCTTATCTTCTTTATGTAATATCTCATCCATGACAGAGTTCATCATGATGGCTGCAAAATATACCAGCGGTATCACAAGCGCTACGATCAGCAACACTTTAAAGACGATCATGCTGACCTCCTTTTTTCTGCATCTCATTCTGCGTATCATTCTTTCCTTTCCGCGGCGTCTGCCGCGGAGAAACAGGCTTCACCGGTTCAACTAAGCTCTTGCTTCGCTTTTCTCGCAAATCGCTAAGTTGAAGCTATTGCACCGTGTCGACTACGGCTCAGTCTTCGTCTTTTTTCCTGTTCGACTCGCCTGTCGCCGAGGGACAGGTACGAGTTCAACTAAGCTCTTGCTTCGCTTCTCTCGCAAATCGCTAAGTTGAAGCTATTGTACCACACTTCCCGCGCCTTATCCACGCATCGCGAAGAACGAAATTCCATAAAAAACAGGAAAAACTCCATTCTGCACAAGAAAATCTTTTTCCGGCGGCGGATACGGCTTCGTATCCGCCGCCGGAAAACAGTCACCTGCTTTCCGCGCGCTCCTCGCCTTTTCTCTCTTGTCTCTTCTCTCTCAGAAGCCGGACCGCCCTTTCCATATCCTGCGGAAGAGCGGCTTCACATCTTATCTGCTCCCCGCTGACCGGCTGAAAAAAACGGAGAGACGCGGCATGGAGCGCTTGCCTGCCGATGAGTTCCCGATCCTCACTGCCGTACAGAGTGTCGCCGATAAGCGGATGACCGGCGTACGTCATATGTACCCGGATCTGATGCGTCCTGCCCGTCTCCAGCCGAAGTTTGACCAGCGTGTATCCGCCGCCCTCCGCCCCGGGAATCTCGAACCGTTCCAATACCTCGTAATGCGTTACAGAAGGATATCCGTCCTCCATGACCCGGCGACGCATATCGTCGGGATCCGGCCGGCCGATGGGCTGATCGATCATTCCCCGTTCCTCCGGTATCACACCGTGGAGAATCGCCAGATACGTCTTCTCCACTTTATCCAGCTTCATCTGTTTCATCATCGAATCCTGGCAGTGAGAATTTTTCGCGATCATCAGAAGGCCGCTGGTGTTCATATCCAGGCGGTTGACAAAACGGATTTTAAAAGAACTGCCGTGTTGCTCCATATAACGCATGAGACCGTTGGCAATGGTCCCGACAGGATGCCCTTTTGTAGGATGCGTCACGATTCCGGGCTGTTTATCGATGACCAGCATGTCCTCATCTTCATAGACGGCGTCGATAGGAATATCCTGCGGCAGAAAGGAACATCTCTCCTCCGGCAGTTCCGCCTGAATGACATCTCCTTCGATCACATCGGCGAAGAGACGCACTTCGGCGCCGTTGCGCATGACCCTGCCTTCCGTCTTCAGCCGGCGTAGCAGCCTGGAGGAAAATCCCATTCTCCGCTTCAGAACCTGTTTTACCGTCATCTCGCCGTCCTGCGGCGTAACGGTATAGGTGAAGCGGCCGCTGTCCGAAACTGCGGTCTGCCGCTCGTCCGCCTCTTCCCGGACGATATCCGTCAGCTTCCTCTTCAAATCTCTTTCTGACATGTCTGTTGAAACCTCGTTATCTCACTTTCCAATCAATACAGAAGTTTTTCACTGTGCCTTTGCTGTATCTCTAAAGAATCTTATCCTTTACTTTGCTCCAGAAATTGTAATTGCGGAATCTCACGATTCTGGCTTTTCCCTCCGCCACGCGGACGGTGACTTTGCGCACGTCGTCTCTCGCTACGATACGCCCGTCCTCGATGACGACTACGAAGCGGTCTTCATCCTTCGCCGGCAGAATTTCGATAGTTTTATTGGTCGGCACGATGATACCGGAGGTAAAAGAACGGTAAGCGGAATTATTTACGGGAGCCATCGGCGTGATCTGCAGCATGTCCACCTCCGGATCGACGATGACGCCGCCCAGCGAATAATTATACGCGGTGCTGCCCGCCGGCGTGCAGATGAGAATACCGTCGCCGCTGAACCGGGAGATGTAATTATCGCCGATGCTCATATCAAGATGCATCAGCCGCTCTCCCTCCCCGCGGATGACGATTTCATTGATGGCCGTGATATTTTTTATTCCGCTGTCCGTACAGATTTCAGCGCTGAGAGCGCTGTTCTCCTGGATATGGTAATTTCCCTCTTTCAGCATGCGGATGAATTCATCGATACCGTCCATCGTGATCTCTTGGAAAAACCCCAGATGACCGGTATTGATGCCCACGATGGGCGCTTCGGGAAAGTCGTACTGGCGGAGGAGCCGGAGCAGAGCTCCGTCCCCTCCTATGCAGAAGATGAGATCCGCGCCTTTTTCATCTTCCCGGTAAACCGCACCGGCTTCCTCCATTTTTCCCCGGACCTCCGCTGAGATTCGCACTGAAATCTCGTCGTTATTTGCAAATATATTGAAAGACTTAATCATTTTCCACGAGTTCCTCCAGCTGCCCGATCAATTCTCTGAATGTCTTCATGGCGCTGTCCACCACCTCCGGCGTGCTCATATCTACACCCGCGCCTTTGAGCAGTTCGATCGGATAATCGCTGTCGCCCGCCGCGAGAAATTCCATATAGGCGTCCCGGGCAGCCTGACCCCCGGTGAGAATTCTGCGTGAGAGAGCCACCGCGGCGGAATATCCCGTAGCGTACTTGTATACATAAAAAGCATTGTAAAAATGCGGGATCCTCGCCCACTCCATAGCGATCTGCTCATCATAGACCACCTCCGGACCGAAATATTTTATATTGAGTTCTCCGTAGATTTCACAGAGACGGTCTGCCGTCATGACCTCTCCCTTTCCTACAGCTTCGTGAACCGCCAACTCGAATTCCGCAAACATCGTCTGACGGAATACCGTCGCCCGGAATTCCTCGATATAGATGGTCAGCAGATAGAGTTTTTCCTGCCTGTCGTCACAATCCTTCAAAAGGTCGTGCATCAGCAGACACTCGTTGACGGTGGACGCCACTTCTGCGGTGAAGATAGAATGTCCTCCGTAAATATACGGCTGTTTTTCTCTCGTATAGTAGGAGTTCATCGAATGTCCCAGTTCGTGAACGATCGTAAAGGCGTCTTTAAATTTATTGTTGTAATTCAGCAGCACGTAAGGCATACTGTCATAGCTTCCGAAGGAATAGGCTCCGCTGGTCTTCCCTTCGTTTTCGAAGACATCGATCCACCCGGCCTCGATTCCGTCGTTCATCACCTTCAGATAATCTTCCCCCATCGGACGCAGACCTTTTCTGACGATTTCCAGCGCCTCCTCATAAGGAACCTCCCGCTTCGGCATGTCCATTAGAGGCGCGTACATATCGTACATGCGGATTTCGTCTACCCCCAGAAGTTTTTTTCTCAGGCCGACGTACCTGTGAAGGACATCCAGATTCTCGTTGACGGATTTGACCAGATTGCGGTAAACAGCTTCCGGAATATTGTCGCCGTCCAGCTCTGCCGCCAGAGCGGAAGGATAATTCCTGATTTTGGAAATGATACAGTTTTTCTTTGCATTGTAATTATAAGTGGCCGCCAGCGTATTTTTCTGTGCGGCATAAGCGGCGTAGAGATTCTCATAGGCCGCCTTTCGCACCGCTCTGTCGGAAGATTCCATCAGACTGATATAATTGCCGTGGGTCACCTCGATCTCATCCCCGTCTTCATCGTGAATCCTGCCGAATTTGATATCGGCGTTGTTGATCATGGAGAAAATCTGTTTCGGCGCGCCCGCGATTTCGCTCATCTGCGCCATCAGAGCTTCGGATTCCTTCGACAGCACATGCTGTTTTCTGCGGATCAGATCCAGCAGCATATAGGAATATTCTCTGAGTTCCCCGTTTTCCTCCAGATACTTCTCGATCGTGCCCTCCGGGAGTTCCGTAAGCTCCGGCGTAAAAAATGCTGTTGCGGACGAAATCTGAGCCAGCAGAGACTGCGCTCTCTGATTCAGTTCCTGGTAACGGGACCGGCGATTATCTTCGTCTTTTTTCATCTGAGAATACACATAGACTTTTTCTGCCTTCATCCACAGCTTGTCCCGGTCTCTGAGAGCCGAAAGAAGAACTTCCGCGCCCCCGGAAAGCCTTCCTGAGTAAGCGGAGAATTCCTCCGCCATCTTTTCGGATTCTTTAAAATCCTTTTCCCATTCTTTTTCATCTCCGTACATCGCGGCGATGTTCCATTTGTATCTGTCGTCGATTTCTTCTCGCTGTCTGAGTTTTTTTAAACCGGCCATCGGTTCTCCTCCTTTTTTCCTCTTCTTACCATATTTTATCGATTCTTTTATTTACGATTTCTTTCATTTTCCTTTTATTGTACTTTTACTGTAATATTATATATAATATTCAGTGAAAATAACACTGTCTGATCCAACTTTTGAATACGAGTATTTTTGCAGGAACAGACCAGAAAAACACAAAAAATCGAAAGGCAGATTTTATGACAATCGAAGAAATTATGGAAATGCTCGACATCGAATCCCAGGAGGATTTTATGTATTTCGAGCAATTTGCGGCTCTGATGGAAACAGAAGCCGATATCGACTATGACACCTTTGC
>CAJLHL010000057.1 GCA_905206455.1 uncultured Eubacteriales bacterium
CGCGTAAGAGACAGAGATCACCGGAGCGGGCGGAATGCCTGTTCCGGTGATTTTTTATGAGAAGCGCGATAGAGCTAATTCTTCTGTTGAAAAAAGGTTGAAAAAAGCCGGAGCTGCGGACGGATGTCTGCTGCTCCGGCTTTTTTCTTTACGCTGGAGGATCGGAAACCTTCTCCGAGGTTCCCCCGTATATTCGGGAACTTCTTCGGATTTGTGGGAACTTTCAAATATAGAAGATCATGAATTTATGATGGAAATCGCGGGATAAAGCAGGATAGATATGTCTTTGTTAACCATAAAATATAGTAGAATAAATTATGATGAGCGTCTGTAAAAGATATTGACGTGTCTGATTAAATGGCGTAAAATAAAAATAAGTTTTGTGTATCAAAATATTTGAAAAGCAATATGATTAAACGGGCCGGCAAAAGAACATGATATTGTAAAGCCGGTGAAATAGAACGAGAAGAAGCGGAGGAAAATGGGTATGGATAGAATGCTACAGTCTGTAACGATAGGAGAAAGGATTCTGGAAGTGCCGGTGATTCAGGGCGGCATGGGAATCGGAGTCAGCCGCAGCAGGCTGGCAGGGGCAGTAGCGCGGGAAGGCGGTATGGGAGTTATATCCGCGGCGCAGGTGGGATATGATCAACCGGATTTTCGGAGGGATCCGGAGGGCGCAAACCTGAGAGCCCTGAAACAGCAGATTCATCGTGCGAGGGAGCTGTCGGAAGGCCGGGGGCTGATCGGGGTCAATCTGATGGCGGTGACGCAGCTTTATGAAGACTATGTCAGAGCCTGTATTGAGGCCGGGGCTGACGCGATTATTTCCGGCGCAGGTCTTCCCGTTTCTCTTCCAAAGGACGCAGAGGGCAGTGATATCCTGTTGGCACCGATCGTCTCCAGCGCGAAATCGGCCCGTGTCATTCTGAAATCCTGGGACAGGAAATGTCATCGGACCGCTGATTTTTTAGTGATCGAAGGCCCGCTTGCCGGAGGACATCTGGGCTTTTCCAGACAGGAGATCGAAGCGTTCGATTCTAAGAGCTATGAGTCGGAGATTCAGGAAATTCTCCGTGTGAAGGAGACCTTTGAAGAAAAATATGATAAGAAAATTCCGGTCTTTTCCGCGGGAGGGATTTTTACTGCAGAAGATGTGAGGCGTCAGATCGCTCTGGGCTGCGACGGAGTACAGGTGGCGTCCCGCTTCGTAGCTACGGAAGAGTGTGACGCCAGTCCGGAGTATAAGAGGGCGTATATCGAGGCGGGAACAGAAGATATAGAGATCATAAAGAGTCCGGTAGGAATGCCGGGACGGGCGCTGCGCAATTCCTTTATCGAGAGAGTTCGGGATGGAAGAGAAAAGATTACGGGCTGTTTCAACTGTCTGAAGGCCTGTAATCCGGCAACAGCGGATTACTGTATCACTCAGGCGCTGATCGACGCGGTGAACGGCGACAGAGAAAATGGTCTGTTTTTCTGCGGTGCCCGCATCGGTGAGATCAGCGAGATGACCACGGTGAAAGATTTAATCGATGAATTATCGGGAAGAGGCGCGGTCAGTCTCTGATTAAAATGAGAGCGAACTGTCCGAAAGGGGATAAAAAGACATCTTTAGACGGAGCGAACGTTGACATGGCAACGATAGAATGCTATTCTTTGATTTAACGATAATTTGTTTCAAATCAGGAAATCCCGCGGACTGCGGATTTTCAATCGTATTTTTCGCGGGGAATACGCTTTTTCAGAGGGCGTTCGTTGGCCGGGCCAAAAGATCTGATGGAAGTGATTATCGGGCAATTATTTCATGAGAAGGAAAGGAAAGATTTATGAAAAAATCTGTGCGTGTAACCGAGCGCATTTTAGCGGTTATCATGACTGCAGCGCTCGTGTTGTCTGTATGTGCGGTTCCGACGTTCGCAGCGGAGGCGTCCGGTGCATCCGCATCTGCGGCAAGCTTTGTAAACACTTCCGGGGATGGCGGCGACCATGTCATATCTCTGTCAGCCTCCCGCACATTTAAGGCATATGTACCTGTGAATATGACGGAGGCCGAAGCCAAAGAGACTGCGAAGACAGCAGTATGGTCGATCCTTCGGGATAAGAGCAGGCCTTATGCCGATGTATCGCAGTATCCGAATCAGTATCAGGGCGGCACGCTTGACAGCTGGATCTGTACGGACAATGAGACGAAGTTGTTTACAGATATCGTCAGCGGAGCAGAGACGAAAGACGGACAGGTATACCTGACGCTGACATTCGGAAACAACTGTTATTTCTACGATAAAAACGGAAATGTGGATCTGAGCGTTCCTCATTCCAACGGAGGCGCGTATCTGGACGTCAGCGGATATTTTAATCTGACGGTAAAGACGGCGGACAAGACGCTGGGATCCGTCGCGCTGAAAATTACTCCATACGATAATTTCCATACGATGTCCGAGATCTATGACGAAATCGATGAGATTGTGGATTTTGCAGCGGATAAGACAGATCTCTATGTGGAAAAATTCTCCATGGGAAAAAGCCAGGGAGACAACGGACTGGCCTCTTTAGATATGCCATATCTGATCGTCGCAAAGGATAAGAGTGCGGTGGAACGCTGGAAGTCTATCAAGGAAGAAGCTGAGACGAATCCGTCGGATCTCCTGAAAAAAATTGAAAATGGAGAGCTGAAAGATTATCAGGTTCCTGTGATGTATTCCAATATTCATTCCAACGAGGTTTCTGCTTCTGACGGTATTCTGGAATTTACCTGGATGCTGCTGAATGCTGCGGCAAGCGACAGCGGTGATATCGATTACGATAAGCTCACCGGATTTACCGCAGAGGGCGAGAAAAAGCTGAAAGAGCAGATGGGTCCGAAAGGCGCGGAGGGTTCTGTAGCTGTTCCCGATCTCGTAAAGGATACGGCGACTTATCTCGGCTACATTCATGCCGGTGAGGACAGCCCGGAGTCCGGAAAAGTGGATCTCGAAAAATATTATAACGTGGAAGAAGAGACTGTAAATATCGGCGATCTTCTGGATGATGTTTTCTATATCATCGTGCCGGAAGAAAATGTAGAAGGCCGTACATATCTGACGCGCACCTCTTCCGGCGGTTTTGACCTCAACAGAGATAATTCCTTCCAGACGCAGGCGGAAACGCAGAATATGACTCGCCTGATCTCCGAGTGGAATCCGGTCAGTTTTGCAGAATTCCACGGAAGGGTGGAAGCCTTCCAATGCGAACCGTGCGATCCGCCGCATGAACCGAATTTTGAATATGACCTGCTCGCGGAGCACCTGATGACCGGCGGTGAAGCTCTCGGTATCGCGGCGGTCGCAAACAACGGCGGACACAACAGCTATGTGATTCCGCAGAGAGATTATCTCGAGTATACGGGAACGGGCCGGCAGACGGTATGGGCAGATCCGTGGGACGATATGTCCACGAGCTATACACCGCAGTATGCGATGCTTCACGGTACGGTTTCCTATACGGTAGAGGTTCCTGCCTATGACGATTATATGGTGGAAGCTTTGGCTTACGGTCAGCTGGGTCAGTCTCACTATATCGCTGAAAATAAGGAATCTTATCTCGCCGCGCAGACTGAGATTTTGGAGCGGGGCGTAACGAACGCGAATTCAAACGAGGAAGTGGAGCCGTGGTTCTGCGATCAGTATGATATCGAGGGAGCCGAAGCGGATCTCTTCCGTCCGACATATGAAGAAAACGGCAATTTTCATCCGGAATGCTATATCATTCCGCTGGATGCCGAAAATCAGAGTAACCTTCAGGCGGCAAACGATATGATGGAATGGCTCACGCGCAATGATGTGAAGGTACGTCTGTCTGAAAAGAAATTCACTTATGACGGTGTGGATTATCCGGCAGGTACGATGGTCGTTTCGATGTATCAGGCAAAGAGATCGGTAGCAAACGGTGTGCTTTATGACGGTACCGTCATAACGGAATGGCCGCAGCTTTATTCTGAAGGAATCACGGCTTTCAATAAGACACGGGGTTTTGATATGGCCACATGTGCGGATCCAGATGCGTACGAAACAATTGCGGCATCCTGCGGCGGTGAAATGGATTATGCGGATTATGAGAGCTATGTCAAAGGTGTAAAGTCCGCTTTCAGCGGCACGGAAAATGCCTCAGTCATCATCGTAAATGCCTCAGAAGATTCCACGGCTGCGGTTAACTTCCTGCTGAAGAATGGCAAAGCGGTGTCGCTTATCACAGAGGGTGAGTATAAGGGCAGTTTCCTGTGTGATTATACCGCATGGAAATCCCTCGATCCTCAGTATATTGTAACGGGGATCGGCGTGGAGGCTTCCAAAGCCCCTGCCGCAAAGAAAATCTCCAAGGCTCCTCTCGTCTATATCAGCGGCAAACCGTCGGATAATACGGCGGGTTTTGTTAAATCTTCTCTGGTCAGCGGCGCCTATCAGTACAATTACGATCGCCAGGCGATGGAACTTCTGGGATTTCAGGTGACAGAAGATGCTTCCAAAGCAGATCTGATTATCGGTGCGGCGGCTCTCGATGCGGAAGCGCTGGCGGCGGTAAAAGCGGGCACCGCATATATCGGCTACGGTAAGAATGCGGTTCCTTCCGCAACGGGACTTTTCCCGGAGGGCAGCATCCGTTACAGTTCTGTCAAGGGAGGAATGGACGCGTTATCCTATGTCACTTACCCGGAAGAGACGATGATCAACGCCAGCTATATCGCGGAAGGCGACGATATTCTCTACGGCTACGGCACTGCGTATTTCTCCGAAATTCCAGCAGGGTCCAAGGTTCTCGTGAAGCTGAACAGCAAAAAAGGTCTGATAGAAGGATTCCTTCCGAGCACGGGCGAAAATTACGCGGCGTTTAAAAATGATTCGATTCAGGCGATCTCTTATGAAGGCGCAGGCGCGGACGGCGCGAGGTTAGACGTCGTGTTGTTTGCGAATACGCTGACGAATAAAGTTCACCAGCGCGACGAATTCAATTTCATCAGCAATGCCGCTTTTGACGCGGTTGCCGATGATTCCGGCCAGTCTGTTTCCGGTTATACAGATGTAGCGGCGGATGCCTGGTATGCTGACGCCGTACAGCAGGCGACCGCAGCGGGTGCGATGAACGGAGTCGGCGGCGGTAAATTCGCTCCGGATTCCAATCTGTCCCGTGCGATGCTCACACAGATTCTCTACAATATGGAGGAAAAGCCTCCGGTAGCGGCGGAGCACAAATTCAGCGATGTAGCGTCAGACGCATGGTATACTGATGCGGTAATCTGGTCGGCGGCAGAGAATATCGTAACAGGTTACGGTGACGGTACTTTCGGACCGATGAAAAATATTACCAGAGAGCAGTTGGCGACGATGCTCTACCGCTATGCAGGTTCGCCAGATACGGCGGGTACGCTGGATTCGTTTAAAGACGCTTCCTCTGCCGGCGAGTATGCTGTAAAAGCTCTTTCCTGGGCAGTGGAACGGGGAATCGTAAACGGAACCGGAAACGGTGTGCTGAAGCCTGAGGGACAGGCGACACGGGCGCAGGCAGCGCAGATGATTACGAAATATATGAAATTGAATTCATAACGAACAGAACATCTCTTTTCGTATATTTTTCAGCCTTTCGCGCTGAAGAGAATCTTTATGAAAATCTCCTGCAGCGGAGACTCCGCTGCAGGAGATTTTTCTGTTTTTTTGTTTTTCTGCGCAATGTTGATCCTGCAAATCGTACTTAATAGGTGAAAGCCGCTGAATCAGGATGCGGGAGCCGGAAGGATACGGTTTTGCTGCAGCGATATTGTGCTGAGATCCTGGTCGGAATCTATTCACAGAGGAGAACAGAGGATGGAGGATTATAGGATTGTAGAATTATATTTTGTACGGTCAGAGGAGGCGATCGTGCAGACCGACGTAAAATATGGAGGGCTGTGCCGTCATATCGCAGGCAATATTCTTCGCAGTGCACAGGATTGCGAAGAATGCGTGAACGATACCTGGCTCAGCGCATGGAATCGGATTCCTCCGGAAAAACCTCAGCGGCTTTCCGCCTATGTCGGACGCATTGCGCGCAATCTCGCTCTGAAGCGATATGCGTATTTATCTGCGGAAAAACGCTGTGAAGAGGCGGTGTGTTCTCTGACGGAACTGGAAGACTGCATATCCGGCAGGGATTCCGTTGAAGACGAGCTGGAGTGCAGAAGAATCGAGAGCGCGATCAGCGATTTTCTGTGGCGGCAGGAGGAATCGGCGCGTGCGGTTTTCATACGCCGTTACTGGTATTTCGATTCGATCGATGATATCTGTCGGCGTACCGCATACAGCGGGAGCAAAGTGACATCGATTCTGTTCCGGATGCGGAGAAAACTGAGAGCGTATCTGAAAGATGAGGGCGTGGAATTATAGGACAGCGCTTTAAAATCATCCATCGGAGAGTATGAGAATGCGCGGCGGCTGTGATCCCGGGCGACGCGGCAAAATCAGAGCCCGGAGATAAACGGGGCCGAAAGCGAAAACGTAAGGGGGATAAAAAAATGAACGAAATGCAGATGTCGGAAAGGATCGGAAATATCGATGACAGGCTGATCGACCAGGCGGAGCAGTTCGGGAAAGGCGGCAGGGGAGCCGCCGGATTCCGGCGCGGAAAGACGAGACGCGTGTTTCGCCGTCTGCTCGCCGTGGCAGCAGCGGCGGCGCTGATGACGGGCGGTTTTGTTCTGGGCGCCTTTGCGCTCAATGAGGAACCGGAAATGATAGAGATCGAAGGCGCCGGCATCTCGCTGCTTCTGCCTGACAGCTGGGAGGGCAGGTATATCTGTGAACAGAGCGCAGGAGAGATCGCCGTTTATCAGAAATCGCTGTACGAAAAAGACGAGACAGGGATGCTTTTCTTTATCGAGAAGATAGAGGGGAGCCGTCCGATGGATTATTCTTATCCTGTGCCGGGATATACGATCGCCTCTGTGGCCGGATATACTTACTATCTGGGAATGGCTTCAGATGTGCAGTATGATCCGGAAGATCAAAAAAATGCTGAGGAGTATATATCCATGTATCAGACCATCGGAGACATACGGATCGTACTGAGCGACTGGATGAAAGAGAACAGCGTCAACCGGACGAATTGGGAGGAGGGTACGGTGTATGTGGATCTCCTCAATGCGTGGGAAGGGACGCTGAAGGAAAATGTCGTATGTGACAGCGAGACGTCGAAAAAAATAAGCAGGCTTATCGAACGTCAGGAGTTCTGTCCGGAATGGGCTGATTTTGAAACTCCGCCGGATATGATGCTTATGATCGACGGAGAGGAGATGTGGATAGAAAGCCGTACCGGAAAAATGAACAGGAATTCCGATGAAATGCGGGGAGCGGTTCTGTCAGAACAAGACCGCAGAGAATTGCTCTCTCTCATTGAAGCGCAGCGGGGACAGGACGCGGAGAAAGGCTGAAATACGGGTAGAGCAGGGGGATGTTCGGGTAAGAACCGCTGTATTGAAATTCAGAGACAATCGGGGTCTTTGCCGTCTGTTCTTCTGTATGCAGGGGATTTCTTTCTCACCGCAGGATCCGTTTTGTCTGTGTTCAAATTCTCTTGACCTGTGAGCAGGTACATAGTTTAAAATCAGGATAGATTATATCGGTTTTATTTGGTCTGATATTGATATATAGAAGACAGTCATAATCAGGCGGAGAACATGGAAATGAAAACGGGGAGAGCGAAAATGCGGAGAAATCGAATGTGGGCAGTCTTTCTGTCAGCCGTACTGCTGGCGGGGAGTTTTAGTTTTTCTTATGGAGAGAGCGGCGAAAGCGGAACGGCATTGGACGGCGAGTTCCTGCCGGATATCGAGACAGAGGATCAGAAGCGGGTGACGGCCGGATCCGTCATAACCGAGAGCGGCGAATATTATCTCGACAGCCGCGCTTCCGAGGGAACCGTTTTTATTCGGACCTCCGAACCGGTGACGATCGTAGGCTCGGGAATTAAGTACGGAGGGAATGATTACCTCACAATCAGCTGTGAAAAGGAAAATGCTGATCTGACGATTCGTGAATTGCGAATAGACAATGCGACGGAAATGCCGGCAAATGCGCTCGTATTTACAGGGAAAGGAAACCGGCTGACACTGGAAGGACAGAATTCCCTCCAGCAATGTTATAATGACAATCTGGGAAAATCAATCATCAATGTAGATGGGGATACGGAACTGACGATCGGCGGCAGCGGGGAACTGTACATGTATAAGCATTCTTATTATAATGCGGCGATCGGCGGAGACGAGCACCAGGAGAGCGGTACGGTGATAATCGAGGGCGGTCATCTGAGAATTATGGGAATCAACGGCGGGGCACTTATCGGAAGTGATACTTCGGCCGGCGACGTCTATATCCGCGGCGGCGATGTGGCTCTCTGGGCGGACAGCGGTCAGACCGCGATCGGCGGATATGGCGATGCGGACGGCAATGATGTTTCTGTCAGCGGGGGGACTCTGTCTGTGACCGGCGGAGGTACTCTGATCGGAGGCGGAAAGGGTGCAGATCAGCACGGGACGCTGCAGATTGCAGGAGGATATGTGTATCTGGAGGATTTATCGGAAGTAAAAGCGGGAATTTTCAGCGACGGGGCTCCCGCTTCGGTATGCACTTTCGATCTCAGTGAAATACAGCCGAAAGACGGAGTCTATTCTGTAAAGGTAGACGGTCTGGACTATTACACAGGGGAAACTTCTTTCTGTACTTACGATATTGGCAGCGTGGTGGAGTCGGCCAGCTCGCCGGATACCTGGAAGATGAATGATGAAAAAAAGATCGATCTCTATCTGACGGAGAAAGATCACACTGTGGCGATAAACGATCAGACCTATCTGGTAAAATTCAATGAAGGCGCGGGGTTTGAGATATCAGATCAGGATTCCGGAGGCGGGGAGACTGGCGGAGCGGATTCCGGAGAATCTTCCGGCGGATCAGGATCTGAAGGCGGAGGTTCCGGAGGAGGAAGCGGCAACTCCGGCAGCGGCAGTTCCGGTGGCGGTGCGGTAGAAGAGCCTGAGGACAGCGGAACGGATGAAACGGTGACAGAGGACGGGGAAGATGCGTATATTCCGGTAAAAAGCGCAGAAGACTTCAGCGATGTCGAGCAGAGCGACTGGTTTTTTGAAGCGGTGGACCGCGTATGCGGTCTCGGCCTGATGACCGGGGTTACCGACACGGAGTTTTCACCTGAAAGCTGCATGTCGAGGGGAATGATCGCCACCCTGCTTCAGCGTCTGGATCAGGCGGCGGAAAAGGGGGAGAGTTCCTCCGAAGCGTCTATGGATGTTCTGCCGTTTTCTGATGTAGCGGCAGATGCCTGGTATGCGCCGTCCGTTGGCTGGGTCTATGAGAATGGTATCGTCAACGGAATATCAGACGGTAAATTTTCACCTGACGGGGATGTGACAAGAGAACAGACCGTAGCGTTGTTTTATCGCTATGCGGAGAGCAGAAACTGGGTAGCGGTGCCCGGAACTTCCGATGCGGACGGAGATTTACAGAGTAAGATTTTTTCAGATGAGGAAGAGATCTCTCTCTGGGCGGAGAAAGCCGTTCTCTGGGCGGAGCGCAGCGGTATTATCACCGGTGACGACGCCGGATATTTTCATCCGGGAAAAAGTATAAAGAGATCGGAAGTGGCGGCGATGGTTTGCCGGTTTGTCCAATATGCGCAGAGTTTTCAGAATAGTTAAAATGCAGAGTATGGAGAGACCGCTCATTTGAATACGCAGGGCGGAAAGTCAATAAAATATACGGGCGAAAAGACGGCTGATGTAAAACGCGGAACCCTCGAGGGTTCCGCGTTTTTCGACGGCTAAAATTCCCCGTTTCACAGCGCTTTTCGGACGGAAATAGCTTTTGCCGGACACATCTCCTGACAGCAGAAGCAGGAGATACAGCCTCTCTTTTTAAATCTGGCCTTCCCTTTTTCGATACTGATGATATGAGCGGGACAGCTCTCCGCACATTTCCCGCAGCCGATACAGTCTTCTTTCTTGAGGATAGGATAGGATTTCAGTATTTTTGCAGCGGCGAAGAAGAAGGGTTTTCTCAGGAATTTCGGAAGGCTGTCGGTAAAGTTAAGCGATTTTGTATCGGGCACTCGGAATGGCGCCATATTTTCCGGAATGAAACCGCCTTTCAGTGTGATTTCATCCGGATGGGCCAGACCTCTTTCCACCGCCTGACGGATCATCGAGACTCCCATGGGATCCAGTCCCATCAGCTTTGCGGCGAAATAATCCTGTGTGTAGAAATCTCTGGCTGCAAACAGCATGTGCATCGGTCTGACAGTGCCTCCGGTGGGGCCGTTTCCTTCCATGGCGTCTATGGCATCTATGACGGTGAGCTGCGGGTTTACGGTCTGGGCGACCTCGAGGAGCATCCGGGAGAAATCGTCGATATCCGGCCAGCGATAGTGAAGCTGCGGCTTTTCCAGACCGGGTATCGTACCGAACAGATTCTTTATACCGCCGGAATATCCGGTCATAGCATGTGTCTTCAGTTTGCAGATATTGACGATATAATCGGCTTCTGTGACGGGAGTAATCAGGTTAAAGCTGCGGTTTGCAAATCCGGCGGGACAGCTGACCGTGCGGGAGGTGAAATCCGTATTGAGACGGGCGTCGGGTTGAAGACTGTCCATGCCGCAAGTGCGGTAGACTCGGTTCATGTGTTCCGCGTTATAAAGACCGCCGGAGCTTTCCGCGACGGTAATGTCTGTAATGCCGTGTTCTCTGAGATAACGGATTACTCCGCGGATTACAAGGGGATGGGTCGTGGCGGAAAACTCCGGACTTTTTGCCATGACGAGATTCGGTTTTATTACGACTTTCATGCCGGGTCTGAGATCCTGCTCTATATTTAAGTCGTCAAAGCTTTTACAAAGGGCGGAATAGATCAGATCCTCTCTGTATTCCGTGACGTTTTGAAGTGTCTGTATCATGTGAAAATCTCCTGATTTTTATGAGAATGCCGCAGGTGCGGCCTCTCTGAAAATTTTTTGAAAAATAACGCGCCCGGCCGGCGATGAATTCGGCGGAGATACGTTTTTCTGTTCTGTTATTCTAACATAAACCTCGTGCTCTGTCTTCGCCTCCTGCGGAGGCCTCCGGAGATCTGCCACGTTTGCGCTGTCTTTCATACCGGCGGCGGGGCGGCACGCAGTCCGGTTTTCTCCGGGCTGCTGCGGATAAGCGGCAGACGATATCTCCGAAGCCTGTTTTGACAAGCGTGTATACATAATGCGCTCTATGATGAAACACCCGGATGTGTGTCTGAAATGGATCTTCGTAAGCATTGAAATCAGCGGTGTTTCATTGATAAAAATCCTGAAAAAACAGGAAATTAATTTGAAATAATACTTGCGCATTCTTCCTGCATCATGTATACTTAATGAGCGTGTTCGGGGAGTGGTATGCCCTTCTGAAGGACACAGCCATCCGAAAAGACGTTGAAATTTCAATGATTACATCGTCTGGGCGCGATGCGATGAAGCGGGAAGTTACTGAGCTATCAGATAATTTCTGCGGAGAATTGTCCGTTCACCGAAGCGGGCGCAGGGATGGCAGATCATTTTTTTATGGTCTGAAAATAAGAAACACCCGGAAGAGTGTTAAAAGAAAAATCCCTCGTACAGAAATAGCGAAAACGTACGAAAATCAAGGAGGAAAGCGAATGAGCAGTCAGAAAATCAGAATCAAATTAAAGGCGTATGATCACAAAGCGCTGGATCAGAGCGCAGCGAAGATCGTGGAGACGGCGAAGAAGACAGGCGCAGATGTGTCCGGTCCGATTCCTCTTCCTACAGAAAAGGAAGTCGTAACGATCCTCAGAGCCGTTCACAAGTACAAGGATTCCAGAGAACAGTTCGAGCAGAGAACTCACAAGAGACTCATCGATATCTTAAATCCGGCTCCGAAGACAGTGGACGCTCTCATGAAACTCGATATGCCTGCAGGCGTAGATATCGAAATCAAGTTATAGACAGTCAGTTACTAAGATTAATATAGATTTTTCGAAAGGGTGCGTCAGTTTGCGAAAGAGTTGCATTATTGGAAGCAAATGATGGCGTACTTACGCAAGGATTTCCACAGTGAAACCCCGCTGCAGAAAAGTCTCCGCTTAGTATGATTGCGAAAAGCAATCCGCTGTAAGAGTAAAAGGAGGAAAGAAAGTATGAACACTATTTTAGGAAAAAAAGTCGGAATGACTCAGATTTTTTCCGAAACAGGCGCTGCAGTTCCTGTAACAGTAATCGAAGCAGGTCCGGTTGTCGTAACCCAGATTAAGACTGCTGAGACAGACGGTTACGAAGCGATTCAGATCGGTTATGCGGATGAAAAAGCTCACAGAGTTTCCAAGCCGCTCAAGGGTCACTTCGAAAAGGCTCAGGCAGCTCCTAAGAAGTATCTCCAGGAAGTCAGAGTTGAAAACGCTTCGGAATATCAGCTCAACCAGGAATTTACAGTAGAGATCTTCGAGGCCGGCAAAAAGCTGGATGTTACAGGCGTTTCCAAAGGTAAGGGAACACAGGGCAACATCAAGAGACACGGCCATCACAGAGGTCCTATGGGTCACGGTTCAAAGCATAAGAGACTTGCCGGCGGTCTGGCAGCAGGTACTTATCCTTCCAGAGTATTCAAGGGTAACGACGGTCCGGGAAGAATGGGCCGCGAGACAGTTACGGTACAGAACATCGAACTCGTAAAGGTTATCCCGGAAAGAAACGTACTTCTCGTTAAGGGTTCCGTTCCAGGAAACAAAGGCGGACTCCTCAGAATCAGTTATGCCGTAAAAGGACAGGACCAGTAAGAGTTTCGGAAGGAGGAATGAATAATGGCTAAAGTAACCATGCTTAACATGGCAGGCGAAGCTGTAGGTGATATCGAACTCAAAGACGAAATCTTCGGAATCGAAATCAACGAATTCGCAGTGCATGAAGTAATAAAGAACTATCTCGCCAATCAGAGACAGGGCACACAGTCCGCTAAGACGAGAGGCGAAGTAAGAGGAGGCGGCAGAAAGCCTTTCAGGCAGAAAGGTACCGGCCGCGGCAGACAGGGAAGCTTAACTTCTCCAAGCCACATCGGCGGCGGTGTCGTATTCGCGCCGAAGCCGAGAGATTACAGCTATACGGTTCCTAAGAAGGTTAAGAGACTGGCGCTCAAGTCCGCTCTCTCTTCTAAGGTGAAGGAAAGCGAAATCATCGTCATCGATTCTCTCGAATTCAGCGAACCGAAGACGAAGGAAATGATCAAGGTTCTGGCAAACGTGAAGGCTGCGAAAAAGGCTCTGATCGTAACTGCGGAAAAGAACGAAAACGTAGTAAGATCCGCGGCAAATATCCCGGGAGTCAAGACGTCCATCGTTTCCGCAATGAACACTTACGAAATCGTCAACGCTACGAGCTTCATCGTAACGAAAGACGCGGTAGAAAAAATCCAGGAGGTGTATTCATAATGAAAACCCCTTACGACGTAATTATAAAGCCGGTTATCTCTGAAAAGAGCATGGACGACGCGGCGATGAGAAAATACACATTTAAGGTTGCCCCTGACGCAAACAAGACAGAAGTGAAGTTAGCGCTCGAAGAAATCTTCGATATCGAAATCGCTAAAGTAAACATCATGAACGTTAAGGGTAAAGTCAAGAGAATGGGAAGAACAGTTGGAAGAACTCCTGATTCCAAAAAAGCGATCGTAACGCTTAAGGAAGGCAGCAAGGAAATCGAATTCTTCCAGGGATTATAAAGGAGGAAACGACTGATGGCTATTAAGAAGTATAAGCCGATCACGCCGGGTCAGAGAGGCATGACGGTTTCTGCGTTTGACGAAATCACAAAGACTACACCTGAAAAGTCACTTACCGTTACTCTGAAAAAACATTCCGGAAGAAATGTCAGAGGTAAGATCACTGTAAGACACAGAGGCGGCGGTTACAGACCGAAGTACAGAATCATCGACTTCAAGAGACTGAAGGACGGTATTCCGGGCAAGGTTTCCGCAATCGAATACGATCCGAACAGAAGTGCAAACATCGCTCTCATCTTCTACGCTGACGGCGAAAAGAGATATATCATCGCTCCGAACAAGCTGAAGGTAGGCGATACTATCGTATCCGGCCCTGACGCTGACATCAAAATCGGAAACACTCTTCCGCTGAAAAACATTCCGGTAGGTACGGTGATCCACAATGTGGAACTCAAGCCGGGCAAAGGCGCTCAGCTGGTAAGATCCGCAGGAAACGGCGCTCAGCTGATGGCGAAGGAAGGCGATTACGCTCAGGTGAGACTCCCGTCCGGCGAAGTGAGAAAGATCCGTATCGAGTGCAGAGCTACGATCGGTGAAGTCGGCAATCTCGATCACGAAAACATCAAGATCGGTAAAGCGGGCAAGAAGAGACACATGGGTATCAGACCTACGGTAAGAGGTTCCGTAATGAACCCTAACGATCACCCTCACGGCGGTGGTGAAGGACGTGCTCCGATCGGACGTAAGGGTCCTGTTACTCCTTGGGGTAAGCCTGCTCTCGGTCTCAAGACAAGAAAGAAGAACAAAGCGTCTGACAAGTATATCGTGAAGAGACGCAACGATAAATAGTTGAAGGGAGGAATTGAAACATGGGCAGATCAGTAAAAAAAGGACCTTTTGTCAACAAAAAGTTACTCGCCAGAATTGAGGAGCTCAATGCGGCAAACGAAAAGAAAGTATTAAAGACATGGTCAAGACCGTCAACTATTTTCCCGCAGATGGTTGGTCACACAATCGCTGTACATGATGGCAGAAAGCATGTCCCTGTATATATTACAGAAGATATGGTAGGACATCGTCTCGGAGAATTCGCGCCGACCAGAACGTACAGAGGTCACGCGGACAAGGAAAAATCTTCAAGAAGAGGTTAAGCGAACAACACCGAAAGGAGGGCTATAGATGGAAGCTAAAGCCATTGCAAAGTATGTAAAGATGTCTCCGAGCAAGTTAAAGCCTGCCCCTCGGTCCGGCAACGGATAACGATCAGGTGTTGGCGGATATGATTAAGGCCG
>CAJLHL010000058.1 GCA_905206455.1 uncultured Eubacteriales bacterium
GCCGATTTTTTCAGAATGGATTTCTGATGGCTGAATGTTTCAAAACTTTTTTTTCCGTGATAAGAACCGATGCCGGAATTTCCGACGCCTCCAAATCCCATATGCGGCGTGGCGAGATGAATGATCGTATCGTTAATACAGCCGCCGCCGAAAGAGATCTCTGTCAGAATTTTTTCCTGCGCGCTGCGGTCTGTAGAAAAAAGGTAGAGAGCCAGCGGTTTTTCGAAATTTTTGACTGTGCGGCATGCCTGATCCAGCGTTCGGAATGTCAGCACCGGAAGCACCGGTGCGAACAGTTCCTCTGACATGACGGGGCTGTTCAGAGAAACATTCGTCAAAATGGTGGGTTCGATTTTTAAAGTGATATCGTCGCCTTTCCCTCCGAAAAAGATAGAGTCCGGTTCGCAGCTTTCACGGATCAGACGAAGAATCCGGTTATAGTGGTCTCTGGTGATGATACGGGGATAATCCGGATTGATCAGGATATCTTGTCCGTACATCGAGGTAATTTCTTTTTTCAGCAGAGTAAGAAATTCTTCCTTGACTGATTCCTGAATCAGCAGATAGTCCGGAGCTACGCAGGTCTGTCCTGCATTGAGGCATTTTCCGAAGGCCAGACGGCGGGCCGCGACAGGAAGGCAGGCGGTTTCATCCACGATACACGGACTCTTCCCTCCCAGTTCCAGTGTAACCGGTGTCATGTGTTCTGCGGCGGCTTTCATGACGATCTGTCCCACCCGGGGGCTTCCGGTGAAGAAAATATAATCGAAAGGAAGTCTCAGAAGTTCCTGATTGCATTCGACACCTCCGTCTGCAACGGCGATATAGTTTTCAGGAAAGACGTCCGAAATAATTTTACGGATGAGCTGCGCGGTGACCGGAGCGTATTCGGAGGGGCTGATAACAGCGCAGTTGCCTGCGGCGACCGCCCCTGCCAGCACATCCAGCGCCAGCATGAACGGATAGTTCCACGGTGCCAGGATGAGAGCCGATCCATAAGGTTCGGGGACGGTAAAGCTGGAGGCAGGAAATTGAGCCATCGGCGTGGGAACGCGTTTTTTCTTCATCCATCCTTTGAGGTGTCTCTTCGCGTAAGATATCTCGGACAGGACCATGCCGGTTTCGCTCATATAACTCTCAAAAGGAGATTTGTTCAGATCCGCTTTCAGAGCCTGACTGATTTCATCTTCGCGGGCGAGGATCGATTTTTCCAGGCGGCTGAGAGCATTCATACGGAAATGATAGTCTTTTGTCGCGCCGCTCTCAAAGAACTCGCGCTGTGCGGCGAGACATTCTGCCGGTGACATTTTCATGAGAAATTCCTTTCCGCAAAATCGCTTTTTATCAATATGCTTTATGTAATATAGACAGGATAACCTCTCGATTCACATATTTGGGATTGACGAGATTCGCTCCGTCCCGGAGAGCCGTCTCCGCGACTTTTTCAAAATCTTCTTTAAGAACTCCCGTCTGGGAGAGTCTCAGAGGCAGGCCGCACAGTGTGTGAAGTTCCTCCGAAAGGCTGCGGATAGACCGGATGCAGGCTTCCGCCCGTTCCTTTTCCGGTGTGGAGGCATAGACTTCCGCTCCGGCCAGATAGAGCAGAAGGTCTGCATATCTTTCCCCGCAGACATCCATATTATACATCATACAGTGAGGCAGGAGAATGTTCATCGCGGTTCCGTGAGGAATTCTGCAGACTGCGCCGAGAGCGTGTCCGATACCGTGAACGATCCCCACCATGGAATTTGAGAAACTGATACCTGCCATCAGCGCCGCATTGGCCATCTCAATGCGGGCATCCGTATCAGAACCGTCGGCGACAGCCTTTTTCAGACTGCCGGCGATCGTCCGGAGCGCTGTCACCGCATAAGCGTCGCTGAGAGGGTTTTTTTGCAGACAGGTATAGCCTTCCACCGCATGGCACAGTGCGTCCATTCCCGTGGCGGCGGTGACTTTAGGCGGCATACTCTGTGTCATCTGAGGATCTAAGACGGCGATATCCGGCTGGATATGAGCGGAGATAAATTCCATCTTGAGGTCTCTGTTTTCATCCCGGATGACAGCTACCCCGGTGACTTCGGAACCGGTTCCCGATGTGGTGGGAATAATGCACAGCGGTACGGGGCTGCCTGCGGGGAGGCCTTCATATCCGGACAGTTTCAGGATGTCGTCAGAGTTCTGTGACAGAATCATGCGCACTCCCTTTGCTGTGTCGATAACAGAACCTCCACCCAGTCCTATGATCATATCGATATCGTTTTTTCGGCAGATACCGGCGATTTTGTTGGCTGTGGACAGAGAGGAGTCTGTAGGAATCTTTGTATAGACGATCGGTACCGCGATTTCTTCTTCCAGAAGGACGGCGGCGATACGGTCTGTCATCCCCAGATGTTTCAGCGTCTCGTCTGAAATCAGGATTGCACGGCTGCCGCCAAGCAGGCGAATTTCGGCTGCCAAATGCAGAAGAGCGCCGCGGCCGGATAAAATTTTTGTACGGCTCTGAAATTCAAAAAATTCAGTCATAGTAAAATACCTCTTAAAACGGGAACTTCGGATTGCTGCCGGTGCGGAACGGCGGAGGGTGTTCGGATTTCCGGTTCCCGCTGAATGAGAATTCTCGAAGCGGGAGGGATACCTTTTCAGACTATCGCAGAAGCATCGAACGGAAAATCGACATGTAGAGACGAATGGAACTGATTTTTTTCGGAAGCAGTGTTTTTAAAATCCTGCGTGTGATAAATGACGGAAACAGATATCGTTCCGCCTGTTCCATGCAGCGAACCAGCGACATAATCTTGCTGAAATCGCCGTTGACATACATCATATGCTTGGAAAAGGATTCTGCGATGCCCGTCTGACCCGTAAAAACGGCAAAAGCGAAAGAGAGATCCTTAAACCGAATCTCAATATCCGGAAATAGATTCCTGTCGCTGCAGACTGTGAGGGCCTTTTCCTCGGAAATGACTTTTAAAGACGGTCCCCGGGAAGAACAGGAAAGCTGGATCACCGTTCCGGTGTCGATCCTGTCGAGGTCCCTTCTGACCCGGTCGTCGTACCGGTACAGAATTCTCAGCCCGTGATACAGAAATTTTAATATGACGGCGCAGATGAGATGCTGCGTGGCCTGCTTCGGCGTGCGGGGAGGTCTGCCGCAGTCTGCCGCTGTATTTTTTTCTGACATTTTTAACCTCTTAAGATTTCTTCTGCAAAAATAAAATATAGTTTGATTGCCTAAATAACATATACATATTTTAGCAGTGACCACTTCTTTGTCAAGGGATACCGTCGCAATTTTAATGTCAGAAAAGCGAAATTTCCGGAGAGAAATGCATGAAAACACAAGCCTTTGGAGATGATAGCAGAAAAAAGCTGTGATTCCGCGGACTCTTCCGTCGGAGGCACGAGAAAACGGAGGAAAACATGAATTATCTTCAGATTGTTCTTTCATCGATCTTTGCGGTGATCGTACTTTTTCTGCTGTCAAAACTCATCGGTGCAAGGCAGATTTCTCAAATGAGTATGTTTGACTATATCAATGGGATTACCATCGGATCGATCGCGGCGGAGGCGGCGATTTCCAAAGGTCAGGATGTTTTGGAGCCGATGGCCGCAATGATCATTTTCGGTCTGGCTACGCTTCTTCTCTCTGTAGCTGCGGATAAATCTATCGTTCTCCGCCGGTTCATCACGGGAAGACCTGTCTTTCTCATGAAGAGAGGAAAACTTTTCAAAGAGTCTATGAAAAAAGCGAAAGTCGATATGAGCGAACTTCAGACGATGTGCAGAAATCAGGGTTATTTCGATCTGTCTCAGATTGAATCTATCATTTTTGAACCCAACGGTACGGTGAGCATTTTGCCGGTGAGCAGTCAGAAACCGGCTCCTGCGGCAGATGCGGAGGTACAGGTACCGCAGGAAAAAATTCCGGCGAACATCATTATCGATGGCAAAATTCTAAACGAAAATCTGAAGAATATCGGCAGGGACGAAAATTGGCTGTCAGAGCAGTTGAAAAAACAAAATCTGAAGTCTTCTGAGATCTTTCTGGCGGTCTGCAGTGATGATGGTCAGCTGAAAATTTTCGAATACGAAAGAGATAATGGAAAAGATATCTTTTCGTAAAGCTTAAAAAATGATAGAATAATCACAGTTTTGACAGCGTTTGCGGTTGTTTTGAAGAGACCGATATTTATGAAGAGATCTGAGGAGAAGTCAGATCTGTTTTTAACTCTGACTGCTGCGGATCGCGCTGCCCGTATCCGTATTTGCAGGTAAAACATCGTAAAACGTGATAATCAAGTGGAATGCCCCGCCGCCGGACGGCGAGGCATTTTTCATGCGGAATTATCGTACAGAAAAGAAATGATAGAAATAAAGAAAGGAGATTACGAATGGTTTTCAGCTCAGCGATCTTTCTCTTCGTTTTCTTCCCCGCGGTATTTATTTTGTACCATATCGTGCCGGGCCTCAAGGCGAAAAATATCATACTGATCGTCGCCAGTCTTGTCTTTTATTCATTTGGGCAGCCTGAGTACCTGTTTTTGCTGTTGGTCTCGGTATTTATCAATTACGCGGCCGGATGGGCGTTGACCGGTGCAAAATACAGAAAGAGGATATTGGCCGTCGCGGTTCTTCTGAATGTAGGACTGCTGTCTGTGTTCAAATATCTCGATTTTGCGATGGACAATATCAATTCTCTTTTCGGCATGTCTGTTCCTCTGCCGGGAATCGTACTGCCCATCGGGATCTCCTTTTATACTTTTCAGGGGATGTCTTATATCATCGATGTCTATCGGGACCGATTCATGGGAACCCGCAATTTTGCAAAGCTGATATTGTATATCTCTTTCTTTCCTCAGCTCATCGCGGGACCGATTATCAAGTACCATGATGTAGCGGCGATGATCGATAACAGGGAGTGTACTGCTGAAAAAACGGCTTCCGGTCTGAGACGTTTTATCATCGGTCTCTCGAAAAAGCTTCTGCTGGCAAATACGGCGGGCGCCGTAGCGGATCAGGTGTTTGCGCTGGATGCGGGAAGTCTGGATATTCGCATCGCTTGGCTGGGAGCTGTCTGCTATACTCTGCAGATTTATTTCGATTTCAGCGGTTACAGTGATATGGCTATCGGAATGGGCAGGATCTTCGGATTTCATTTTCTTGAAAATTTCAATTATCCGTATATCTCTACTACGATCCAGGAATTCTGGAGAAGATGGCATATTTCTCTGTCTTCTTGGTTTCGGGACTATCTGTACATACCTCTGGGCGGCAGTTATTGCGGCAAGGCGCGGACGGTTTTCAATAAATTTGTCGTATTTTTTACTACCGGTCTGTGGCACGGAGCCAACTGGACTTTTGTGCTCTGGGGGCTGTGGCACGGAATATTCTCCATGCTGGAAGACATAGGGATTATCCCGAGAAAAAAGATTCAGGGGCGGATCGTCGGACATATCTATACGCTGCTGATCGTGATACTCGGTTTTACGCTGTTTCGGGCGGAGACACTGTCGCAGGCGGGAATTATGTTTTCACAGATGTTTGCTGGGTTTGGATTTACACCGGAGACAGATCAGATTCTTCACGATCTGCTTTCTAATACCAATATCGTTATGATCATCTTGTCCATCGTGTTATCTGTTGATTGGCTGCCGAGAATCCGGGGAAGAATCGGGAGTCTTTCCGTCGAGAAGCAAGTTCTGTGGACAAGCGTATCTTATGCTGCGGTTTTTATATTGTTTATTTACGATATATTAAATCTGTCGCAGGCGACTTTCAATCCGTTTATCTATTTCCAGTTTTAAGGTGGTGATTTACAGATGAAAAAGAAAATCGCATATTACATATTTATCGCAGCGTTTTTTATCGTCTGCCTCGTACCTTCGGCGGGGATGCTGCTGAAAGGCGAGTCTCAGCCGGCGGCAAACGAGATTCTGGCGCAGCGGCCGAAGCTGATCTTGGAAGACGGAACATTTAATTCGGAAATTACGGCTGATCTCACCTCTTATTTTGCCGATCGTTTTGCGTTTCGCCAGGAGATGATCACCGGATATGCGGCCATACAGGCGGCTCTGTTTCAGGAATCTTCTGCTGAAGATGTGATCCTGGGAGAAGACGGATGGCTGTTTTATAAGGATACTTCGGATGATTTTCTTCACAGGAGCACACTCAGCGACCGCAGTATTCAGGGGATCGTTAGGACATTGACTCTGATGCAGGATTACGCAACGGAGCAGGGGACCTCCTTTCTGTTTACCGTAGCGCCTAATAAAAATTCTCTCACGCCGGCGTCGGAAAAGATGCCGGATATCGGAAAAGTGAGAAAAGAGGAAAAAAATCTTCAGAAACTGGAGCGGGCGATGAAAGAGCAGAATATCTGTTATGCAGATCTGACACAGGTGTTGTCCTCCGGGACGGATGGCGAATCTTATTATCATCGTCTCGATTCGCACTGGAATAATATGGGGGCTGCTGTCGCTGCGGAGGAACTGGCGGAACATCTCGGCGTAGATATATGGCCGTGGACGGAAGGGCCTTACCGGAGGGTGAAGAACCACAAAGGGGATTTGTATGAGATGCTTTATCCGGCGGGAAAAAAAACGGATGAAAATATCGAGTTTGACAGGAAATTTTCTTTTCGATATCTGATAAATGATCAGACCGTGCCCGCTCCTCCTTCTACAGAGGATATCTTCGATTCCGAAGGAAGATCTTCCGCCGGCCGCGCAGCCGGACCGGCAGATGACAGTCTGACGAAAGACGCGGTGCAGGACGGCGCGTTTGATTATTACAGCGACAGCAGACCGGAGCCGGACCGGATCAAAATCGAGACGATCAACTCCGGAAGTGATGAGGGAAATCTCCTGATGTTCCGGGATTCTTTCGGAAATGCTCTATATCCTTTTTTGGCGGATACCTTTTCTTATTGCGCCTTTTCGAGGCTGGTGCCTTATCGGATGGACTGGCTTTCCGAGGGGGATTTTGATTATGTCGTAGTGGAAATCGTGGAGCGGAATCTGAAAAATCTGGCGGTTAAAGCGCCGGTTATGCCTGCGCCCGCCATATCGTATAATGATGATATGAAATCGGAAAACGGCGTCTCTGAGAGTGCGGTGCGGATTGCCGGAACAGGAGAGACTGACGTACAGGCGGATGTTTCCATATCTGCGGAATTGCCCGGATATGCTCTGATTTCCGGAACGTATGATGCGGAAAATATCGATGAGAATACCAGAATTTTTATAGAGACAGAGGGAATGCTTTACGAGGCCTGCCCGGTGGGATCCGCGCTGGAGGAGAGACAGACGGACGCTTGTTTCACTGCGTATCTTCCGGAAGACATCTTGAAGGGAAGAGATTTTTCTGTTATCCTTTGCAGAGACGGGAAATTCTACAGAAATTCCTGTGAAACAATCTGGGAATAAATTGAAGCAAAACGAGCAAAATCAGAAAAAATGGAGGCAGAAATGAAGAAATCATTAATTCTCAAACTCGTATTGACAGCAGTACTGGTATTTACCTTTACCGGATGCGGCAGCGATCAGGAAGTCGATTCCTCATCGTCAGATGCTAATATTCAGGAGGAATTGAGCGCGGAGACACCGGATGACGGGATGAGCGCAGATAAGGAAGACGTCTCCGGAACGCCGGATCAGGACAAAGAGGACACTTCGTCTGCAGCGTCTTCCGGCGGTGCGGATAAGACATTGAAACCGGCAGATTCCGATGCGAAGCCTTCGGGAGGCTCAAACAATTCCGCAGATACGGGAAATACCGGGAATTCCGGTTCGGACTCCGGAAATACAAATTCTGATGCCGGTGCCGCCAAGGTACCTTCCAAATCCACCGCGCAGTCTTATATCGGAAAGAGCGCATCTTCTCTGATCGCTGCGATAGGAGCCCCTTCTGCCGCTCAGTATTCGCCGAGCTGCATGGGCGACGGCGAAGACGGGCAGTTAAGCTACAGCGGTTTTACTGTATATACATACAGGGAGAACGGACAGGAGAAGGTAGTCGACGTTGAATAATCAGGGATCCAGTAATATTAAAGGTCCGGTTCTTCTCCTGCTCACAGCATTTATCTGGGGTACGGCTTTCGTAGCTCAGAGCGTAGGGACCGAATATATGGGACCGTTTACTTTCAATATGTCAAGATCGCTTCTGGCAGGGCTTTTTCTGCTGCCGGTGATCGCAGTTTTTCGGAGAGCTGGCGGAAGCAGAACGAAGGACTCTGTCTCCGGGCAGGAAGCGCCGGAGAGCCGGGGAGCGCAGCGAAAGACTCTCCTGACCGGAGGTGTTTCCTGCGGTGTGATACTGTTTATATCCAGCAATCTGCAGCAGATCGGTATTCAGTACACGACGGTGGGAAAGGCCGGATTTATCACAGCGATGTATATCATTCTGGTTCCTGTCCTTTCCCTGTTTCTGCATAAGAAGGCGGGGATAAAGCTCTGGATCAGCGTTGTCGTCGCTGTCGCGGGATTGTATCTGCTGTGTATGAGCGGCGGGGGATTTTCCGTTAACAAAGGAGATGTTATCATTTTCCTTTGCGCAATCGCCTTTTCCGTTCACATTCTGACGATATCTTATTTTTCTCCGAAGACGAACGGCGTCAGAATGTCCTGTATCCAGTTTTGGACCTCTGCGGTGCTGTCGGCTGTCTTTATGGCAGTCTTTGAGAAGCCGGATTTCGGCGCGGTACTCGATGCATGGCTGCCTGTATGCTATGCGGGAATTTTTTCCAGCGGCGTGGCATATACCCTTCAGATCGTAGGGCAGAGAGAAATGAATCCTACGGTAGCCTCTCTTATCCTGAGTCTGGAGTCTGTAATCTCTGCTGTCGCCGGCTGGGTGATTCTTCGTGAGGTCATGAGTCCGAGAGAAATTTTTGGGTGCATATTGATGTTTGCAGCTATCATTCTGGCTCAGCTTCCCGACCGAAAGCCGAAAAATTGTCATTTATCCGTCGGAAAAACAGAAATAGAGTGATTTTCTCCGGGCTTTTAAAAATCACAGGGGGAAATAATTTACCTGTTGACGTGAGTGAAATGAAGTTTTATAATAGATACAAAATTAAATGTAAGAGAAGACAGAACGGACGGTAATCTGACCGGGGATTTTAACGCCTGTCTCCTGCTTGTTTCGATCAGCAGCAGGCGTTTTATTTTTGCCTCTCTGCTTTATCGCATAACAGTAAAATAGTGAAATCATATTTTCTGGATACGGTAAATAGAACCACATTTAGTTTTGGGATATTACGTTTAAGGAAAGGTGAAAGGCATGAAAAAGACAACAAAAATTACAGCCGTCTTGATGGTGATGGCAATGCTTCTGACAGCTCTGGCAGGCTGCGGCAATTCTTCTGACGATAAGGGCGGTTCCGCGGATACCGGAAATGCAGATGTTTACCACGTAGGTATCGTTCAGCAGCTGGAACATCCTGCGCTCGATGAGGCGACAAAGGGCTTTCAGCAGGCGCTGACCGACAAACTCGGTAAGGACGGTGTGGAATTCGATCTGCAGAATGCTCAGAATGAAGCTGCGAACTGCGCTACGATCAGCCAGGGATTCGTCTCTTCTAATGTGGATTTAATCATGGCAAATGCGACGACTGCGTTACAGTCAGCATCTCAAGCTACAAGCGAAATTCCTATCGTGGCCACCAGCATCACGGATTATGCTACCGCATTAAATATAGAGGACTGGAAAGGTGTTTCAGGTACGAATATTACAGGCACTTCTGACCTGGCTCCGCTGGAACAGCAGGTGGCCATGATTACAGAACTCGTGCCTGAGGCAAAACAGATCGGACTTCTGTACTGCTCCGCAGAACCGAATTCTGTATATCAGATCAAGGAAGTAGAAAAATATCTCGATGAAAAAGGTCTCAAATACACCGAATACGCTGCGGCTGATTCCAACGAAATTCAGGCGGTAACGACAAAAGCGGTCAGCGAATCCGACTGCATCTATATTCCTACCGATAATACGATGGCTCAGAATACCGAAGCGATCAATAATGTGGCACAGCCTGCGAAGGTTCCTGTAATTGCCGGTGAGGAAGGTATCTGCAAGGGATGCGGTATCGCTACACTGACGATCAGCTATTATGATATCGGTTATGAAGCAGGTCTCTTGGCTTATGATATTCTCGTAAACGGTGCAGATCCTGCAACGATGGAAATTAAAACAGCGGAAAATGTAACGAAGAAATATAATAAGACGATCTGCGACGCTCTGGGTATCACTATCCCTGACGGTTATGAGGCGATCACAGAAGAATAATTTCAGTAACTCATTTACGAATTAAAAACTGAACTGTAGCCAGCGGTAAGTAATAATACTTATCGCTGGTTTTTGCGACGGAGGAAAAAATATGCTTGGTCTTGAAATAATGGATCTGTTCCGGGCGATGCCGGGATCTGTGGCACAGGGACTGATCTGGGGCATTATGGCCATCGGGGTATACATAACATTCAGAATTCTTGATTTTGCGGATCTTACAGTAGACGGCTCTCTCGGTCTCGGGGGCGCGGTAGCGGTCATGCTCATACTGGCAGGATTTCCGCCGTATCTCGTACTTATCATTTCATTTATATCAGGGCTCCTGGCCGGTCTGGTCACGGGCCTGCTTCATACTCTTTTGGGAATTCCGGATATCCTGGCGGGGATTCTGACGCAGATCGCTCTGTATTCCGTCAACCTGAACATAATGAGCAAGGCAAATCAGGCAGTCAGTGTCGATCGTTTCGATCTGGTCGTCTCTCTGAGATATATTTCGCAGGCTATCGTTGTGGGAGCGATATTCCTGATCGTTATTATCGCTCTTTTGTACTGGTTTTTTGGAACAGAGCAGGGCTTTACGATCCGGGCTACCGGCTGCAATCAGGAAATGGCGAGAGCACAGGGAATCAGTACGAATAAAGCCAAAGTGGTGGGCCTGGCGCTGGGAAACGGCTTGGTGGGTCTTTCCGGAGCTCTGGTGGCGCAGTATTCCGGCAACGCAGACGTAAATATGGGCCGCGGCGCTATCGTTATCGGTCTCGCGGCGGTCATCATCGGCGAAGTTATCGGAAATGCTGTCTTCCGAAAGAGAATGAACTTCGCGCTGAAGCTGTTTTTTGCGGCGATGGGAGCGGTTATTTACTATCTGGTCATTACGTTTGTGCTCTGGATCGGTCTGTCCTCACAGAATCTCAAGCTTTTCTCCGCGATTGTCGTAGCCGTTTTCCTGGCGGTTCCGTATCTGAAAAGCAAGTACAGCACGTCTTTTATGAAGGCTGCGAAGAAAGGAGCGGAATAAGATGCTGGAGATCAAGAATATCTATAAAACTTTTAACAAAGGTACCGTAAATGAAAAAAAGGCGCTCAACGGGGTTTCCTTTACTCTCAACGACGGTGATTTTGTCACCGTAATCGGGGGAAACGGCGCCGGGAAATCTACGACACTCAACGCTGTAGCAGGAGTATGGCCGGTGGATTCCGGTTCGATTATCATCGACGGCATCAATGTCACAGGCCTGCCGGAGCATAAGCGCGCGAAGTATCTGGGGCGGGTCTTTCAGGATCCGATGACGGGAACCGCCGCCACTATGGAGATACAGGAAAATCTGGCTCTTGCCGTAAGGCGCGGAAAGCGCAGAGGGCTCCGTTGGGGAATTACAAAAAAAGAGCGGGAACAGTTTAAAGAGCTGCTCAAGCAGCTGGATCTCGGCCTGGAGGAGAGAATGACTTCCAAGGTCGGGCTTCTGTCCGGAGGGCAGCGGCAGGCGCTCACTCTGCTCATGGCGACGATTCAGAAACCGAATCTTCTCCTGTTAGACGAACATACAGCGGCGCTGGATCCTAAGACCGCGGCGAAAGTGCTGGAGATTTCGGAGAAAATTATCGCGGAAAATCATCTGACCTGTATGATGGTGACCCATAACATGAATGACGCTATCGCTTATGGCAACCGTCTGATTATGATGAATGAAGGCAAAGTGATTCTCGATATCGGTGAAGAGGAAAAAAAGAAGCTGACTGTGGAAGATCTGCTTGAAAAATTCGAACAGGTCAGCGGTGAAAAGTTTGCCAACGACAAGGCTCTGTTGTCTCTGTAAGAAGAAGCCTTCTTAAGTAGAATATAGAAAAAAATGAAACGTGCAGAGGAGAGGATCATCTGCACGTTTTTCTGATTTATCAACTTGATTATGGACTTATGTTCAGAATTAAATCATATGAGAGAGCGAATAAAAAGAAAAAACAAAAATAAATAATGAAAATTTGTGAAATACCGATAAAAATTCAGTACGATGTTCAAAAAATGTATTTTAGTATGCGAAATTGAATTTGCTTCTACACAAAGGCGGAATTGGGAGTATAATGAAACTGTGCCGAGGCTGACGGTTGATTTTCAACTGAAAAGACGTCAGATCGAGACTGCGAATATTAACATGAAAAGGAGACAACAATATGGCACTCACTAATACATATCTTAAAGGTGTTTATGACGGACTTGCAGAACGTTATCCATATCAGCCCGAATATCTGCAGGCGGTCTTTGAGGTTCTCGAATCTCTGCAGCCGCTGGTAGAAAAGGATCCGAAATATGAAAAAAATGCTGTGATCGAACGTATCGTCGAACCGGAAAGATTGATCCAGTTTAAAGTGGTATGGGAAGATGACAAAGGAGATATACAGGTAAACAGAGGTTACCGCGTACAGTTTAATTCTGCGATCGGACCTTATAAGGGCGGTCTTCGTTTCCATCCGAGTGTAAACGCGTCCATTCTGAAATTCCTGGGGTTTGAGCAGATCTTTAAGAATTCTCTGACCGGTCTGCCTATGGGCGGAGGTAAAGGGGGATCCGATTTTGACCCGAAAGGGAAATCGGATGCCGAGGTGATGCGGTTCTGTCAGGCGTTTATGACAGAACTCTCTAAGCACATCGGAGCAGATACAGACGTTCCGGCCGGCGATATCGGTGTAGGTGCCCGCGAAATCGGTTATATGTTCGGGCAGTATAAGAAATTGAAGAATGAATTTACCGGCGTACTCACCGGCAAAGGGCTTGAATGGGGCGGCTCATTGGCCCGTACGGAAGCCACAGGCTACGGTCTCTGTTATTATACCGATGAGATGCTCAAGGCAAACGGCAGTTCTTTTGAAGGCAAGACAGTCGTGATTTCCGGCAGCGGAAACGTTGCGATTTATGCAAATCAAAAAGCGACGCAGCTGGGCGGCAGAGTGGTTGCAATGAGTGATTCCAGCGGCTATATCGTGGATGAAAACGGAATTGATTATAAGGTAATCAAAGAGATCAAAGAGGTAAAGAGAGCGAGAATCAAGACTTATCTCGATTACGTCCCGACGGCAAAATATGTGGAAGGAAGTACCGGCATCTGGAATGTTGCCTGTGATATCGCACTTCCTTGCGCGACTCAGAATGAGCTGGACGGAGCTTCCGCTGAGATTCTCATCAAAAACGGTGTAAAAGCTGTAGCAGAGGGTGCGAATATGCCTTCTACCCCGGAAGCAGTAGCGGCTTTCCATAAAGCCGGCGTTCTCTTCGCTCCGGCGAAAGCTTCCAATGCCGGAGGCGTAGCGACATCTGGTCTCGAAATGTCTCAGAACAGCATCCGCCTCTCCTGGACATTCGAAGAAACAGATGAAAAACTGCACGATATTATGAGAAATATCTACAGGAACTGCGCTGAGGCTGCAAAAGAAGTCGGCTGTGAAGGTGATCTGGTAGTAGGCGCCAATGTAGCAGGTTTTAAAAAGGTAGCGGAAGCCATGATTGCCCAGGGTCTCTAAAGAGAATTCTTAATATCCTTCGCCGGACACGGATTTTGCAAGACGAATAATCAAAGCATCTTAAGGATGGATGGTGTTTGGAAATTGCCGTTTCATCGAAGAAAGATCCGGCGGAAAAGCGGTAAAAGATTCTGAGGAGACGGCACGGTACATATATATTTAAGAAGACACAAAATGCGGCAGAGAAGATACAAATGAAATGATTTGTAGTTTTTGCTGTAAATTTAAGATAGAAAAATTTTATCGGAATTTCGGGGCGGGCGGCATTGCTGTCCGCTCTTTTTAAAATATATTGTTGTGAAATGGTATGAAAAAGGAGGAGAGCAGAGATGAAAATTTTCATTGATACAGCTAATGTAGAAGAGATCAAAGAAGCCGCATCCTGGGGAATATTGTCCGGGGTAACTACAAATCCGAGTCTGATTGCAAAAGAAGGCAGAGAATTTAAAACAGTCGTAAGAGAAATCACCGATATCGTGGACGGTTCCATCAGCGCCGAAGTTCTTTCGGAGGATGCGGAAGGGATGATTTCAGAAGGCCGGGAACTGGCGAAAATCCATTCTAATATTACGATTAAAATTCCGATGACCCAGGAAGGGCTGAAAGCTGTAAATATTCTGTCAAAAGAAGGAATCAGGACAAATGTGACATTGGTTTTTTCGGCGGTTCAGGCGCTTTTAGCAGCTCGCGCAGGGGCGTCCTATGTCAGTCCGTTTGTAGGACGTCTGGATGACGTCGGAAACGAGGGGATACAGGTGATCAAAGATATCGTAGCTATTTTCGCGATTCACGACATCGGTACGGAGATTATCGCAGCCAGCATTCGAACCCCTATGCACGTGCTGGAATGTGCTGTTGCAGGGGCGGATATAGCGACGGTGCCGTTCAGCGTTTTGAAAAAGATGTTTCATCATCCGCTGACCGATAAAGGTATCGAGCAATTTAAAAAAGACTGGGAAAATGCGGTTACATAGTTCTTAACAAAAAATGATGGAAATTAGTTGACAGGTAATAGTATGGAAGATAAAATAAAGTAGCTGTATATTAATTGAAATACAGGAAATCGTCGGAAGAGTCCGGTGAATGGAAAGAAAAATGAACGAAGAGAAGAAAAAAGATATTGACAAGGCTGAAACAGCGTGTTAATATAAA
>CAJLHL010000059.1 GCA_905206455.1 uncultured Eubacteriales bacterium
ACAAGCATAATGGCTTCCCCAGTAGCCTGATGAAATGTTACTGATCGAAATGCCGCTGCTGGTAGCGGAATGAATCATCTGGTTATTACCAAGATATATG
Source organism: uncultured Eubacteriales bacterium (assembly GCA_905206455.1). Taxonomy (GTDB): domain Bacteria; phylum Bacillota; class Clostridia; order Peptostreptococcales; family Anaerovoracaceae; genus Alangreenwoodia. Next base: position 101 of record CAJLHL010000059.1, read on the forward strand.
CCTACATGTGTATATGTCTTTGAGGTCTTATATGTATTCTTAAAGAACACCAGATCTCCCGGCTTTGCTTCCGCCTTGGAAACCGTCTTGCACTGTGCGATCACACCGTCGCAGCTTCCGTAGAACTTATCCCATACATTGCTTTTGATCATAACATAACCGACAAATCCAGAGCAGTCAAATCCCGTAGAAGGGGATTTTCCTCCGCTTCTGTAGCGGATTCCCAAGTACTGCTTCGCAGTTGTCGTGATCTTCTTTGTGAGATCTTCGTTCGCCGCAGTCTCCGAAACAGCCGGCTTCGACGGAACATTGCCGTACTTTACCGCATCTGTCGGAGCGGCGAGAGATTCGATTACACCCATGTTGTCCAGGAACTGATACAGCGTGTAATCCGTACCGCTGAGCTTCGTATTCAGCGCATCTTCCGCGATCAGCACCAACGTCGCTCTCGTGAAACTGTCTTTCTTCATTTCCTTTGCTTCCGCATCGGTCAGAAGTCCGCAGCTCACCGCCGTCGCATATAACTGTTCCTCATCGAGGTCCTGTCCACTTTCCACATAACCCAAAGCGTTGAGAATCATAGTGAGAAATGTCTTTGTATCGATGTTCTGATCCGGATGATAAGAACCGTCCGCGGTATCTTCGAGAATGCCGTTTTCATAAAGATAGCCGATATAATCGGAAGACCAGTCCTTTACATCCTTGTACGGATGATGATATGCACCGGATAAAGCGTCGTCTTCTCCGCCGAGAAGACGCACTACCATAGCGGCGGCTTCGGCCTTTGTCGTGGTTCCGTTCAGATTAAACCCGTAAGCACCGCCTTTAAAGAGTCCGTAGGTATACAACTTTTCCGCTGCCGCCTGGCTTTCGCCGGCATTTGTACTGCTGACCGCCGTATCTGCATAAGATGCGACGCAGGAAAATGACATAACGAAAACTAAGGCTAAACTTATTATCGTCTTTCGCGAAATCATAAAGCAGTCTCCTTCATTTCAACTCAATATTCAATTCTGTTTCAACTTTTTATGCTTTCGAATTTAAATGCGCTGACTTAAATTTGCCGATTCAGCCGGCGCACTTGCCGATAAATTCGTAACACAGTGCCTATTATACACAATGAATCCCATTTTTGCAACGAAAAATCATCCTTTGGGGAGAACAACTGCAAAAATGAAGCCGGATTTCGCCCTCTTTTTCATCGTTATTTTTTTCACTCAAATCGCCGCAGGGCGCAGAAATAAAAGCCGTCAGCATTGTCAATATGTGGAAGAAGCTGTTTTTCCTCCGCCGCAAAAAAATTTTTATTTTTCTTAAGAAATCGGTCGATCACACCCCGATTTTCGATTTCTGAAACGGTGCACGTGCTGTAGATCATCGTGCCTTCCGGCTTGAGATAACAAGCTGCCGTCTCGAGGATCTGCAGCTGAAGATCCGCCAGATGTTCCAGATCTTTCCCGTATGTGTGAAGCTTTATCTCCGGCTTGCGGCGCACGACGCCCAGACCGGAACAGGGAGCATCCACGATGACTTTATCTGCGATTCCGGCAAATTCTTCGTTAAATACTGCGCCGTCGTTTTTCCGAGTCTCCACGATAGTCACGCCGAGCCGCTGCGCGGCTCTTTCGATCAGACGGAGTTTGTGGTCGTAAATATCGCAGGAAATGACGCGTCCTTCGTTGCCCATCCGCTCCGCCGCCGCCAGCGATTTGCCTCCCGGCGCCGCGCAGAGGTCCAGTACAGTGTCTCCTTTTTCCGGCGCCAGCGCCTGAATCATCTTCATAGAACTCACATCCTGAACGGAGAAAAGACCCTTTTTCTCCGTCTCGTCAGCCAGCACGCCGCTTCCCCGTAATTTCAGCGCCATGCCGTCCAAAATCACTTCCGCCTCAAACCCCTTGGCGCGAAGCGTCTCCGACAGCGATTCCCCGTCGGTCCTTAAAGGATTTACCCTCACCGTCAGCGGGGGCGTTTCATTGCCGGCGGCCATCAGCCGCTCCGCATCTTTCAGACCGAACATGCGGACCCACAGCGCCGCGATATCCTCGGTATAGGAATAGCGGACGGAAAGCGCCCGGACCGGATCCAATTCACTGTCCGGCAGGCAGATTCCCCCTGAGGAACGCTGATACGCCCTGAGAACACCGTTGATAAAGCCTTCCAGCCCCCGGCATACTTTCTTTGCGATCTTCACAGATTCGTCGATTGCGGCGTAATCGGGAACACCGCCGAGAAATTCCAGCTGATATGCTCCCATGCGGAGCAGGATCAGTGCCTGACGCTTAACTTTCTTCAGACCGGAACGGACAAAATGCGCCAGTTTGTAATCCAAATAGATCTGATTTTCGATTACTCCGTAAACCAGCGTCCGCACAAACGCCTCGTCTTCCGGAGACCTTCTCTTCACCGCATCGTTGAGAGCGATATTAGAATAAGCTTCCTTCGACTCCACCGCGAGCAGAACCTCATACGCCGTTCTTCTGTTATTGTCCATACAAATCCTCCCTCAGCACAGCATAATGCAGCAGATCGTCCTCCTCCCCGCTGCGGTATCTGACCGCCCGGCGAAACCGCCCTTCACACCGCATTCCTACATTCTCCAAGAGCATGCGGGCTGAGGTATTTTCCGCCCCGCAGGACGCGGAAATCCGCCGAAATCCAACTTCTTCGAACAGAAAATAAATCACCGCCCGAAGCGCCTCCTCCGCAAAACCGGCGCCCCAGAAACGGCTGCCCACCGTACACCCCACTTCACAGCTTTCGGTCTCCTCCCGGATGTCAAAAGCATCCGCTGAACCGATGATCTCACCGTTCCGCACGATAGCCCATTCATAATATCCCCGCGGATTCTGCCGGTAGCTGAAAAGATGCAGCTGCAGAAGCTCTCTGGCCGCCTCCGCGCTGGGATATGTCTCCCACGAGACATACTCAGTCACCCGGGAATCCCCCAGAAAATTTCTGTACATCTGATACTCGTCTCCTCTGCGATAGGGCCGCAGCAACAGACGTCCGGTATGAATAATTTGTGTTCCCAGGTGATTCATCGTTCTCTTCCTTCTTTGATCCAACGGCTCTCCGCAAAAGACGCTCTCATATTTTTTGTAAATTTTGGCAGATGACTCATAATAAAATATCGTTCTCGAATATGAGATTCCTTTTTTCCGTTGAATTCCACCGGATAATCATTAATCCGCTTTTATTTCCCTCGATATTTCCGGTATTCCCCATCTGCGAAAACCCGTACGCTGCAAAAAACCGAAGCTATTTTAAAGATCTGCGATGTCCCGTATCAGAGCTTCCACATCCTCTTCCGGCGTGCTCCAGCTGGTGCAGAAACGGATACAGCAGTGATCTTCGTCTATTTTTTGCTCGAATTCGTAAATATATTTTTCCGCCAGTTTTTCCGCGACACTGTTCTTCACCACGACAAACTGCTGATTCGTCGGACTCTCGACAAAAAAAGGAATTCCTTTCTGCCGGAAAGCCTGCCGAATCCTCATGGCCTGCCGGTCGGCCTCCTGAGTGATTTTAAAATAGAGCCCGTCCCGAAACAGGGTGTAAAACTGAATCCCCAGCAGCCAGCCCTTCGCCAGCATCCCTCCGTTCTGCTTGATGTAGCTGCGGAAATCCGTCTTGAGAACAGGATTGATGATCACCACCGCCTCTCCGAAGAGCGCGCCGCACTTCGTGCCTCCGCAGTAAAAAACGTCGGCGAGCCGGGCGATATCCTCCATCGTGACGTCCGCTTCCGACGCACCCAGACCATATCCCAGTCTCGCGCCGTCGATAAAGAGAAAGAGTCCATACCTTCTGCAGACACCGCTGATCTCCTCCAGTTCGGCTTTCGAATAAACCGTGCCGAATTCCGTAGGAAAAGAAAGATATACCATCTTCGGCTGAGTGATATGTTCCTTGATTCCGCTGCCGAGATAGAGCTCCGCCTGTTCTCGCACCTGCGCCGCCGTGATCTTTCCATCCGCGGAAGGAAGAGCGATGATCTTATGTCCGGTATTCTCCACCGCTCCGGTCTCATGCCCCTGAATATGGCCCGTATCCGCGCTGATAACGCTCTGATAAGAGCGCAGAGCCGCTGTGATCACCGTAAAATTGGCCTGCGTCCCTCCCACCAGAAAATGAATATCCGCTTCTTCCGTTCCGATGTATTTCCCGATCTCCTCCGCCGCTTTTTCGCACCAGAAGTCCAGTCCGTAACCGCCGTAGCTTTCTCCGCTGCTCTTCATCAGCGCTTCCAGTACCGCCGGATGCGCGCTCCGATTGTAGTCATTATTAAATCTGATCATAATTTTTCCTTCTCCGCTTTTTCTTTTGCCGTCCGCCGTTTCCCTCAGAGATCCGCCCTTCGCGGATATTCTTTCCACAGATACTTTTCGCGCTGTATATTCTTTCTGCACAGATACTTTCCGGGAACCTGCCTGAGGATTGGTTCCTTCTTTTGACAATAGTATCATTTTATCTCCGCAGGACCGTTTTGAAAAGGAGATTTCGCTTTGGAACACAGATTTCTTCTAAAGATCTGCATTTTCTGCGGATACACCGAAATCAGCTCACAAAAAATACGGCGGAAATCCGCCGTATCTGCATTTTCATTTCATTCTGTGCTGTCTCGTCTCGCTAATCGTTATTATTTCTAATCAGTATCAGCCGCAGCAGGTTTACTACCGCGACCGCCGCAGCAGCGATATAAGTCAGAGCCGCAGCGCCCAGCATTCTCTTCGCCTGGCTCTGTTCTTCTCCGTCGGAGAGAATCCCCAAGCCGTTGAGCTGCTGAATCGCCCTGCTGCTGGCATTGAGCTCCACCGGCAGAGTGATCACCTGAAACAGTACCGCTACCGCGTAGAGAATGATAGCGATGTCGAAAATCATCGTTCCCGTCATAGAACCGATCAGAAGGCCGATCAGCGCCATAGGCCAAGCGAGATTCGACGCGATATTTACCACCGGTACCAGACTGTTTCGAATCGTCAGCGCCTTATAGCCCTCTGCATGCTGAATCGCATGCCCGATTTCGTGGGCCGCCACACTGACCGAGGCGATAGACCTGCCGCCGTAAATTCCGTCGGACAGCCGCACAACCCCGGTGCGCGGGTCATAGTGGTCGGTGAGCTCTCCGCCCACCCGTTCGATCTTTATGTGATTGAGACCGTTTGCGTCGAGAATGCGCCGGGCCGTCTCGTATCCCGTGAGTCCTCTGCTTGCCGCAGCCTGTGAGTATTTGCGGTAAGAATTCCTGACTTTAAACTGCGCGTAAAAAGCCAGAATGATCGCAGGTATCAGAAGCAGCATCGTCGAATCAAAATAGATCATCCCTAATTTACTCCTTTTTGTATGCCGGAATTCCGCACTGAGATCCGTCGGAAATCCCCGCTGAAATCAAAGCCGTCTTGTTCACCGATATCATAGATAAATTCCTGTAAACAAAACATCGAAATATCATCTGTAACAATAAAACAATCCTGCCATCCCCCGCCGGGCCGGATGCGAGTCTTCCGTCAGGTCCCGGCGGTTTCCGCCGCAAACCGGGCCGGGGAATTCCGGCGAGACCGTCGGTAATCCGCAATCCGCTTGACGCCGTCCCAAAATCGCTTCATATTACAAAAAACTCTTAATAATATATTTTCCCTGGAATTTGCAGTTTGAAACAGAATCACTTCAGAATAATTCCTGTTTCGATTTTGTTCCCTTTCAGGTAATCCTCTGCTGTCATCGCCCTCTTTCCCGGCATCTGTAGTTCCGTGATCAGAAGAATCCCTTCTCCGCAGGCCACCTTCAGCCCCTTCTTGTCCGCAGCGAGAATCGTGCCTGGAGCCGCATCTGTCTCTTCCGCGATAACGCCGGCCGCTTTGATCTTCATTCGCAGTTTCCCGTATTCCGCCGTCACGCCCGGCCAGGAACCCATCCCGCGCACGAGACGTTCGATCTGCTGTGCGCTCTTCGAAAAATCGGCTCTGCCCTCTTCTTTTGTGAGCATCGGCGCATAGCAGGACAGCGAATCGTCCTGTTTTTCCGGCGCGATATCGCCGGCGGCGATTTTCGGCAGATATTCCATCAACAGAGCTGCTCCCATCTCTGAGAGTTCGTCGTGGAGTGCGTCCGCATCCTTTTTCCCGATTTCTGTAGACGACTTCGCAATCATATCCCCGGTATCCAGCCCCTCTTCCATATACATCAGAGTGATACCGGTCTCTCTGTCGCCTTCGATGATGCTGCGCTGAATCGGCGCGGCGCCGCGGAAGCGCGGCAGAAGAGAGGCGTGGATATTGACGCAGCCCAGACGCGGAAGTTCCAAAAGTTCCTTCGGCAGAATTTTTCCGTACGCCGCCACGATGATGAGATCCGGCGCTTCCCGCCGGATCCGTTCCAGAAATTCCTCATTATTTTTCACCCGGTCCGGCTGAACCACTTCGATACCGTATTCGAGCGCAGCCGCCTTCACCGGCGTAGGCTGAATCTTCTTTCCCCGGTCTCGCGCTCTGTCCGGCTGTGTCACCGCGAGAATCACATCGTATCCTCCCTCCGCCATCGCTCTGAGAGGAGGTACGGCAAATTCCGGCGTCCCCATAAAAATAATACGCATGTTTTCTTTCATTATTCTTCCGTCTCCCATACCTGCTGCGCCCTGTCGATATAAAGAATACCGTCCAGATGATCGATCTCGTGACAAAAAGCTCTGGCCAAAAGCTCTGTCCCCTCGTATTCCGCTTCTTCTCCCTGCCGGTTGAGCGCCTTCACTTTCACATAGGCAGGTCTCACCACTTCACCGTATTTTCCGGGAATGCTCAGACAGCCCTCGCTGTCGCTGACTTCTCCGTCTTTTTCTATAATCTCGGGATTGATCAGCTCGATGAGCCCCTCGCCTACGTCGATCACCACGATTCTTCTGAGAATTCCCACCTGAGGCGCCGCCAGCCCCACGCCGCCGGAATCATACAGCGTCTCCGCCATATCGTCCAGAATCGTCAGAATTCTGTCATCGATCTTGTCGACTGCCCTGCACTTTTTTCTGAGAACCTCGTCGCCCTCTTTCACGATGTTTCTTAATGCCATGTTTTCCTCCTTGCTTCTCCTGTCATGCACGCGGTTTTCTTCAGCAGCAACAGTACACCGCTCTCCTCCGCCTGTCTGCGCTGCACACCGACACAATCCGGCTGTCTTTTGCAGTCAGCGCTTCTGTTTTCTGAAAAAACGCTATGTCATACTGTACGGATCGATTTCCACCAGCATTACAGACTTCGTTCCGCTGCGTTCTGTCCGTTCCCGTTTGATCTCCGAGATTATTTTAAGATATTTTCGGGTCTTTTCCAACGGACTTTTTATCATAAACTGATATCTGTAATTTTCGTTCATTTTATTCAGATAAGCCGGCTGAGGCGCAAACAGTTCCCGCTGCTGCGCCGCAGGATTTTCTTTCACCCGAAAAAAGACTTCCTGTGCTTCTCTTCGCGCCGTGCTTTCCTCTTTATCGTAAAATACCAGCCGGATGATATTCGTAAAAGGCGGGTATCCCGCCAGATTCCGGATCATCAGCTCTCTTCTGTAAAAACCTTCGTAATCTCCCTCTGCTGCATATTTTACCGCATTTTCTTCCGGACAATACGTCTGAATCACCACGTCGCCGGGCTCGTCGCCTCTGCCGCAGCGGCCCGCCGCCTGTGTGATCAGCTGAAAGGTCCGCTCCGCCGAACGGAAATCCGGAATATTCAGCGTCACATCCGCCGCGATGATTCCCACCACGCCGACATTCTGAAAATCCAACCCTTTGGCCACCAGCTGCGTTCCCACCAGAATATCCGTCTTTCCCCGGTGAAAAGCATTCAAAATTTTCTGAGCATCACCCTTTTTTTTCGCGGTATCCAGATCCAGCCGGGCGATTTTCCTGCCGGGAAATGCCTCCGCCGCCAGCTCTTCCACCTGCTCCGTACCGATGCCGAAATGACGGATATACCGGCTGCCGCAGGAAGGACAGATCTCAGGCACTTTTATCCTCCGGCCGCAGTAATGGCATTCCGCCATGCCACTGGACTTATGGTATGTCATGGAGATCCCGCAGGTTTCGCATTTCAGGGCAAAACCGCAGTTTCTGCAGGAAATGAAAGAAGAATACCCTCTCCGGTTGAGAAAGAAAATCACCTGCTTCCCCTCCGACAGAGCTTTCATCGACTTTTCATAAAGAACTCTGCTGAAAATACTGCGGTTTCCCTCTCTCAGTTCCTTTCTCATATCCGCGATTTCCACTCGCGGAAGCGGCGTACGGTTGTACCGCACCGGAAGACGCAGTTCCTGATACTGTCCTGAGGACGCGCGGAATCTGGACACCACCGACGGTGTGGCGGTACCCAGAACCACGACAGCGGAGTTGAGCTCCCCCCGCTTCACCGCCGCATCTATCGCGTCATATTTCGGCGTCATATCCGATTTATAGGAAGCCTCATGTTCCTCATCTACGATAACCGCACCCAGATTAGAAAAAGGAGCAAATACGCCCAGACGAGCCCCGATGAGGATTTTTGCCCTGCCGTCTCTCACCCGCAGCCACTGTTCCCAGCGCTGTCTCCTGGTCAGCCTGCTGTGAAGGACCGCCACGTTTTCCGGACCGAACCGGCTGACAAAACGCTCGATCGTCTGAGGGGTCAGAGAGATTTCCGGCACCAGGACAATCGACTGCCTGCCCCGCTCCGCCGCAGCCTGTGCCGTCCTCAGATAGATTTCCGTCTTTCCGCTGCTGGTGACGCCGTTGAGCAGAAAAGTACGATGCTCTTTCCTTTCTATGTGAGGCAGAATCTGCGCCATCGCGTTCTCCTGTTCTTTCGTCAGAACCGGAGCCTCCGAGGGAATGCAGACCAGATCTTCATAGGGATCTTTTCTGACGTTCCCCGTTCCTTTCACTCCCGGCGGAATCATGCATCTCACCGCGTCGATATAGCGGCAGAGGTACGCATCCCTCATCCACTCGCAGACGCTCACCAGATCTTCCGGAAGAGAGACTTCTTCCTCTACGCTTTCCACCCGTTTGATCTTCGACGTCTCCACTTCCAGTCCTGCTTCGCCTTCTCTGGAAACCTCGAATACATAAGCGTCTCTGAGGCGGTTTCCTCTGCCGAAAGGAACCCGCACTTTAGAGCCCCGGCGTACACTGTCGAAATCGCAGGCATAAGTATAAAATGTATCCGTATGATCACTCGCATTGTCGATGACGACTTTTACATATTTCATCCGTCCCGCTCCTTAAACCCGTTTCTCTTCTGAAACACCGCACGCAGCTCTGTCCTGTTTCTGCGGCCGCGATGAGCTGTTCCCGCCGCACCGCCGCTTCCCTCGTCCCGATGCCTCCGCATCCGGCTTTCGCATCTTTTAATCCCGCTTGGAAAAAACACAGCCGCAGTAATTCTGCCGATAGATGCCGTACTCCTTTGACAGTTCCACAGACCTGCGAAATCCGTCTCTCTTTTTAAAACTCTCGTCGAGAAAGGAAGCGGACACGTTCTTCTCCAATTCGTAACCGACGGCGTTAATCCGGCCGGTATTTTTGTGCGGGCTGACGGAAAGTGTCGTCGCGAATTCATCAAATCCCTGTCGCTCAGCAACCCTGGCCGTCTCCTCCATCCGCAGACGGAAGCAAACATCGCAGCGCGCTCCGTTTTCCGGTTCCCCTTCCAGCCCCTGAACCGCTTTCAGAAAACGCTCCGGATCATACGTTCCCTCGAAAAGCGCCACCGCGTCTTCCGCGCTTCTGTCTCTGTTAAATTTTTCTATCACCTGACGCTGCGCTTTCAGACGGCGCTCGTATTCCCCCGGATCGGTAATGTTCGGATTGTAAAAATAGACCTTCAAGCGGTATCGGTCCGCCAGCCGTTCGATCACCGCCGTACTGCACGGCCCGCAGCAGCTGTGAAGCAGCAGAGACGGTTTCGTTTCATCTTCATTTTTTCTCTCTTCGCACTGACTTTCGCCGCCTTTTTCGTATTTCTTCGAGAAATTTTCTTCCCTCCGGCTAAAACCGTTGCCGGCCTTTGCTTCTTCTCTGTTTAAAAGGATCGACATCAGATCACCACCTGTTTTCTTCTTTGTATCTCATCCTGTTTTTCGGTATAATCAGACTGAACCGCTCCCCATTGAGAGCCTTATCAGTATAACACGAAAGCCTTTTTTTGTGAATCGGCGGAAGACAGTCAGGCCCGTGAAAGACGGCGCCGGAAACGACAGGAGAGTGATTGGTATGTTTAAAAACGGCGCGCATTATAACGGCATCGGCCCCTATCTGAAAGATCGGTTCGGCACGAGAATTGCAAAAGTATCCATCGACGGAGGCTTCACCTGTCCCAACCGCGACGGTTCCGCAGGTCTGGGCGGATGCATCTTCTGTTCGGAGACCGGTTCCGGCGATTTTGCAGGGAAGAGGATTCTTGGAAAGAAAACCGGGCCGAAAACCGGCGGCATCGCTGTCTCCATACCGTCTATGCGAAAAAACGCTCTCCGTGAGGTTCCTTCTGTCACGGCGCAGATCGACGCTCAGATCGGCATTCTGCGGAAAAAATGGCCTGATTTTCGCTGCGTCGCATATTTTCAGAATTTCACCAATACCTATGCGCCGGTCGCCCTGCTGAAAGAGCGATTTGAAGAAGCGCTCCGCCACCCTCTGTGCACGGGACTCGCTGTCGCTACCCGGCCTGACTGCCTTGGCCCGGATGTCGAAGACTATCTGGCCGATCTGCACGACAGAACGTTTCTCTGGGTGGAACTCGGTCTTCAGACCTCCGACGAAATCTCCGCACAGCGCATCCGAAGAGGTTATCCGTTCTCCGTATACAAAGAAGCTGTAAACCGGCTTACAGCGCGTGGAATCCGCGTAGTCACTCATCTGATCGCCGGACTGCCGGGAGAAGACAGAGAAAACTTTCTCCACAGCGTACGCCGTACCGTCTCCGATGATATTTTCGGCGTCAAACTTCAGCTGCTCCACATCATGAAAAATACCGAACTGGGCCGCCTGTGGCAGGTTCAGCAGGCGGCTTCCTCCCCGGACGGCTCTGTCCTGGGCACACAGCGCGGGCAGGGAAAAGCCTTCCCCGGCGCAGGACTTCCCGAAAACACCCTCTGCGAACCCGCTTCCTTTCCCCGAATCCGGCCTCTGGGCAAGGAAGAATATATCTCCTGGATCGCCGACGCCCTCGAAATCATTCCGCCGCAGATTACGATCCATCGTCTCACCGGAGACGCGCCAAAGGACACTCTGCTGGCTCCTCTGTGGAGCAGGGACAAAAAAGCGGTTCTCAACGGCATCAACATGGAATTGAAAAAGCGCGGCTCCTGTCAGGGCAGCCGCATCTGACTCCTTCGCTTTTTCCGTTTATAAATATCCGCTGCACGGAAATGGCTTTGTCTTTCAAAGCTGTTTCCGGCGCCTCCTTTTCCAAGCAGCTGTATTCCTTTCCAAAATTAACTGCGACATCGTATCGTTATCATCCCGCCGTTTTTCTCTTCCTTCCCCTCTCTGCACACCGAGATACAACTCATCTCCTCCTCTAACGACAGAAATCCCCGCTTCGCCGCGCAGCAGAAATCCTGTTCAAAGAGACCGCAGATGGGAATATTCAAAACGTCGGTAAAATATTTCAGTTCATAATCTGTAATCAGCCGTTTGCCGTTTTCAATTCTGCTGATTGTCTTCTGTGTCAGATCCAACCCGTTCAACTGCAGTTTCACAGCCAGATCTTCCTGAGATAAATTGCGCCGTTTCCTCATTTTCTGTAGCCTTTCACCGCAGATGTTATGTTTCTCATCGATTTTGATCTTTTTCAAAATGATACCTCATCATCCTTTACAAAAAATAACGAATCAATTTTGAACATAACACAAAATAAGCACCATAATTTTTTAATCGTCCAAAACACCTGCAAAACTCCGCTGTATCCGCCCAAAGCAGAGTTCTGCAGACAACTTCGGCATAATTCCGGAAGACTCCGCCGCCGGCAGCTTCCTGAATTATGCCGTGAAACAGAAACAGCGCTCATTCCGCCGCAGCGGACCCGGCAAAGAAAAATGATAATCCACGAATCCCGTCTCTTTCAGAAAGACGTCCCGAAACAAAAAGCCCCGGACCGCGGAAAATAATTCCGCGGTCCGGGGCACAAAAGAACAGGAAGATGACAAACATCTTCACGTTCAGAGATATAGCACACCTTTTATATGACTCAAATCGTGACCCGTTCTTAACCAATGCGTTCGGACCGAGCGCCCGAAAGTTTCAGCGCCGCTCCCGTTACCGGCCGCCGTCGATTCGCCCGTCATTATAATGCTTTCTGCAGAGAGACACATACATATTGTTGCCGCCGATCTCAATCTGCTCTCCCGTACGGACAAATTTTCCATCCACGATACGAGCGACCATATTCGCCTTTCTTCCGCACCAGCAGATCGTCTTAATCTCCTCGATTTTATCCGCATACACCAGCAGATAATACGAACCTTCAAACAGCTCGTTGCGAAAATCGTTTTTCAGTCCGTAGCACATCACCGGACATTCGCAGCTGTCTACGATCTCTACCAGTTCCTCCACATGATGCTTTTTCAGAAATTGCGCCTCATCGATGAGCACACAGGCGATCTCCTTTTCCCGGCTGGCTTCCATATAGATTTCCAGAATATTCGTATCGTCAAAGACAGGAATCGCCGGTCTCGAAAGACCGATGCGGGAACGGACCACACCGACGCCGAACCGGTCGCCCAGTCCCGAAGTCAGCACGAGCACATGCTTACCCCGCTCCTCGTAATTATATGCCACCTTGATCAGCTCGATACTCTTTCCTGCGTTCATCGTACTGTATCGGAAAAACAACTGAGCCATCTGTTCTCACCTCCACACAAAGCGCCTGTCAAAACATTAAAAATACATATGAAAAAGCATAGATTCCATCTCTCCCGTCACCACACGAATTCGAGGGACTCCATCCGCCCGCACGATTCCGTGAACGTGGCTTCCCCCTTCAAGTTCCTTCAGAAGATAATCCCGAATTTCTTTCGTAATCTCCTCTCCCGGATAAAGCACGGGAATTCCAGGCGGATAGACTGCCACGTCAAAAGCGGCTGCCCTCCCGCAGGCTTCTGAGAGAGGAACCGTCTCATGCCGGGAAGAAAAAGCCTTTCGCGGGGTCATAGCCGGGCGACGGCGAAACCGGGCCGGCGCGATATTCCGCTGCACGCCACTCTGCCAGTTTTCCGCCCTGTTCTTCCGGTTCTGCTTTCCGGAGTCTGCTGCGGCTGATTTCCTCTGTGCCGCTGAAATTTCCTGCAGCGCGCTTTCCAAAAGCAGAAATTCCCTTTCCGTCGTTCCGCTTCCCGCCGTCGCGACGATATACAGATGATCTGCAAATTCTACATCTATATGATATCTTCGGGAGAGAAGATCTGCAAGATCTCTCCCTCCGATTCCCATCTCCCAGGCGGAGATGAGAAGACGCGATCTCTCGATTTTACGCGGGACACCGTCGGCGTCCGTATATTCGCTGATACAGCGAATTTCCGGAATACTGCCGATTCGAACGGCCGCCTCATCCACTATAGAATGTATCTTCTGCCATACTTCTGCTCCGTTGCGCGCCATATTCCCGCGCACTGCATCCAGCGAAGCCATCAGCAGATAAGAGGGACTGGTGGTGCTCATCAAATGGACCAGATAACGAAGGCGTTCCCTGTCTACAAGATCACCGCTGACATGAAGCATAGAACTCTGAGTCAGGCTTCCCAGCATCTTATGCGTACTCTGTACCGAGATATCACACCCTGCAGTGAGCGCGCTGCAGATCCCCTCCTGAGGGGCAAATTGAAGCTGCGCACCGTGAGCCTCATCGGCGATCACCTGCACGCCTCTGCTGTGACATAATTCCGTGATCTCTTTCAACTGACTGCAGGTTCCGTAATAGGAAGGATTGGTAAGAATCAACGCCCGGACGCCGGGATTGCGTTCCATCGCCGTTCGTACTGCTGACACGCTGATACCGCAGGGAATTCCGAGAGACGCATCAAATTCGTTTTCCACATAAACCGGCATCGCACCGCTGAAAATCAATCCCCGTATCACCGACTTATGGCAGTCGCGTCCTACCAGGATAGTTTCTCCCTCAGAAGCAGCGGCCGCCACCGCCGCGATGATACCGGACGTCGTTCCGTTTACCAGAAAAAAAGTCTCCTCTGCACCGAAAAGGTCTGCCGCCAGTTCCTGCGCCCGGGCGATCACTCCCTCCGGACAATGAAAATCATCAAAGCCGTCGATCTCCGTGATATCCGCCCGCAAAACCTCCCGTGAGAACAACTCTTCCAATTGCGCCGTACCTTCCGAAATCCCTCCGCCTCCCTTATGACCGGGAATATGAAGCGATACGCGGTCTGAACGGATATATTCTCTGAGTAAATCTGCAAGAGGCTTCTCTTTCTGCGATTTCTTTATCATTTCTGCGATTTCCTCTCTCAATTCACCTTTATACATTTCCGCCAGCGATAATTAATGTGTTGCTGCAGACGAAAAGCGGTATTTTAAATACGAAAAAAGATGTCTAAAAACAGAGTTTATAGACATCTTGCATGGTGCCCAGACTCGGAATCGAACCAAGGACACGGGGATTTTCAGTCCCCTGCTCTACCTACTGAGCTATCTGGGCGTATGGAGCGGAAGACGAGATTCGAACTCGCGACCCTCGCCTTGGCAAGGCGATGCT
>CAJLHL010000060.1 GCA_905206455.1 uncultured Eubacteriales bacterium
TCAAAAGGGGTATTGGGATTAGAGATTAATATAAGGTTATCAGGGGGATAACCACGCATTTATTATAACAAAATGACTATAAAAATCAATACTTCGTTTCAAAATATTTCATTTTTCAGTGTTAAATATGACATTTCTTGCATTTCTTTATGCAATATATACATATTCTTAAGAATATAGCTCGATTTTATTTTACTTTTAAATCGTTTTCTTTCCTCTTTTCACAACTGTTTTTTCACAAAACTGAAAAAATTTCTTCATCGTTCAGCTTCCCCATTCTCTCTTCAGAACTTTAGAAAGTTCCTGAAAATCCACCGGCTTCGCCAGATGTCCGTTCATGCCGCTGGCGATAGCCTCCGACACATCATTAGCGAAAGCATTGGCTGTCATCGCGTAGATGGGTACGCTGAGCGCGTCCTCCCGGCGGCAGGCCCGAATCGCCTTCGCTGCTTCGTAACCGTTCATCACCGGCATTTGGATATCCATCAGAATCGCTCGATATTCCTGTTCCTTTGAAGCCAGAAACTTCTCTACCGCTTCCCGCCCGTTTTTAGCTATATCGATTTCCAAGTTCCGCATTTTCAGCAGTGTGACTGCGATTTCCTGATTCAGCTCGTTATCTTCCACCAGAAGAACCTTTTCCCCGTCAAAGACGATCTCTCTTTCTCTCTGCTCTTTCGGTTCCTGAATGCTTTCCAAAATCGCCCGGAGATTATTTGAAAAAATCGGTTTAGACAGAAAAAAATCAACTCCCGCCGCCCGGGCCTCTTCTTCGATATCGCTCCAGTCATAGGCCGACATGATCACGACGAGAAGATCTCTGCCCGCCACCTTGCGCATTTGCCGAACCGTGGCGACTCCGTCCAGTTCGGACATTTTCCAGTCTACGATAACGATATTGTACAAATTTTCTTCATCTCTGCTCTTTTTCAGCAGGCGGATTCCGTCGCAACCGCTGCCCGCGCAGTCGGCCTTCAGTCCCATCTCGCGCAGCAGTATCGACGCATGCTCGCAGACTGCAGCGTCGTCGTCCACCAGTAAAATGCGAAGATCTCGATCTCCCACGACCTGCGTGTTCTTTGCCGGGAAGCCCGCTCCTTCCACCCGCTTCAGAGGCAATTCTACGGTAAAACAGCTGCCTTTTCCATAGGTACTGCTGACGGTAATACTGCCGTTCATCAGATGGACCAGATTCTGCGTGATAGCGAGACCCAAACCGGAACCGGTGCTGCCGCTGGCATTTGACCCCTGACAAAACGGCTCAAAAATCTTCTCCAGGTATTCCGGCTCGATCCCTGCGCCGTTGTCAGAAACAGCAAATTTCATCATCGTAATTCCATTTGCCGCCGGGTTTGAAAAAACTTCCATCAAAACCCATCCACCGTCCGGAGTATATTTGTGCGCGTTGCTCAGGACATTCAGGAGAATTTGTTTCAGCCTCAGTTCATCGCCTGCATATATCTGATCGAAGTCTCCCGAAACGCGAATCCCAAAATCCTGCCGCCGCTCCTGAGCCTGTGCGGAACTGATCGCCGCGAGACTTTTTATCATCTCCTGAAAATCGAAAACCTCCTGACGTATCGACATCTTTCCCCTTTCGATACGCGAAAGATCCAAAATGTCATTGATTAACCCCAACAGATAACGGGAGGAAGATGCGATTTTCATCAGACATTCCTCTACCTTCTTCGAATCGCTGAGATGAGCGGCCGCAATAGCCGTCATACCGATGATCGCATTCATCGGCGTCCGTATATCATGACTCATGCGCGACAGAAAATCTGTTTTCGCGTCGTTAGCCTGTTTTGCCAGATACAGCGCATCCTCCAATATCTGGCGGTTTTCCTCCTCCTTTTTTCGAGCGTCATCGATATTCCGCAGAAAAATCATGATATCTCTGATCTCTCCGCTGTTTTCGATCAGCTGAACCTGCAGCATCATCCAGATCGATCGCCCCTCCGGGGTGACTTCCGGATATTCCATCGTCAGACGGGTTTCTCCTGCGTCAAAAGCCCTCTTCATCGGCTCGAGAAAAAACTTATTTTTAAAAGCTTCTCTGTAATCCGGGTGCACATATTTACGGTATGCCGTCTGAAAAAACTGCTCCAGCGTCTCATATTTGCAGTTGAAAGGCGCCTTTGCCTCTCCTTCTTTCCAGACATAAATGGTATTCTGATACAGATCCGCTTCGTAAATCGCTTCATACAGGCCGCTGACGGAAGTCACGAAACGCTGCGCAGCATGGCGTTTTTCCCGCTCCGCCTCCTCCATGACGCGCTGCGCGCTGAGAATCGCTTCTTTGAGTTCGCTGATCTGCCGAAGCGTTCCGATCACTTTATTTACTCTGCCCCCGCTCCTCATGTGATTTACCTGGACATAGTACCATTCCGGCGGCTGTGTGTGATCTGCAGACGGCCAGATCTGCAGTTCCGCTTCATTTAATCCGCCGTTCAGAATCTGACAGAGCTTATGATAGTTTTCTCTGTCGCAGGCTCGGGATTCTTTCATACGCTTCAGATAGAGCGGAACGATTTCAGTGGAATCATTCATATTGCGCTGAATAAAGAAATCTCCGGTATCCGGATAATACTCAAAAACGGCGTCCGCCGCACTCTGTGTGAGAATCCGGTATTTTTCCCTTTCCTGTTTCAACTGCTCCTGCGCGCGGTGGCGTTCGCTGATATCCAGGAGAATAAACTGATAGACCGGCCATTCATTCTTGATTCCGATCTTTTTGCCCGCACAATACATCCACAGTTTGTCCCCATTCTCACCGATCAGCGGAATTTCCAGAAAAATATCGGAACCCTGGCGCACCAGCGTCATAGCCTCCTTCATGATCTGCTCGCGATCCTCCGGCCATATCAGCTCCCCGAGAAAATCGCCTTTTTCGATTCTTAAAAGCCCCTGAAGATTTGTGCTCATGTTCAAAATGACGGGATTCTCTGACATCAGACATTTGATCGCACCGCCCGGCAGACTGTCATAAGTCACTCTGCGCTCCAAAAGAAGCCGTTCTTCCATCTGTTTCTCATCATCGACAGAATGACAGAAGGCGATTCCGAGAATGTCGCCAGCTTCCGGGTCGTCTGCTTTAATGACGGTCATTTCCAGCCAATGATACTCTCCGTCCGTCATCAGATAACGATAAGTATAGGATCGCTGCGTCATACCATTCCGCCAGTCTTGCATTATCTGCCGCGGTTCAAAAATCTTTCGGAACTTTTCTCGGTAATCGGGATGAATCTGCACCAGATTATACTCTAAGAGATGATCGATATCGCCGTGTTCCTCCGGCACGCCCACCCGCGGCTGATCGAAGTTCAGATAGCGATAGGAATTTTCCGTATAATTGAACAGATAGACGACAGGATAGACCTGAGACACCACAGCGGACAGATATTCCCGCTCGATAAGAAGTCTCTTTTCTTCTTTCGTATGACGGTGCGGCGACGCGGTGACCAGATATGCCGTTTCATCTTCCCAGAGGATCAGTTCGGCATACACATCCGCCCGTTCGCCCCCCGGAAGCACCATTCCGATCGCAGAGAGATACTTCCTCTTCTCCTGCTTCGCTTCGTACAGAGGACAGACCGCGCAGTCAGAAGACCACAGACGGCAGAATTTTACCCCCGCTTCTGTCACCTCCACCAGTTCCTTCATTTTATCATTGCTGTACAGAATCTTGTGATTATATGCGTGAACCACACAGACAGCCGTCGCTCCCAGATGATTCAGAAGTACTTTGGAATCGATTTCCTTTGCCATCAGAAGGCTCCTCTCTTTACAGCAATTTCAGGCTCACTTTCTGAAGCTCTTTACTGATCGCAATATGCTGCGGACAGACCGCCTCACAGCTTCCGCACTGCACACAGTCATAAGCGTGTTTCATGCCGTGATCGCTGACGAGCCACTTCTCCTGTCTCTGCGCCGCTTCTTTGTCTCCGTACAAAGTCAGAGAATTCATCGCGGCGAAGGATCCGGAGATTCCGATGCCCAGAGGACAGACCTTCGCACAGTAATCACAGGAAGTGCAGGGAATCAGAGGAATTGCATTCAGAGCTTTCTGCGCCGCGTCAAGTGTACGCTGTTCTGTTTCACTGAGCCCCTTAAAATCTTTCATACATGCCAGATTATCTTTCATCTGCTCCATGTTGCTCATTCCGGACAGGACGGTGATCACGCCGTCCAGATTTGCCGCAAAACGGATTGCCCAGGACGCCGCAGAGGATTCCGGCTCCGCTTCTCTGAGAATTGCCTCTACAGAAGCCGGAGGGGAAGCAAGCATCCCTCCTTTTACCGGTTCCATGATGATGACGGGCTTGCCGTGCTTTCTCGCCACCTCATAACAGGCTCTCGACTGAATCGCAGGATTTTCCCAGTCGGCATAATTGATCTGAAGCTGAACGAACTCCATCTCCGGATGAGCAGTCAGAATTTCATCCAGTTCCTCCGCTGTGGAATGGAAAGAAAAACCCGCATGCTTAATCAGCCCTTCTTCTTTTTTCTTCTGAATCCAACTCCACAGATCAAAATCATCAAAGAAATGAGTGCGGCCTTCTCCGAGATTATGGAGCAGATAATAATCGAAATATCCCGCTCCGGTCTGTTTTAAAGATACATCGAACTGCGCCTCCGCATCCTCCTTTGTCTTACAGTCGATCCAGGCGGCGTTTTTTGTAGCCAGCTGAAAAGATTCCCTCGGATAACGCTCCACCAAAGCCTGACGGGCGGCGTCCTCACTGCCTTCATAAGCCCAGGCTGTGTCGAAATAGGTAAATCCTGCTTCCATAAACAGATCCACCATTTCTTTCACCTGCTCGATATCTATCGCGTCTTCCTTCTGCGGCAGCCGCATGAGACCAAAACCTAATTTTTTTATTTCTTCACCTAAATAAGCCATATCGTCATCCTCCTGAATCATCAGCTTTACAGTTTCTCCCGGCGCTCCGCGCACAGAAAAACTGCTGTCATAATCCTTTCGGGTATTATTGTACCATAAGCGCTAAGCTCTGTCTGCGCCTTTCGGCTTGCCAATCTCTAAGCGCTCTGGGCATCTGTTGCACCGCTGATCTGTCCTCGCTTTCGCTCGTCATTCTCAGGGTGCAGACATCATACCATAAGCGCTAAGCTCTGTCTGCGCCTTTCGGCTTGCCAATCTCTAAGCGTTCTGGGCCGCAGTATCTTCCTCAAAATCAAAGATTTTGGGAACATTTGCATGAGACCTTCCGCTGTCTGCGCTGCAAACAGGGACAGGACTTCACCTGTTGCACTGCCGCCCCTTCTGAACTTTCGCTCGTCAGACAAAAAATCCCCCGAAGAACCGAATCTCCGAAGGATCGGTGCGGCAGATTATCTGAGTTTTTTCGCCTCTTCTTCTCTCTGCCTGCAAACTTCTTCCCAGCTGGGAAGCTTTTTCAGTTCTTCTGTCAGACCTCTCATAGCCGCCGGAATGTCGATGTTCTGAGGACAGATCTTCGTACACTTTCCACAGGCGATGCAGGCGGAAGATCGCTTCTCTTCAGAAAGGCCGTCCAGTCGTATCGCAGTGATCACTGCGGAATGAAACCGCAGTTCGTTATAGACAGACAGCAGCATAGGAATGTCCAGCTGCATCGGGCAGTCACCACAGCAATAGCGGCAGGCCGTGCACGGAACGGAATTTTTCATTCCCTCCGCCAGTTCCAGCAGCTTCTCCCTTTCCCCGTATGTCAGCGGTTTTTCCTCGCTGAAAGTCTTCGCATTTTCGACCATCTGCTGCATCTCAGACATACCGCTGAGTACCATCTTAACATTCGGAAGATCCTGGACAAAACGCAGCGCCCACGCCGCGCTGCTCTCTTCCGGGCGCATCTTTCTGAGACAGGCTTCTTCCTCCTGTGACAGACGGGCCAGCCGTCCGCCCCGGATAGGCTCCATCACCCATACTCCGATACCGCGGTCTGTCAGCATTTCATACTTTTCTTTGGCTTTCTGCAGTGTCCAGTCAAGATAGTTCAGCTGTATCTGGCAGAATTCCATATGTTCCCCCGCATACTCCAGAAACTCTTCCAGAATCTGTATGCTGCCATGACTGGAAAATCCCAGATGCCGGATTCTGCCCCGGCGCTTCTGCTCCGCAAAATACTCCAAAATTCCCCATTTCGCATCCGTGTAGACCTGAATCGAGTTTTCGTAGACATTGTGGAGGAGATAGAAATCGAAATATTCCACGCCGCATTTTTTCAGTTGCTCCTCAAAGACAGCTTCCGGATCATAAGTACTGCTGAGCTGATGCCCCGGATACTTCGTCGCCAGATAATAACTTTCTCTCGGATACCGGGACAGAGATTCTCCCATGACGATTTCCGACATTCCTCCGTGATAAGGATATGCGGTATCGAAATAATTCACTCCGCACTTCATGGCATAATCTACCATCTCATTCACCTGTTTTCTGTCGATCTCTCCGCTTTCTTCCGAAAGCAGCGGCAGGCGCATGGCGCCGAATCCCAGACGGGGGAGAGTCAGACCTTTAAAATCATTTACCAGCATCATTTTTCTCCTGTTCTTCATTTCAGAGCTGCAATTAAAAAAATCATACCACAAATCACCGCTGTCGAAAACGGCGGTGATACACCGACAAAAACAGGCAAAACAAAAAAGTCCGAAAACCGAAACCGCTTTCCAAAAGTCAGATTTAAAATCTGACGATGGAAAATCGAATCCGGCCTTTCGGACCGTTCTTTTCCTGTTATTCAGACTGAGGTTAAATTCCCGATAAATTCGAGCAGTCAGAGCAGTGAAACGATTCCACACCGTTTTGGCAGTCAAATCAGAGCGCCCGCGGCATAAACCACGAGAATCGCCGCCACGGCCACGACCACCAGACTCTGCTCGAAATACGCCAGAAGAATTGCGGTAAGCGTACCCGCAACAGCCGTTACGACGCTGCCTGTAGACCATAAAATCGACGGAAACGTCAGAGCGGAAAGCACCGCGTAAGGAACGTAATGCAGGAACGACCTGATATATACATTATTGATCGGTCTTCGGAAAACCACCAGAGGAAAGACTCTCGGGATATAAGTGACGACCGCCATGACGATGATACTGATCAGCACTTTCACTGAGCTTCACCTCCCTCGGCAGCCCCGCCGCCTGCCGCTTCGATGACATCTGCGGCAGACCCTTCCGGCTCATTTAAATCTCCGGCAAAATGTGCGGCCTCCTCCCCGGTACGGGACGATTCAAACCCACCGTCCTCTTTTGCGCCGGACGTTCGAATAGATTCCTCCGCAGCATGAGAAGGTTCAGAAACACATTTCTCCTCTCTGACGGGAAAGAGGACTGCCGCCGTTCCGGCAGCGGCAAATGTGGCGATAATCACCCGAAATCCTTCGGAAATCACAGAAAAAAGCGGGATCGTACTCAGAGCCACCATGACCGCTACAGATAGCAGAATCGTAAAGACGACAGGCCTGGACTTTTTCGCCGGCGGAATGATAATCGCGATAAACATCGCGTACAGAGCGATCCCCATGGCGTTTGCCACCGACTCTACCAGAAGTCTGGAGATGAGAGCTCCCAAAGCTGTTCCTGCGGTCCAGCCGGCCACGGGTGCCGTAATCAGACCGTACATGTAAGAAGCGGTCAGCCTCTTCTTTTCCACAGAGGCGATAGCGAAGACTTCATCCGTCACTCCGTAGCCGATGAGAAGACGCTGCCAGACACTCGTCTTTTCCTCCAATCTCTGAGAAAGAGCCAGAGACATCAGCATATACCTGATATTTATGACAAATGTGGTCAGAGCGATTTCAAAATAACCCGCTGAAGCGAAAATCAGTTTCGCCCCGGCAAATTGCCCTGCGGATGTCAGATTGCTCACCGACGTAAAAACAGTCAGAAGCACCGGAATGCCTCCCGCCACCGCCATTACGCCAAAGGTAAAAGATACCGGAAGATACCCGAGCCCGATGGGAATACCCTTCCGAAATCCGTCGATATATTCACTTTTCCTGTTCATACTGCTTCTGTTTCTCCATCTATTTCAAATACTCTCAAAATAATCTCAGCCTCCGCTGTTCTCCGCGCATTCAATCTATCGTATACAGCGGACATTTTTATATTTTATAACATTTGATATATCGCTACAAGGAGTAATTTGAACGGAAAGCCTGTTCTGATCCACCGTCATAGAAATACCCGGAGATTCCACCGGATCTCCTTCCCCGTCTTTGCCGCAGCAGCTCAGCGCAAGTGTACAGACGGACGGCGCAGCGCCCGTCTTTCCCTACATAATGCCCGTCTCATCCAGTTTTCTGTGGAAAAATTTCATCATCCGGATCAGCGGCTTGCGGAATACCGTGCCGAAGATCAGGAAAATCGGGAAATACACACACATCTTCATCAGACTATGAACGTAATTGTGGCCGTAAAATCCTCCGATGCATTCCCGCATAGCGTTGATCCCGTGAGTAAACGGCATAAACGGATTCAGATCATTGAAAAAGCTCGGCGTCAGCTCTACCGGGAACGTTCCTCCCGCGCCGGCGACCTGTATGATCAGAAACACGATATAAATCGCCTTCCCCACATCCCCCAGGCAGATTGTCAAAGTATAGCCGATATTGGAAAAAGTGACGGCGGCCAGCACGCCCACCAGAAGAAATCTGCCCGGAGCCTCGCACTGGATTCCCAGAAGATACAGATCTCCCAGACAGATGATGACTGCCTGTATGATGGAAAACAGCATAAAAATCAGATAACGGCCCAGATACAGATGATAATGCCGGTATCGGCTCAGACGGATTCCTTCGCTTTCTTTTACATCTACTTTCAGTAGCGCCAGAAGAAGCGTACAGCCCACCCATATCGCGAGAATCGAATAAAACGGCGTCATCGAAGAACCGTACGTCTTAATCGGATACAGCGTCTTCGTATCCAGCTTTACCGGCGACGACAGAAACTCCGCAAATTCTGCCGTATTATTCGCATAATTGTCAAAATCTACACCGAGAGCGTCCTCCAGAACGGTCTTCACGTTGACAGAAGACTGAATATCGTGAACATCTTCCTTCAGTTCCCGGAGATTTCCGATGCTCTCGATGAGAGTATCATTGAAACTGCCGATCAGCTCTGCTGTCTTATCTATGACATTTTCGGCCGAAGTCAGGGATTTACGGCCTCCGTCAATCGTGATATCCAGATAAGGCAGAATCGACGACAGGTCGCCGCTGGTCTGAATCAGCTGATCTGCAGTATCGGCCAGATAAGAAGCGCAATTTTCGATTTCATCCTTCGCCGTACCGTTGAATTCCCTGACCGCTCCAGTCATGAGACTTGCAGCTTTGCCCGCGTCTTTGCGGATTTTTTCGATATCCGCCGCCGTCACTTCGGCGCCGTCTCTCAGATCCGACGCCATTTCATTCAGTTCGTCCCTCACCGTCTTCAGCTGATCCGCCGTATCGGAAAGACGGGACGCTGCAGATCGCAGAGATTTGACCGCCTTCTGAAAAGAATCATAAAGACTCAGTGTAACCGTCTTATCCGGATCCTTCGGATCGGTAATCGTCACCTGATGTTCTTCTTTGATCAGACCGCTGTCGATAGACTTCTGAAGCTGATCCGCCAGGCTGGTGCAGAGTTCCTCCATCTTTTGAACCGGCTTGATGCAGCGGCTGACTGCGCTGCTGATATCTTCTGCGGCGCCGGCGGCACTGTCCGCACCGGCGATGATGCCGGGAGACGCATCCTTCAAAAGTCCGTCAATCAGAGAGACAGATTCATCCGTGGTATCCATCAGCAGATCCAGCGAATCGATCACACCCGAAAGAGAAGCTCCCAGATGATCCGCGGAACCGGTAACCGCATTTATGGTATCCTCTGTCTTTGTCAGAGATTCAGAAGATTTATCCAGCGTCTTCTGAACCATCTCGAGAAGAGAATCCACCGTATCTCCGGTATCCTTAAATACGCTTAGCAGCATCCGGGTCTCGCCCAGGTGATCGGAGACCTGCTCCAGCAGTGAAATGGCATTTTCCAGGGATTTTTCCGCATCCACAGGAGAAAGATCCGAAAGATCAGAATCTGCATACGCTTGATACAATTCGATAATCGTGTCGCAGATCATCGTCATTCCCTGATCGATAAAAGTAGCGTTCACCTGCTGCTGAACCGTGCTCATCGCTGTATTTGTGATTTTAGGAGCGATCGCATTCTTCTTTTCATTTACATAATATTCTAATTCAGGACGCACCATCTCCGGCGTCAGAACGCTCATCATGTCCCGGCTGAAATCATCGGGAATGACGAGTGCCGCATAATATTCGCCGGACTCCACGCCTTTGATCGCGTCGTCCTTGCTCATAAAGCGCCATCCGATGCTGTCGTTGCCCGCCAGAGAATCCACGATAGAATTTCCTACATTGACGTCGATCCCTTTTAAACTGTAGCCGTCGTCGCAGTTGGCCACCGCTACGGTGAGATTTCCGGTATTTCCGTAGGGATCCCAGCTGGCCTCGATATTGAACCAGGCGTACAGAGAAGGAAGCGCCATCAGGCCCACCGCGATAATCGCCGCTATAGGGTTGGTAAAGATTTTTTTCATATCCCAGCGGAATATCGAAAAAATCTTACCGCAAAACATCGAAATATTTTTCCCGATCTTTTTGATCTGGTCCGTATTTTTACTCATACCGTCCTCTCAGCCTCCCGCCCCTGTCTGTCAAAAATACCGTTCTTCAGAAGATATGTCAAAGCGATTTGAGCCATATCGTCCGGCGGTATCTTCATCTCCTGATCGAGCCACAGCAAAAATGTATTAAAGATTCCTCCCGTATGATAATAAACCGCATACAGCTGTTGTGAATCGTCAGAACCGTATACCTTTTTAAAGTAATCGTTAAAGGCGTTCAGCAGCAGATGCGACAATCCGGCTTTATGGATGATCAGAAAGGTCTTCTGATACTTATAAAAATGATGAAACATCTCCGGAAGACAGCTGGGCAGAGAAAGCTCCAGAGGCTCCCCCGCGTAAGCATCAAATTTATCGATAATTTCGCCGAATATATACTGAATAATCGTTTCTTTCGATGTAAAATTGCGGTAATAAGTGGAACGATTCACCCCCGCCTCCGCGGTAATCTCCTGAATCGTGATCTGCGAATAGGCCTTTTTCTGCATAAGGTGCAGCAGGGCCTGTGAAATATAGTCCTTTATCATCTGTCGCGTGACATTTTTTCTTCTCATAATCTCCGCCTGCTCTCTTTCGTTTTCCGCCCTCCGGCACATGGGCCGCAGATCTTGAAATCAGCGAAAAGCGCCTTCAGCCGCAGTACAGAAACAAACAGAAGATTCGTCTCAAATCCCTGATCAGGCGGAAATTTACCGCCTCGTGAGACGAATCTGCCGGACTCTGCTGCGACTCTAAAGAAACATTTGTCGCTTTATTTTAGGCAATCCTTCTGCAAAAGTCAAGACAGGAAAAAGATATATGCAAAAAACACCGGGCCCGCGGGAAGGGGTTCCTTCCCGCGGGCCCGGTGTTCGGTATTCGACAAAAATAATCCTGTCTTCCGGCGGTATCTGTGTTTCCCCGCTTCCGCAGGTTCCCGCTATTCCGTCTGCTCAGTGAGCCGGATACACTTCTCCAGCCACTCGCAGGTCATCGCCTGGCGCATGATCGCTCCGGTCAGCACCAGATAATCGCCGAACTGAGGCGATGTGCGCGCCGGTACGCCGTCGAATTTTTTCATCTGTTTTTCGAGATAAGCCCGGCGAAGCTGATGCTGTGTCAGGTGATTTTCAAACATCTCCAGTCTCCGTTCCACCGGCAGCTCATTGGAAAAAAAAACGCGGAGACGAAAGGTATCTTTCGGCGTCGGAGAAATCGGCTGATCCTCTGCCAGCCATTTTCGAAAAGACTTTTTCCCCGCCTCGGTGATCGTATAGATTTTCTTTTCCAGTACGTTTCCGGTAATCGCCGTCTCAAAAGTGATCATCCCCTCCTCCGTCAGTTTTTTCAGCTCCGGATAAATCTGACTGTGCTTTGCATTCCAAAACTCGTTCAGAGCGGATTCAAACTCCGAAGACAATTCATATCCGCTCATGCTCTTCTGATTCAGCAATCCGAGAATAGCATATTTCAATACGCGCATGTTCTTTCCTCCTGACGCATATGACAAAATCCGATCGTCCCTGTATCTGCAGACTGTATTTTTGTATTTCCGTGAGCTTCTGCCACTGATAGAAGTCCCGGAAGGCGAATGCCGCCCGGCGCCGCATCGGAATCCTTCTGCAGCAGGAAAATCCAAGTTCCGCTTTCAGCAGGCCGCTTTCACCGCGGCGCATAAGCCGGCGGCAGATCCAAACGGGCCCTCTGACACTTTCCCCCATCTGAAAAAGATTTCCTGTCGCTTTCATTATACATTGATTCCCGCAGATATCCAAAAATAAGTTTTCCGCAAAAAACATGTCACGCAAATAAAAAACAAAATCATGTATGTATTGACATGTTTTGATATACATGTTAGAATGCAGACATGAAAAAGAGATCAATAGCAATCACCGTTCATTCGACAAGGAGGACAAAATTATGGAGTACAGATACCCGCATCTCTGCAGCCCGATTACATTAGGCAACACCACATTTAAGAGCAGAATTTTCTCCGCTCCGATGGGAGGTACCGATATCACGGCTGACTGCTGTATCGGACCGAAATCCACCAAGTTCTATGAACTCCGGGCAAAAGGCGGCGCAGCCGCTGTCACCGTCTCGGAATGCATGGTTCATCCGGAAACGGACGGAAGTCACGCATATCATCTGGATCTCTCCGTTCCGGGAAGCCTTCCGAGTTTCACTTACACTGCAGATGCACTCCGCCGCCACGGCTGTATCCCTTCCGTAGAACTCTCCCACTCCGGTCAGTTCTCCGGCACTTATCTCGCGGATAAGAACAAAAAACAGGGGCTGGCGCAGTGGGGACCTTCCGCGGGCGTCCGCGCCGACGGCCTTGAAATCGGCGAGCTGACAAAAGAAATGATCGACGAGATCGTAGAAGCTTACGGCAGGACAGCCGCCCTCGCAAAACGCGCAGGCTTCGAAATGGTCATGGTACACGGGGGACACGGCTGGCTGATCAATCAGTTCCTCTCTCCTCTGTTCAATTTCAGAACGGACGAATACGGCGGTTCTTTCGAAAATCGCGTCCGTCTGGCTCAGGAAGTACTGAAATCCGTAAGAGAAGCAGTCGGTCCGGGATTCCCTATCGAATTCCGCATGAGCGGAGACGAATTTGTAGAAGGCGGCTACCACCTGGATGAAGGAATCAAAATCGCCCAGGCTGTAGAAGAATATGTCGATCTGATCCACGTTTCCGCCGGTACTTACCAGAAGACGTTCGGCATCACACATCCGTCCTGGTTCGAAGATCACGGACGCAACGTCTATCTGGCGGCCGAGATCAAAAAACATGTGAACAAACCGGTGGCCACTCTGGGAGGTCTCAACGATCCTGAAATGATGGAAGAAATCATCGCATCCGGAAAAGCGGACGTAGTGGAAATGGCCCGCGCCCTCCTCGCCGATCCGCAGCTGCCGAACAAGATCTACGAAAATAGAGATGAAGAAATCGTCCGCTGCCTGCGCTGCTTCACCTGCATGGCTGAGCGCGGCGTCACATCCACCCGCCGCTGCACCGTCAATCCTCTGATCGGAAGAGAAGACGAAGGCCTGGGAGAACTGGCTCCCGCTCCGAAGTCCCGCAAAGTTCTCGTGGTAGGCGGAGGACCGGGCGGACTCTACGCAGCTTATACCGCTGCCCGCCGCGGCCACAAGGTCGTGCTGTGCGAAGCCACCGACGAAGTGGGAGGACTCCTGAAGGGAGAAGCTGCAATTCCTTTCAAATATGAAATGTATCAGCTGGGCGGTACTTACAGACTCCTGTGCGAACAGGAAGGCGTGGAAATCCGTCTCAATACGAGAGTGACGAGAGAATATGCAGAAAAAGAAGCGCCGGACGCTATCATCGTCGCCGCAGGCAGCGATCCTGTCCTTCCGCCGATTCCGGGTCTTCGGGAAGCGAAAAACATGATCCTCGCCGAAGACTATTACCTGGAAAAAGATCGCGTCGGCGACAGTGTCATCGTCTTAGGCGGCGGTCTCGTAGGCTGCGAACTTGCGGTATGTCTCGCCGACCTCGGCAAAAAAGTGAAAGTTGTGGAAATGCGTTCTGAACTCTGTCCGGACGCAAATATCAGATACCGCCCTCTTCTGATGAAAAAAATGGATGAAGTCGGTATCGAAATTTACACGGACACGACCTGCAGGGAAGTCACTTCCTCCGGTGTCGTCTGCACAAAAGACGGCGGGGATCTCGTTCTGGAAGGAGAAACCATCGCGGCGGCGCTGGGCTTAAAAGCCAACACTTCTGTCGTCGAAGAGCTCAGAGGCATCGCGCCGCAGTTTGCTTCCATCGGCAACTGTGTACGTCCGGACACCATCACTTTCGCGGTATATCAGGGGTATCATGCCGCTCTCGATATCCACTGAAGATAAGAAAATACGAAACAGCGGCAAATTCGATTTGCGGTATACACATATATGATATTACCG
>CAJLHL010000061.1 GCA_905206455.1 uncultured Eubacteriales bacterium
AGAGAAGATGTGGTACGGGCGCTGGATTCCATCCAGGATACGGTTTCCCTATACGAACCCGTATTTCGCGACAACGGAGACACGGTCTTCATCATGGACCAGATCAAAGACACAAAAAACACGGATGAACGCTGGATGACAAACATCTCTCTGTCAGAGGCGATGTCGCGGCTCAATCCGAGAGAGCGGCATATTCTCAGCAGAAGATTTTTCGATGGAAAAACTCAGACCGAAGTGGCTGACGAAATCGGCATCTCTCAGGCGCAGGTCAGCCGGCTGGAAAAAAACGCACTGAAATTTATGCAGAAATACGTTTAACCCGAAGAGGGAAAAAACGAGCCCGGCGAAGAACTCCTTCTTGAAAAGAAGGGGTTCTTCGCCGGGCTTTTCTTCCGACTCTCATCCGTGCGTTCCGCAGCATACCGTTCTGTCATTTCTTCTGCAGAAACACCGGCCGCAGTACCGCGATCGCCGGCCCATTCCGGCTATTTTTTCTCCGCGCCGTCCTCTCTGATGTCCGCGGCCAATTCCTCTTCACTGAGTTCTGACATGATCGCCTGATTTCCATCCATGTCTTCCTCTGACGCGCTCACCGCGCCGCTGGAATGCCAGATCCATGTTCCGGTGGAACTCAGATGCGTCTTCTGGCTGCTCATCTGAATGACTTCGATCTCATCTCCTTCATCCAGCGATTCGCCTTCCATCGCTTCAATCCGTCCCGAATTGATAAAGGTCGTCTTCACCTGGTTTCCATTGATAAAAATTTTGCTCGCCGACGTGAAATTATCTCCGATAATATACAGCGACTCACCGGCTGTCCCGATACTGCGGATGGTAATCGGATCGATTCCCATCTGCATCTCCGTCGCGACATAAGGCTTTACTCCGCCGTAACAGTAAGACTCTCCATAGAGAATATCATACTGAAGGGCGTGGAGCGAGCTGTAATAATTGCTGCTGCCCGCCATTTTCTGATGGAGCGACGTGATGACGCCTCTGTGCATATCTAACTGATCCATGGCATAAGAGTAGAGCTGGTAGGTCTTGAGATCTTTATCGTTCTGCTGCAGTCCGAAGTTATCCCAGATCACATATTCTGTCTGATAGAGATTTTCATTCTCCAGATCTTCCGGATCGAAAGAGAATTTCGGCAGATGGTCGCCGTAAACCACGAGGACGCAAGGTTCGCCGCTCGCCTCCAACATGTCCGTCACATCGCCCAGAAAGGCGTCCATCTCGTGAATCTGATTGACATAATATTCAAATCCCACCGCTTCCTCTTCCTTAAATCCGGAAACCGTAATGGTCTGATCCGGATCGATCTGCTCTGTCGGATATTTTCCGTGCCCCTGAACGGAAACGGCAAATACAAAATCCTGTTCCGGTGTGGAATCCATCGCCTTTTTAATTTCCTCCGTCAGGCAGCTGTCTTCCGCCCAGTCCAGAGGATTCCGCTGTACATTCTGCATATATTCCACAGAAGTATACGAATCAAATCCCAGATTCGGATATACCAGATAACGGCCGTAGAACTTTCCGGTATGGTTATGTATCGCATGAGTGGAGTAACCGTAATCCTTGAGATCATAAGCTACCGATTCCGATGTGGTCTCGCGCATGATTGTGGTAAACGGATATTCTCCCGGTCCGAAATATTCCAGACTCATTCCGGAGAGAACTTCAAATTCCGTATTGGCCGTACCTGCGCCGAAAGAAGGCGTGGTCAGCCATCCGGAAGTATAATTCTCCTTCATCGAGGTAAAATTCGGAACCGGATTTTCAGAGAATGTCACATCCTTCAAGTGGTTTACGTCAAAGAAAGACTCCATCTGAAGGAATACGATATTCGGCGTCTCTTCCGTCGCTTTCTCCGATTTTACCACTTCCGCATTGCCTCCGGCCTGATTGATCTCATCCACCACCGACTGAATACTCTCCCGGCTGTAATCCTCCGGTTCTGAGATTCCCCGGTCTACTACGCTGCAGGCAAAGCAATAAGCGAAACCGTAATCCTTATATGCATCCTGAATATTGTGAAACGTCGTTGCCAGCGATCCCGAAGAGACGGAAAAAGTCGTTGCCGCCGAAAGCGTAACGCCCAGCACCGCGATAGACGCCAGAGCTCTCGCCGGGCTTCGCTTTATCTTCGGAGATTTCACGAAGATCAGCGCGATGATACCCGCCACCAGAATGACGCCGACAGCGATCATGATAATCTGTCCCTTTGTAAAATATACGTTGACGATGCTCATGACATTTTTAAATGTTCTGAAATCCATGGCGTTCAGCGGCGTCGTCCGAAACCCCAGAAGCACACAGTTGGTGATGCCCAGACCCAGCCAAACGATAGAAATCAGCGAGTACATGAACTCTTTTTTTCGAAACAGTAAAGCTATAGACAATGTGACGATGACGATCAGAGAATTGTAGAGAAACAGCAGCGGGTGCTGAATCAGATACGCCGCGCCGTCGATGACGGAACGTCTGCTGAGCATCTCTATGATCAGATAGAGCAGCAGTCCCAGCCCTACGGTAAAGAGAAACGGCCGCTCCTCCCATTTTCGGATCTTAGCGACAGGCCTCCTTGTCACTCTCCGGACAAAGGCAGCCGGCCTGTGAAAAACTCTGTTTAAAGTATTTCTGATTTTGCCAGCGGTTTGCCCGGCAGTCTGCCTCATACGCGTCCACGTTTTTTTCCAGATTGAATTATCCATTTTTACACCCCCGGTTATCCCCTGTATTCCGAGCTGAATCAACTGATACGTTTCCTACAGAATTATTCTTCCCGTAAAACTCCCCCAGTTTTTCGGAAGGTTTTTCGCAGACTTTATAATCTATTCCGGAGACCCTGCTGACTTGCAGGGAATTCTCTCTGAAATCCGCGAAATTCAGAACTCTGTAAAAAATTTGTAAACTGCTTAAGTCAGATTTATTTTAGCCCTGCATCATCGTAACGTCAATCATATTTGAACTAATATAAGAAATTCTTAATGAATGACGAAACATATAAGAAAGTGCCGACGTCTCCCGATTTTTGAGACAGCCGGCACCATTTTGTCTAATTCTGCTTTGCCACGATTTTATATTCGTCATACAGGAGATAATACGGGCAGTCCCGGAAGGAATCCGTGAGAAATTTGTACATCTCATCCTCATCCAGGCTGATATCGCAGAAATAGGTATCATATTCCGCGTCATAAATATAGTAAGAACAAGTATCGCAGGATCCTTTACTTTTCATAAAATTCTCCTCTCATCATCTGGGACATGATACATGCCCCCGCCGCGCCGGCCTTTCTTACCGCCTTCACATTTTCCGCGGAGATTCCGCCGATAGCGAAAACGGGAATCGATACAGCATTTACGGTCTCTCGGAGAAACTCCAGTCCTCTGGGTTCCAGCCCTCTTTTGCAGTCGGTAGCGAAAACGTGACCCGCGGTCACATAATCCGCTCCCAGAGCCTGCGCTTCGCGGGCTTCCTCCGGAGAGTGAACCGACGCCCCCACGGTACTGAAATGTCTGAGCATCGTTTCCTGACTCCGGCTCAGCACCCGCAGCACGTGCAGCGGGAAATGAATCTTCCGGCAATTCAGCCGCACCGCCGCTTCCGCATAAGTATGCAGGATACAGCTGATCTGCGCCCTTTCACAGATTTTTATGACCCGGCGGGCTAATTCTTCATATTCCCTTTCTTTCAGGTCTTTTTCCCGGACGATGACTGCGTCTGCGCCGGAAGAGACGATCTTCTCCATGCGCTCAAAATAATCGCCCGCCGAAAGATGCCGGTTTGTCACCGCGATGATTCGAAATCCGCCTTCTGCTGCGCCCTTTCCGCCGCCCGTCTCATCTGTCCCGTTCCGCGGATCTCTTTCCTCTTCCTTATACATAAACATAATCATTCATCACCGGCTGAAGGCCCCTGTCCTTTATGGCCTGATAGACCTCGTCCACCGATCGGTCATCGGAGATGACAAACTGCTCGTCTCCCTTTTCTTCGATTTCCTCTACATGACTGCCGATGCCGGTGCTGACGCCGGCGGAGATCTTCGTGGCCGCGATGCTGATCACATTGTCTCTGAAACGCTGTCCCTCTCTGGTGGAAATCGTGATATTGGCGAAAGGCATGAAAATCCGGTACGCCATGATCACCTGCAAAAGCTGGGTTTCGTGCACATCCTTCGGGTTAATTTCCTCATGATTGATGGTCGGTCTGAGGCGGGGGCAGGAAAAGGCGATTTCCGCGTGAGGATATTTTTTCTGCAGCAGATAAGCATGCATCCCTGTAGCGAAAGCATCTTTTCTGAAATCAGAGAGCCCCAGAAGAGCCGCGAACCCTACGCCGCGCATACCTCCCAGAACAGCCCGCTCCTGAGCGCTGAAACGGTACGGAAAGACTCTCTTGTGTCCTCCCAGATGCAGCGTCTCATATTTTTCCGGATCATAGGTCTCCTGAAAAACAGTGACAAAATCCGCGCCGCATTGATGCAGATAAGCATATTCATCGGAATTCACCGGATAGATCTCCAGACCGATCAGCTTAAAATATTTTTTTGCGATTTTGCACGCCTCTCCGATGTATTCCACATCCGACATTTTCCGGCTCTCCCCTGTCAAAAGGAGAATTTCCTCCAGACCGGTGGCGGCGATGGCCTGCATCTCCTGCTCGATCTGTTCGAAATTGAGTTTTGCTCTTCTGATCTTATTGTGACAGTTGAAACCGCAGTAAATACAGTAGTTTTCGCAGTAATTCGCGATATAAAGCGGCGTAAACATGTAAATCGAATTGCCGAAATGCTTTCGGGTTTCCTGCTGCGCTCTCTGCGCCATTTCTTCGATAAGCGGCTGGGCCGCCGGTGAGAGCAGAGCTCCGAAATCATAAGGTGACAGCGTTTCTTTTCCCAGAGCCACCCTCACATCCTCTGAGGTATAAGACTCGGGGCGGTATTCTGCCGCCGCTTTCAGCACCCGGTCCATGAGATCGGACTTCTCCAGAACCTCCATTCCCGGCAGATATTCCATGTGGCTCTCGGGAATTTTCTTTCTATTATCTATTTCCATACCAGATCCTCTCTTCTCCATTTCAACAGCCTGCGGCGCATCCCGCCGCCCGGCGGCACCGGATGGAATCCACGCGCTCCGAATCCGCAACACGGCCGGCGCTCCGGCTTCGTATCCGTTCTGACGCCGGATTTACCAGTCACACATCCCTGGAAATCAGGCTCCGAAAATAAATCTTTTTCTACACTTAGCCTCAGTCAGCGAGAAAACCCGTCAGCGGAGAAGAAGGAGAGGCTCCTTTCGTGAGCACCCTTCCCATACCCGCCAGATACGCGCTTCTTCCCGCCTCAATGGCCTTCCGGAACGCACCGGCCATCGCGGGAATATCCCCGGCGGTAGCGATGGCCGTATTTGCCATGATCGCCGCGGCTCCCATCTCCATGGCTTCACAAGCCTGCGAAGGCCGGCCGATGCCGGCGTCTACGATAATGGGCAGATCGATTTCATCAATGAGAATCTGAATAAAATCTCTCGTGCACAGACCCTTATTTGAGCCGATAGGCGACGCCAGCGGCATAATCGCCGCAGCGCCCGCATTCTGAAGATCTCTGGCGGCATTCAGATCCGGATACATGTAAGGCATCACCACAAACCCTTCCGACGCCAGAATTTCCGTGGCTTTCACCGTCTCGTAATTGTCCGGCAGCAGATACTTGGAATCCCGGATGACTTCGATTTTCACAAAATCTCCGCATCCCGCCTCTCTGGCCAGCCGGGCGATCCGCACCGCCTCCTCCGCATTTCTCGCTCCCGAAGTATTGGGCAGCAGCGTCACTCCCTCCGGGATGTAGTCCAGAATATTTCCGTCGCCTGCGGTATTGACCCGTCTCAGAGCCAGAGTGATCATTTCGGCGCCGGCGCATTCCACCGCCGCCTGAATCAGATCCAGATCATATTTTCCCGATCCGAGAATAAACCGGGAGGAAAATTCATGTCCTCCGATGCTCCATTTATCTTCACTGTTCGCCATAGTTTCTTCCTTTCTTCTCATAGTCTTCAGATCAGTATTCTAAGTCATGTCAAACCGCGGCGTTCTCCGGTCAGTACGCCGCATCATCATCTGCCGGTCGCTTCCCCGCCTCACAGATCTCCGAGAATCAGGCGGAGCGCCGCGTTGGCCTGATGAGCCGCACAGGCGGCCACACGGGGCGCCATCAGCTTCTGCCCGGACTCCAGACCATTTTTTTCATCGCCGCAGATATAAAAGCGCTCCGCAACGCGGCGCGTTCGGATCAGATTCGTATCGCCGCAGCCCGCCATTCCGCTGCCGCTGACGAGTATCGCCTCCGGCAGCGACGTCAGCACCCCGTTGACAAAAGCCGCTTTATTTTCCGCCAGATCAAACGCCTCGCAGATGATCCCGTCTTTTGCAAAAAGCTCTGGGATGTTTTCTTCTGTCACTCTGCAGCAGTCTGCCGTCACTTGGATATATGGATTGATATCGTTAATGATTTCTGTCAGAGCTTCCGTCTTCTTTTTCCCCACCTGACGGAGAAAATACGCCTGCCGATGGATATTCGAAAGATCCACCTCATCATCATCCACGATGTGAAGTCTGCCGATCCCCGCCCTTGCCAAAGCGACAGCGGTATGAGAGCCCAGGCCTCCGATGCCGCCGATTCCCACCCGCGCATTCCACAGTTTTTCCCGCACTTCCCGCGTATGCCGCCGGTCCAGCGTTTGAAAAATATCTTCCAATGTATAATTCATTTCTCATCCCCGTCTCTCTTCCGCTCTGCCGCACTCCGCATTTCTGTCTCTTCAGGCGCCGTACAGCCGAATCCGCGTCCGTCTTTCATCCGCCGCCTACAAAACTGACGATTTCGATGATTTCACCGTCCCGTATTACTTTTTCCCCGTAGCGGTTCTTCGGCAGGATCTCACCGTCGCATTCCACCGCAATCCGCCCCGGATGATATCCGTTCTTCTCCAGATACTCAGACAGAGTCCTTCCGTCGGCTCCGGGTTCTTTTTTTCCATTTATTACTGCCATCATCGGCTCCTTTCTCAACCGGTCTGATTTTCCTTTCTCAGTCCCGGATACAAAAAAACGCACGAAGATCTACACCCGCGGTGGTGTACCCCTTCGTGCGGTCTCTGCACTTTCTTTCATTTTAATTCACCTATCTGTACCTGTCAATGACAAATTTTTCTTCAAATCTCCCCATAAATCGCCTCCTGCATATTGTACACCTGTGTACATGATGCTATAATAGCCAATACAGATTTTAACACTCCGTTAAATCTGTATTTTATTATCTGCAGAAACCGACTCTGCACGGAAAAGATTTACAACCGAAATTATTCAGCGGAAAAGAAAGGCACATCTGACGCGCGTCCTTTTTCTGAAGCAAGCAGCCGCCAGCGTCAGCGGCAGATTGGAGATGATTTTATGTCCGAAAATTCCATAAAACGGCCGTCCGGTTCTCCGGCGCTGCCGGAAAATAAAATGGGAGTGATGCCGGTTCCGAAACTGCTCTACAGCATGGCGATCCCTGCGATCTGTTCCATGACTCTTCAAGCGGTCTACAATATCGTCGACAGCATTTTCGTAGCGCAGCTGAGCGAACGCGCTCTGGCCGCGGTCACACTGGTATTCCCGATTCAGATGCTCATCGTAGCCGTAGGCGTCGGTACGGGCGTGGGACTCAACTCCCTGATCTCCCGGCGTCTGGGAGAAAAGAGATTCGATGAAGCCAACTCCGCGGCTACACACGGATTTGTCCTTGCTATTTTCAACTGGCTTCTCTTTCTGATCTTCACGCTGTTTTTCTCGAAACTGTTTTACCAGACGTTCTCCGACACGCAGGATCTGGTAGGACAGGCGATCGATTACAGCAATATCATCACAGGATTCTCCTGTTTTGTATTCCTGCAGGTCACAGGAGAAAAAATCCTGCAGTCCACAGGAAATATGATTCTTCCGATGATTTCAAATATCGCGGGATGTATCACGAATATCATTCTGGATCCGATCTTTATCTTCGGACACTTTGGATGTCCGGCGATGGGAGTCAAGGGCGCGGCCATCGCCACAGTTATCGGACAGTTTGTGGGAATGTCTATCGTACTCGGTTTCCTTTTCTTTAAAGATCATATCGTGAAAATCTCTTTCAAAGGATTCCGGCTTTCCGCGAGAATCATCAAAGACATCTACACCGTAGCGCTGCCGGGTATGATCATGCAGGCGATTCCGTCTCTCGTAAACGTATTCCTCAATATCATACTCATGGGCTTCTCCGAAACGGCGGTATCGGTCCTCGGCGTTTACTTCCGAGTCCAGTCTTTCGTATTCATGCCAGTCTTCGGTCTGAACCAGGGAGCAATCCCGATCATGGGCTACAACTACGGTGCGAAAAACCGGGAGCGTCTGCTGCAGACATTAAAACTATCCCTGCTCACCGCCGGTGTGATCATGGCGCTGGGACTCATCATATTCCAGATTTTCCCTTCACAGATCATGTCGGTCTTCAGCGATTCGGAAGATATGCTGAAAATGGGCGTCTCGGCGATGCGTCTGCTCAGTCTCTGCTTTATTCCTGCAGCGTTCGGCATCATATTCTCTACGCTGTTTCAGGCTCTGGGACTGGGTACATACAGTCTGATCATGACTCTTATGCGCCAGCTGATCTGCATCCTGCCGGCTGCATGGATTTTCTCCAGGATGTGGGGCGTCACCGGCGTGTGGCTGTCCTACCCCTTCGCTGAAATTTTCTCGCTGACCTGCGCCTTCTATCTCTTCAGCAGAGTTTACAGACAGCGCATCAAAACGATACCGCTTTCCAAAGAGCAGGACTGAGCCTCCGGCAGCAGAGTCTCCGGCGATCGGAGTTTGACAAGCGCCGAGACCTGAGATATCATAGATGAGACAAAAATTAAACCGATACGATCCGACAGTTCATTGGTACCATCCTGTCGCAAAACAAAACTCGGACCTTGTAGAGAACTTCCGCCGACTCCGCCCGCCGGGCGGCAAGGCGGTGATTCGCGTTTCTTACAGGCGTCCCTTGGCGGGCGCCTTTTTATTTTGGAGGCAGACTGATGTATAAAATTACGGCGAATGAAAGCTTTGACTCAGCGCATTTCCTCAAAGATTATGACGGAAAATGCGCTAATATTCACGGGCACCGGTGGAAGGTGCTCATCACCGCCGGGGCGGAAGAACTGAGCCGGCAGTCCCAGACCCGGGGCATGGTCACAGATTTCGGGGATCTCAAAAAAGACCTGCGGGAAGAAACGGAAGCGTTGGATCACAGGCTCATCATCGAAAGAGGCTCTCTGCGTGAAAAAACATTCGAAGCGCTGACAGAGGAAAATTTTCTGATCGAGCAGGTCGACTTCCGCCCCACTGCAGAAAATTTTGCAAAATATTTCTATGACCGGATGACGGAAAAAGGTTACCGCATACTGGAGTCCACCGTATACGAAACGCCGAACAACCGCGCCTCTTACACGCCGAAATGACGTCCGGCGGCGCTCTCCTTCCACTTGGTATTTCCGCAGTACCTCCGCCTCGCAGACCGAACCGCATCTGAAAAAGACAGAGAGAACATTCCACCCGTATTCCGCTCTGAAAACAGACAGCCGAACGATTCTCATCTTCTGAATCGCCGGGACAGAAAAACAGAAAGGGACAAAATGAAAAAATTCAAAATAGCAGAACACTTCGTCAGTATAAACGGCGAGGGAAACCGTCTGGGGGAACTGGCCTATTTCATCAGATTTCCGGGCTGCAACCTCACCTGCAGCTATTGCGACACCGATTGGGTCAACCAGCCTGACACTCCGTATTCCGAAATGTCCGCAGAAGAGATTTTCGATGCGGTGCGGTTCAGCGGAGTCAGAAATGTTACGCTCACCGGCGGCGAGCCTCTCCTTCAGGAAAATATCAGCTCTCTGATCGAACTCCTGAATACGGACGACCGGATCCGCGTGGAAATTGAAACCAACGGTTCCGCCGATATCGCTCCTCTTGCCGGCCTGAAAAAGCGTCCCGCCTTCACACTCGATTATAAGCTGCCTTCCAGCGAGATGGAAATCATGATGCGAGTTTCCAATTTCGATCTCCTGACCTCTCAGGACACCGTAAAATTCGTGGCGGGAAGTTCCCAGGACCTGCGTCGGGCAGCCACTGTCATCGACGCTTACGATCTCGCCGAAAAATGCAGCGTACATCTCAGCCCGGTCTTCGGTGAAATCGAACCCGCCGATCTCGTGGAATTCATGAAAGAAAACCGCATGAACGGCGTATCCCTGAGACTTCAGATGCACAAACAGATCTGGGATCCTCAGACCCGCGGCGTGTAGAGCGTCAAAATCACAAAGGAGAGCAAAACCATGGCAATCGACCAGAAAGCGATAGAAGAACATATCCGGGGCATACTTACCGCCCTGGGCGACGACCCGCAGAGAGAAGGACTGGCGGATACCCCTGCCCGAGTGGCTCGTATGTATGCCGAAATGTTCGAAGGCATGAATTACACAAATGACGAAATCGCAGATATGTTCTGCAAAACTTTCGAAGAGGAAAGTGAATTCTGCGAATCCGATCAGGATATGGTAGTCGTGCGGGACATCGAGATTTTCAGCCACTGCGAACATCATCTCGCGCTCATGTACGATATGAGCGTAACAGTAGCCTACGTCCCCGCAGGCAGAGTCATCGGCCTCAGCAAAATCGCAAGAATCGCGGATATGGTTTCCAGGCGCCTTCAGCTCCAAGAACGAATCGGAGCTGACATCGCCGATATCGTACAAAAAATAACCCGATCCCGGGACGTCGCTGTGCTGATCAGCGGCAAACACAGCTGTATGAGCGCCAGAGGCATCAAAAAAGCCGGCGCCAAGACTTATACGTCCACACTTCGCGGCAGATTTCGCGAAGATCCTCTGCTGATGTCCCGCATCCGGCAATATCCTTAAACGACACGATTTCTGCGGTAAAAATCGCATTTAAAAACCACCAGCCGCCTGCCGATACCGTTAAACGAACAGAGACACCCGTATAACGGCAAATGATATTCCGCTGTTTCTGTCTGCAAAACCGGCGAACTCCGTGAAGAGCGCGATATCTCCTGCGGAGCGAAATTCCGAGAAACCGCGAAGAATCCATAAAATTCCGATAAAACAAATAATTCCATAGGAGAAAAAATATGACAGGAAGAAACGAAAAAGAAACCGACGGCATCACTCTGCTGGGGAATCAGGGCACAAAATACCCGGATGACTATGCTCCGGAACTCTTAGAAACATTTATCAACAAACATCCGGACAACGACTATTTCGTCAAATTCAACTGCCCGGAATTCACCAGCCTCTGTCCGATCACCGG
This sequence comes from uncultured Eubacteriales bacterium, assembly GCA_905206455.1. Taxonomy (GTDB): domain Bacteria; phylum Bacillota; class Clostridia; order Peptostreptococcales; family Anaerovoracaceae; genus Alangreenwoodia. The sequence continues at coordinate 11,390 of CAJLHL010000061.1, forward strand.
ACAGCCGGATTTCGCTGCGATCACGATCTCTTATGTCCCGGATATCCGCATGGTAGAGAGTAAATCATTGAAACTCTATCTCTTCAGTTTCCGCAACCACGGAGACTTTCACGAAGACTGCGTCAATATCATCATGAAAGACCTGATCCGCCTGATGGATCCGAAATACATCGAAGTATGGGGAAAATTTACGCCCCGGGGAGGAATCTCAATCGATCCTTACTGCAACTACGGCAGGCCGGGTACCCGCTGGCAGGAGACGGCAGAACGCCGGCTGATGTACCATGACCTCTACCCGGAAAAAATCGATAATCGCTGAGAGATCGAAAAACTCCGTCCCGCAGAGTGCAGGATCATTCAGGGAATCCGGTTCCGCTTTCGAAATATCTTCCGCAGAAGATCCGTCCGGTCGCAGCCGGTTCTCTCCGGACAGTCGGAAATTTCCGGCTGCCGGAGTCCTGCCCATCATGCCGCGCATCTGTTTTCCCTGCCGGCAAAAATTAAAATACCGGCGAAAGGCACGATCTCTGCGTACACTTTTCCGGTATCTTCGTCTAAGATATATAATTATCTGCACGCTGGATCTCTTCCATACCTAAAAGATAATATATTGTAACATCCAAAACATCTGCCAGATACGGCAGCTCATAATCTGCAATCACACGTTTGCCGGTTTCCATCCTGCTGACCGCTTTCTGAGTAATATTTAATCCTGCCAGCTGAAGCTTCGCCGCCAGCTGTTCCTGAGATAAATTTTCCCGTTCTCTTGTTTGACGCATCCTTTCTCCTGATATATTGCATCTTCCGTCGTGTTTGTAGATCTTCAATAGGCACTTCCTTACTGTACATGCTTATGATGGATAACTACGTTGACATTAACATGCATACAATCTCAGTATTATACCAAAGATGAGTACGGCAGCGAAAAATCTCAGATATTGGCAGAAAAAATACGATATTTTTCCTTATTCTTCCTTATTTCGGCTGACCAGCATTTTAAATCTGCTTCTTTCACACTCGAGTATTTTCTCTTTCCGCAGCCTGCTGATTTCCGCCGACATCGCGCTGCGTTCTACGCCCAGATAATCCGCTAATCCCTGCCTGTCATAAGGAATCGTGAATTCCGGACTTCCATTTTTCTTGGCCTGAAGGGAAAGATAAGCCATGAGTTTTTCTCTCGTCGTGCGCTTTGAAATGATCTCGATCTTCTGATTCAGCATCAGATTTTTTTCAGCTACGATACGCAGAAGACGCCGGATCAGCTGCGTATGAAACCTGCAGGTATTGCCGCAGACGTGAAGTATCCTTCTGCAGTCCGCCAGCAGAATCTCGCTGTCGCAGACAGCGACTACGCTCACCGGTATGGCCCGGACTTGCGCGCAGGCAAATGCCTCTCCAAACAATTCCGAAGGCCCGGCGTCTGCCAGAATACTGCGGTTCCCGCTGTAATCATTCCGTACGATCTGCACCGCCCCGGACAAAAGAATTCCGATATCCTCCGCCGGATCGCCTTCGAGAAATACCGTTTCGCCGCGGGAGACCTCTATCGTCCGCGCTCCGAGACAATCCAGCATGCCGAAGAGCTCCGTCTCTTCCATTCCTTCAAAAAGAGGGCACCGCGCCAGCACATCATAATATTTCTTCACAGCCGTCTGCCCTTTTCAATACAGACTACAAATGATGTCGGCGCACTTATCCAGCCCCAGCTCTCCGCTGTCCAGCGCGATATGATAATTCTGGGACTGCCCCCACTTCATATCGGTGTAAAAGCGATAGTAAGAAGCGCGGCGCTTATCTTTGCTCTTCAGACGCTGCTCCGGCGCTTCCCTGCGCTCTCCGTACTCGTTGACGATGCGGACCGCACGCTTTTCCATACTGGCGTGAATAAATACCCGCAGGCAGTTTTTATCCCGCAGAATAAAATCCGCACAGCGTCCTACAATGACGCAGGACTCCTTTTCCGCGAGCTCCAGAATAATATTCCGCTGAATCGTCCAGAGCAGATCCTGATTAGACGGACCATTCCAGTTCCATCCTGTAAAAGCGGACGCCAGCCAGCTGCTCTGCGGCACATGCTCGCCCTCTTCTTTGATATATTCCTCCACAAAACCGCTCTGCTCTGCGATTTTCTGTATCAGCTCATTATCATAGCACGGGATGCCCAGACGCTCCGCTACTTTCTTTCCCACGGTATGGCCGCCGCTGCCGAATTCACGGCTTATGGTAATAATTCGATTACTCATATGTCTGCCTCCTTGCACACCATTTTCCCGTTTCTTTTCCGAATCGGGACGAAGTTCTGCCAGTTTCGCCCGGCCAGACTTCGGATCATTTTAATTGCGGTTCCGGAAAGTATCGTCTTCTCCAGCATTCCATAGAAAGGCGTTACGTTCCTGAAAACCGCGAAGTGAACCCTGACGCCGGCCAGAGCCATCTTGTATTATACTATTTTATTATATCACATTCGCGGTTTTTCCATAGAATCTCTCGCGTTTCCCGGTAAATTTTTTACGAATGATCTAATAAAACAAAATTACGCAGATCACATTTCATTCTTTTAAAACAGGGACGGCCGGAAATTCATGCAAATATATCGGCAGACAGAGTTCTCCGTTTACGGAGAGACGAAAAAAGCCGGGGAATATTCCCCGGCTTTTAACAAGATAAAAGGAATTGTCCGCTGCTGCGTATCGATTGCTGTTCTAATTTTCATACCGTGTCCAGTCCGGATCTTCTTTCAGCGCTGTCCAGCGTTCGTGAACGCCATCTTCTTTGCGTTCAAAATCATGACTGTTAGTCGCTTCCTGAACAGTGAGATAGTACCATGCTCCGATCTCATTGTCCGGCCAGATATGCATGCTTTCCAGCAGATCGCTTTCGCTTTCAGGCAGACGGCAGAGCACTATGTACGCTTATGCTTCGCACTAAAGAAT